>CAMDRB010000068.1 GCA_945906455.1 Caenispirillum bisanense
CGATCTATCGAGGACCTCAAAGCCGCTATTCACAGATTCCTCGCCGAGATCAACGCCAAGCCAAAACCCTTTACCTGGACCAAAGACCCAAACAAAATCATCGCCGCAGTCAAACGCGGGCACCAAGTGTTAGATTCGATCCACTAGGAGGCGCCCGATGCAAAGCATGAACATCTCACTGCCCGAACCGCTCAAAGCGTTTGTCGATGGGCAGATTGCCCAAGGCCGCTACAGCAGCGCCAGCGAGTATGTGCGCGAGCTGATCCGCGACGACGAGAAGCGGAAGGCGGAAGAGCAGCTCGAAGCGAAGCTATTGGAAGGGCTGAACAGTACTGAAAGCCCGCTGACAGCGGCGGACTGGAGCGCCCTGCGCAAAGCTGCCATGGCCAGACTCAAAGCCCGAAAGAAGAAACCGCGCTGATGAGCCGCCTTCCGCTTCCCGCCGATGCTGCGGACTTGGCCCTTGGGCACGATGCCTAGATTTGGGAAGTCGGCGCGGATCGTCTCGGCAACGTAATACCAACTGCCGGAGACACTGACCGATCATAGTACTCCGTCGTCACCCCGGCATCCGAGCCGGGGTCCATCGATCACCCCGCGCGTTCCCGTGCATCTTGAACTATGGATGCCGGGTCAATCGCCCGGCATGACATCAATGGTTGGGACAAGATCGTTGAGTCAAACTTCTTGGCCGTTGGTATAACTCGGTGACAAGTGCGCATAGTGCTTCTTAGTCACGTGCGGGCGTGGGCCCGCACCGCTCGCTCCAAACCCGCTACAATTTCAGGTAGCCCTTCAAGAACAACAAGGCCAGCAGAAGTGCCACCGCCACGGCCTGAGCCACGACGCGCAGGCGCATCAGTTTGTTGGCATATTTGCGGTTGAATTCTCCGCCGGCGATAAAGCTGCCGACGCCCACTGCCAGAACGACGAACACCGCGACCAGCGCTACCCCAAGCATTGCCTTGAGTGCGATTTCCATCTTTCCCTCCGCGGCGTAGTGGCGAGTACCGCTGCCGTTTTCTTAAACTGAAAAACTCTCGCCGCAACCGCAGCGGCCTTTTTCGTTCGGATTTTCGAAGACGAAGCCGCTTTCCATCTTGCTTTCGCGGTAGTCCAAGACACTGCCCAGCAGGTACATGACCGCCTTAGGGTCGATGAACACCGTAGCGCCGTTATGCTCAACCATGTCTTCAAACTTGCGGCGGTCTTCGGCGTATTCAACCACATAGGATTTTCCCGAGCAGCCCTTGGCGGCGACACTGACGCGCACACCGAGGACCGGCTTCGTGGCCTTGGCGACGACCTCGTTGATCCGTTTGGCCGCGGCATCGGAAATCTTGATCGCCGCGGGCGGCGCCTTGCGGGATTTTCCGGGGCTGGCTTCAGTTGCACTGGTGCTCATAGCAATACCCTTTACAGCGATAACCTATATAAGGACATCCGCGCGGATTGCGCGGCTCAAAACATATCCAGGGCGACCTTGGCGACTTCCGACATATTGGCCTGCGTCCACGGCGGGTCCCAGGTGATCGTGACCTCGACTTCGCCGACGCCGCTCACGCGCGCCACCGTCTCCGCGACCTCCTTGGGCAGGGTGCCGGCGACCGGACAGGCCGGAGCGGTCAGCGTCATCTGGATATCAACGTCGCCGCTGGGCGCGATATTCACATCATAGATCAAGCCGAGATCGTAAATGTTCACCGGTATTTCGGGATCGTAAACCGCGCGTAAGGCCTCGACCACGGCATCCTCATTGGCCACCGGAACGGCGGGATCGCGCGGCGCGCCCGCGGTAACGCTTTCGCCTTCCTGAGGCGGCTCGCCGTCGCCGGCCGGCATTTCATAGGGGGGCATCATGGCTTGGCCCCCGCCTGCTGTGTCGTCGCGTGCTGTGTCATCGTGCGTTACCTAAAAAGATCTGGGTCATTTTTCAGTTGTCGTCTGGGACTGGCCGTCAAGACACGAGATCAGCGCGTGCCAAGCCAAGGTTGCGCATTTCACCCGTACTGGGAATTGCCGCACGCCCGAAAGCGACGCCAATTTATCGACGCTTTCGGCCATGCTGGCCGGTACCGCGGCTTTCGCCTGATCGGCATCGATCTTGCCCGTACACAGCGCGTGGACGGTGGCATACAAAAGATGGGCGTCCGGCACGAATTTGCCTGCCAGCGCCTCGCTCATCATCGAAGCCGAAGCGACCGAGATCGCGCAGCCTTTGCCTTCAAATGCGATGTCTTCCAGGAGGCCCGCCGGCGATACCCGCGCCGTCACGTTGACGCGGTCGCCGCACATGGGGTTGTTCCCCTGGGCCTTGCAGGTGTGGTGTTCGACCACGCGAAAATTCCTAGGACTCCGGCCGTGATCGAGGATGAGATCCTGGTAGAGCACGCGCAGATCGTCGCTGAGGGGTGCGGCGCGGTTCATAACAAGACGTCCTGCGCGCGGCGCAAGGCGGTTACGAGCGCATCGACTTCGGCCATGGTGTTGTAGAGCGCGAACGACGCGCGGGTTGTCGCAGGTACGCCGAGCGCATCCATCAGCGGCTGGGCGCAATGATGCCCCGCCCTCACCGAGACGCCCGAACGGTCGAGCACCGTCGCAATGTCATGGGGATGCGCGCCTGCCATGACAAAGGATTGCACGGCGGTCTTGGCCCGCGCTGTGCCGATAAGCCGTACGCCGGGCACCTGGGCCAGGGCGGTCATGGCGTAACGCAACAGCGCGTCCTCATGGGCGGCCACCAGGGTCCGGTCCAATGAATTCAAGTAGTCGATGGCCGCACCCAACCCGATAGCCGCGGCAATCGGCGGCGTGCCGGCCTCGAACTTCGCCGGCGGCGGCGCCCAAGTGGTTTTGGCGAAGGTCACGGTATCGATCATGTCGCCGCCGCCCTGGTAGGGCGGCATGGCGTGCAACAGTTCTGTGGTCGCCCACAAAACGCCGATGCCTGTGGGTCCGTAGAGTTTGTGGCCGGAGAATACATAGAAGTCACAGCCGAGCGCCTGCACGTCGACGTGTTCATGGACAACGCCTTGGCAGCCGTCGAGCAGCACCTTCGCGCCGGCGGCATGGGCCAGATCCGCGATCTCGCGCACCGGCAGGATCGTACCGAGCACGTTGGAAACGTGCGCGACCGCCACCAGCTTGGTCTTCGGGCCAATGATCTTCGCGAACGCGCCGATATCGACGCTGCCGTCCGCGGACACCGGCACAACCTTGAGCACGCAGCCGGTCGCCTCGCGCAACAGCTGCCAGGGGACGATGTTGGAGTGGTGTTCGAGCGCGGTCAGGACGATCTCGTCCCCGGCTTGAACAAACCGCCGACCCCAGGTCGCGGCCACGAGGTTGATGGCCTCGGTCGCCCCCTTGGTGAAGACAACTTCCTTGACGCTGGGCGCGTTGAGGAATGCCGCCACTTTTCCACGCGCGGCCTCAAAGGCGGCGGTGGCGGTTTCGCTGAGGTAATAGGCGCCGCGATGGACGTTGGCATAGTCGTGGCCATAGACCCGGGCAACGGCGTCGATCACCTGGCGCGGCTTTTGCGCCGAGGCCGCGCTGTCGAGGTAAACCAGCGGCTTGCCGTGGACCTCGCGCGCGAGGATCGGGAAGTCGTTGCGCACCTTTATCACATCGTAGGATGCGTGCGTGGGCGTGGGCGGCGGGGGGGCGGATTTCGCCATGGACTGGCTCACGGCCGCGCTCGCGCGATGTCGCGTGATTTTAGCCACGCACCGATGGCGTCCCTAAAAAGCGCTTGAACTTCGGGCACGCTGATCTCGTCGACGGCCTCGGTCAAGAACCCCTCGACCAAGAGGCTGCGCGCCGTCGCCGGGTCGATGCCGCGGGACATCAGGTAAAATAGTTGATCGTGATCAATCTCGCCGGTCGCGGCGCCGTGGGCGCACTGCACATCGTCGGCATAAATCTCAAGCTCCGGCTTGCAATCGATCTCGGGGCCACGCGAGAGGAATAGCGCCTTGTGCAGCTGGCGCGCGTCGGTTTTCTGGGCATCTCTCGCCACATGGATGCGGCCCTGGAAAACGCCGTGAGAGTCGCCGTCGGCAACGCCCTTGAAGACTTGCGACGAACGGCAGTCGGGCACGTTGTGATCCATGACCGTGGTAAAATCGTGATGCGAGCGTCCGCTCAGCGCATAGGCGCCATTGAGCCGCGCCGCCGCGCCGCGGCCTGCGAATCTGACGGTGATATCCTGGCGGACCAATGCGCCGCCGAGGCCAAGGTGGAAAGCCTCAAGCGAGCCGCCGGCCGCGATCGATATGGTGGCCGTCGCCAGGTGAAAAGCCTCGGAGTCCTCGGCAACGCTGACGTAGCGGCGGAGATTCGCGTTCTCCGCGAGCGCGATCTCGGTCACCGGGTTGGAGAAATAAGTCTGTCCGGGCAGGCCGACGTGGGACTCGATGATGGTCAGCGACGCGCCGGGCGCGACCGTGATCCGCAGGCGCGGGTGGAAGGCCGCGGGTTCGGCCCCGGCCGCGCCGATTGAGACGAGGTGGATCGGGCGAAGACCGGGCCCGGCCGCATCGATCGAAACTCCGGCGCTAGCATAGGCGGCATTGAGCAGCGCGAGCGGCGAGCGCGAGGATGATGCGAACGCTTCGGCCGTGGAGATCGTCACTCCCGGGCCGAAATCGGCGTCCGAAAGATCCTCGCGGTAGGCGCCGTTGACCAGCACCAATCGGGCCGCGCCCGCGATCAGCGGCACGCCGCGCGGCAGCTCGGTCACATCCACCTCGGCCGAGGCGCTCGCGGGTACGAACGGCGTGTTGGCCAGAGTCCTGAGCGGCGTGAAGCGCCACGCCTCCATCTTCGGTCCGGGCAAATGCCCCTGCCACGGCGTCTTCACGCCCAGGCGCTTGGCGTAGGCGCCGGCGAATGGGTGATCGATGATTTCTGACGGTTTCATGGATAGACCGGGTTCAGGCCGCCGTGTCGAGGTACTTGGCATAACCCTCGGCTTCGAGTTCCAGCGCGAGATCCTTACCGCCGCTGGCGGCGATGCGGCCATGGGCCAGCACGTGCACATGGTCGGGCACGATATAGTCGAGCAGGCGCTGATAGTGGGTGATGACCAGGAACGCGCGATCCGGGGCGCGTAAGGCGTTGACGCCGTCGGACACCACTTTCAGGGCGTCGATATCCAGCCCGGAATCGGTTTCATCGAGAATCGCGAGACGCGGCTCTAAAAGGGTCATCTGCAGGACTTCCGCGCGCTTCTTTTCGCCGCCTGAAAAACCGACATTGAGCGCCCGCTTGATCATGTCGTAAGGCATGCCGAGCGCCGCGGTCTTGGCTTTCACAAGCTTGAGGAATTCCATGGCATCGACCTCGGTCTTGCCTTCGGCGCGGCGCTTGGCGTTGAGCGCGGTCTTGAGAAAAGCCGAGGTGGTGACGCCGGGAATTTCCACCGGATACTGGAAGGCGAGGAAAATGCCGGCCCGCGCGCGTTCGTCGGGGCTCATGGCCAGGACATTCTTGCCGTCGAGCAAGACCTCGCCTTGCGTCACGTCGTAACCTTCGCGGCCGGCGATGACATTGGAGAGCGTGCTCTTGCCGGTGCCGTTGGGACCCATGATGGCGTGCACGGCTCCCGGTTCCACCGACAGCGTGATCCCTTTCAGGATTTCCTTTCCCGCGACGGAAGCATGGAGGTTCTTGATCTCAAGCAGTGCCATAACCTGATCCCTAACTAGCGCCCTTAACCGACGCTGCCTTCCAAACTGATGCCGACAAGCTTTTGGGCCTCGACCGCGAATTCCATCGGCAGCGTCTGCAAAACCTCGCGGCAGAAACCATTGACGATCAGCGAGACCGCCTCCTCCTGGCTCATCCCGCGCTGCCGGCAGTAAAACAGCTGGTCTTCGCTGATCTTCGACGTCGTCGCCTCGTGTTCGGTCACAGCCGTTGGGTTGCGATTTTCGACGTAGGGGACCGTATGCGCGCCGCAGGTGCTGCCAATCAAGAGACTGTCGCATTGCGTATAGTTGCGCGCGCCATCGGCCTTCGCGCCGATCCGCACCAATCCGCGATAGGTATTGTCGGCATGGCCGGCCGAAATGCCTTTGGAAACGATCTTCGAGCGGGTGTTGCGGCCCAGGTGGATCATCTTGGTGCCGGTGTCGGCCTGTTGGCGATTACTGGTGATGGCCACCGAGTAGAATTCGCCGACCGAATTGTCGCCCTGGAGTATGCAGCTTGGATACTTCCAGGTAATCGCCGAACCGGTTTCAACCTGGGTCCACATGATCTTCGAGTTTTTGCCGCGGCAGGCGCCGCGCTTGGTCACGAAGTTGTAGATGCCGCCCTTGCCGTCGGCGTCGCCCGGATACCAGTTTTGCACCGTCGAATACTTGATCTCGGCATCGTCGAGAGCCACCAGCTCGACGACGGCCGCATGCAGTTGGTTCTCGTCGCGCTGCGGCGCCGTGCAGCCTTCGAGATAGCTAACATACGAACCCTCATCGGCGATGATCAACGTGCGTTCGAACTGGCCGGTGTTCTTTTCATTGATCCGGAAGTAGGTCGACAACTCCATGGGGCAGCGCAGGCCTTTGGGGATATAAACGAATGATCCGTCCGTGAAGACCGCGCTATTGAGGGTGGCATAGAAGTTGTCGCTGTAGGGCACAACCGAGCCCAAGTACTTCTTCACCAGCTCCGGATGCTTGTGCACGGCTTCGGAAAACGGCGCGAAGATCACGCCGAGTTGCTCGAGTTTTTTCTTATAGGTCGTGGCGACCGACACGCTGTCGAACACGGCATCCACAGCCACGCCGGCCAGGATCTGCTGCTCCAACAGCGGAATACCGAGCTTCTTGTAGGTCTCGAGCAGCTTCGGATCGACCTCATCGAGGCTCGTGAGCGCGGCCTTCCGCTTGGGCGCGGCGTAATAATAGGACGCCTGGTAGTCGATCTTCGGGAACCTGAGTTTCGCCCAACCCGGCTCCTCGTCGGCCAGCGTCAGCCAGTAGCGATAAGCCTTCAGACGCCACTCCAGCATCCACTCCGGCTCGCCCTTCTTGGCGGAGATGAACCGGATGATGCCTTCGTTGAGACCCAAAGGGGCCATGTCCGACTCGATGTCGGTGACGAAGCCGTACTTGTACTGCTCGACATCTCGAACGGCGGCAGCTGTTTCACGGGTGGCGGCCATAACGCGTTCCTATTTCACGCCAATTTCGAGGAGAGCGGGTTCGAGGGGCGCGGCATCGCCGACCGCGCGGCGCGGATGAAGCCCAAAGCCGGCGACGTCTTCGGCCATGTCGGCGAGCGTCACCTCGCCGAGCGCGACCCTGACCGCGGTGTTGACGCGGTTCCACTTGCCTTGGACCGGACAGACCGATTCAATGCCGCAGTGCTCGTCGGAGGTGTCGGCGCAAGCGGTCAGTGCAATTGGACCTTCGACGGCCTGGATAACATCGGCGATCGAGATGTCACCGGGCTTACGGCTGAGGGCATAGCCGCCGCCGGCGCCCCGCTGCGATGAGACCAGGCCGGCTTTATTCAAATTTTTCATAAGCTTAGCCACCGTCGGCAGCGGAATGCCGGTACGTTTGGAGAGGTGCTGGCTGGACCTGACGACATTACTGCGCACGATCTCAATCAGCACGACCGTGGCGTAGTCAGTTAACTTATTGACTTTAAACATTTTTTTACACTATTTGCCGGTCACTTCCGGACGATAGCACATCTAGGACTAAAAAGGTCTTGTTAACCCGAGTGAAATAGGGCGTGGGCTAATACGTTTCAAGTGGCAATTACTTAGAAAGACCTGCCTTGGCCCGCCTGATTCTGCTCACCCAAAACGAATTTTTCGGCGCGATCACGCGGGGGTTTCGGGGCGTGACGCCGCAGCTGGGCATGGCCGTGGACATGACCATGGTCGTGACCTTATCCGAATTGGAAAGCGCGCTCGCAAACAGTCCGAAAACCACGCGGCTGATATCGTTTGGGTCGGGTGTCGTCGTGCCCGGGGCGGTCCTCGCCCGCCTCGCTGGGCCGGCTTACAATTTTCATCCGGGACCGCCCGCGTACCCGGGGATTTTTCCCTCGGTCTTCGCGCTCTACGACGGCGCCGCACGGTTCGGCGTCACGCTTCATGAAATGAGACCGGAAGTCGATAGCGGACCGATCGCCGCTGTCGACGACTTCGCCATCGATGCGGCCTGGGATCGCCTCGCCCTCGATAGCGCGATATTCACCGCGCTCATCGGGCTGATGGAGCGCCTCGCGCCCCAGCTCGCCGACGTGACCAGGCCGCTTTCGATCATCGACCGGACGTGGCAAGGACGGCGGCGCAGCCGCAAGGATTTTGACGCGCTCTGCCGGCTGCCCGAGGACACGACGCCGGCAGAATTCGCGCGCCGCCTTCGCGCCGTCGGCGAAGGACCCGAGCATGCGCTGACGCTCACACGCTTCGGCCGGAGCTTCCGACTTGAGCCCGAGAAGGTCGGCAACGTGGTCCGCGGCGGACAACCGGTGAAGGCCTGAGAGATCTCTAAGGGCCTGCGGTCAAACACGCGACCAGACTGTCGGCCAAGGCCCGCGCGACATCGAAGTGCAATTCCGCTCCGGCTTTGAGCGTCGTGCCTTCCGGATCGAGCATCCCGGTTCTTGCCGTCGTGCCTCGGATCAGCATTTGCACAATTTTCGGTTGGAATTGAGGTTCGGAGAAAACGCAGACCGGCCCCAAGCCGGCAATCTTCCGTTTGACTTCGCCAACCCGCCCTGCCCCGGGCGCGCGGTCCGGACTTAGGGTAATCGAGCCGACGGCCCGCAGACCGTAGCTGGCTTCGAAGTATTGGTAGGCATCGTGAAAGACAACGAAAGGTTTTTCCTTCACCGGGGCAAGCTTGGCCCGCAGTTCCACATCAAGCGCGTTGAGCTTCGCGCTCATCGCCGCCGCGTTTTGCCGGTACCTTACGGCGTTGGGCTGATCGAAGGCGGCCAGCGCCTCGGCCATGCCGCCGACGATGGCCGCGGCGTTGCCGGGATCGAGCCAAATGTGACCGTCGACGCCGTTGCTTTGGTGGGAAGCTTCGCCGTTGTCCTTCAAGTGGGCGTCCTCCCACAGACCGCCTTCCCGCGACGGCAAGACCTTGACGCCCGGCAAGGCGATCACGGCAACGACCCGCGCCTTCCCGGCAAGCGCCGCGAGCGGTCTTTCCATAAAGGTCTCGAGCGCCGGGCCGACCCAAAAGACCATATCCGCCCGGCTCAGAGCGTTCGCTTCGGATGGGCGCAAAGCATAAGCGTGGAGCGAGCCGCCGCCTTTTAAGAGAACCTCCGGCTCGGCCACGCCGGCCATGACGCCGGCCGCCAGGGAGTGGAGCGGCTTGATCGAGACTACAACCCAGGGCGTGGCGGCGCGAACGTCGGCGGCCAAGACCAGCGCGAGCGCTAGCGTGCCGAGGCATTTCATCGGGCCGTTCATGACCATCCTCCCGAAACCGGCGCTTGAAGGCGCCTCCCGGCTGGTATAATGTTATATTATAACATATTCAAGCCCGGCAAGGTTTATGGCCCAACGCGCCGCATCGAAACGCCCGCTCGTGACGGCGCCGCCGGCTTTCCCCAAGCCCGGGCACAATCATGCGCGCTGCGCCGCCGATGCCCTGGCGAAAGCCGAGGCCGTCTGCACCGCCCGCGGAACCCGTCTGACTGATATCCGCCGCCAGGTCCTGGCGACGGTCTGGCAGAGTCATGTGCCGGTGGGCGCCTACGAAATCCTCGCGCAGCTGAATTCCGGCGGCGGAACGCCGCGATCCCATAAGTCGCGCGCGTTGACCGCGCGCGGCGGGCGCCACGCACCGATGGCGGTCTACCGCGCCCTCGAATTTCTCATGGGCAACGGCCTCGTCCACCGCCTGGCCAGCCTGAACGCCTACATCGGCTGCGCTCACCGCGGCGAGGACCCGCACGCCGCTCAATTTCTGATCTGTAGGCGGTGCGGCATAACCGCCGAACTTAAAAGCGCGGCCCTCAATCGGGCCCTCAACCAAGCCGTTACCGAACGCGGCTTCACGATCGACAGCCAGCTTGTCGAGATCGGCGGCATCTGCCCTCACTGCCGTCCAAAACCATGATCGGATTGTCGCTGATAGAGATCCGCGACGGCTCTTTGACGCGGGGTGGGCGGCGGATTCTCGACGGCGTCAGCATCGACATCCGCCCGGGCCAAATCGTCACCCTGGTTGGCCCGAATGGCGCGGGCAAATCGGCCCTGGTCAAAGTCGCGCTGGGTTTAGAGATACTGGATCGCGGCGAGGTTCGGCGCGCGCCCAATCTAAGAATCGGCTACCAATCGCAACGGCTCGTGCTGGATCAGACACTGCCGCTGTCGGTGCGCCGGTTCCTCACGCTAACGCACAGCCAGCCGGTCACCCTGCTCCAGCAGACACTGGCCGACGTCGGCGTGCCACACCTGCTCGATACCGGCATTCACACCCTGTCGGGCGGCGAGTGGCAGCGCGTGATGCTCGCACGTGCGATCCTGCGCCGCCCCGATCTTCTGGTCTTGGATGAACCCACGCAGAATGTCGATATCATGGGCGCGGTCGAGATCTATCAGATTGTCGCGCGGCTCCGGGATGACATCGGTTGCGGCGTTTTGATGGTCTCGCACGATCTCAATGTAGTGATGGCGGCAACCGATCAGGTTTATTGCCTCAATGGCCATATTTGCTGTTCCGGACATCCGGCCGATGTCAGCCGCGACCGCGAATTCCAGCGGTTGTTTGGGCCGGCGGCGGCGGCGACGCTGGCGATCTATCCACATAACCACGATCACACTCATGCTCCCGACGGCAGCGTTGGCCATGGTGATGGGCGTGGGCATGAGCACGGGCATGAGCATCATGATCACGGGCACCATTGATGACCGTGATCGACCTCCTGTCCTTCGATAGTTTTGTCGTTCGCGCCGTGGCCGCGGGGCTGGGCGTCGCCTTGATCGCCGGACCCCTGGGCTGCTTTGTGGTCTGGCGGCGCATGGCCTATTTCGGCGACACCCTGTCCCACGCCGCGTTAACCGGCGTTGCCCTCGGCATCCTCCTGGGCGTCGATCCCACGGTCGGCATCGCCGGCATCGGACTGGTCATGGGCCTTTTGCTTCTGGGCTTGCAGCAGCAGCGGCGCATCTCCACCGACACGCTGCTCGGGATTCTTTCTCATACCGCCCTTTCTGTCGGTCTGATTGTCGTCAGCTTTATGGACACCGTGCGCTTTGACCTCATGGGTTATTTGTTCGGCGATATCCTGGCCGTGACGACGCTCGATCTCGCCTGGATTTACGGCGGCGGCGCGGTCCTGCTCGCGGCGCTCGCCGCGATCTGGCGGCCGCTGATCGCGCTCACGGTCGACCAGGACACCGCGATGGTGGAAGGCGCCGGCCGCCTGCCCGTGCGCCTTACGTTCATGATCTTGATGGCCTTGACCGTCGCGATCGCCATGAAGGTCGTCGGGATCCTTTTGGTGACGGCGCTTCTGATCATCCCGCCGGCCGCCGCGCGGCGCTTCGCGACCAGTCCCGAGGGCATGGCCGCCGCCACGGTGCTGATCGGCGGAACGGCGGTGATTTCCGGGATTTCAGCCTCGTTCATTTGGGACACGCCATCGGGTCCATCGATCGTGGCCGCCGCCGCGCTGCTGTTCGCCTTGAGCCTTGCGGCCGGTCTGGTGACCGACGCCGCCCATGGCCGGAAGTGAGGGACGGACGTAAGCGGCGGAGGCGCGCAACTCTCACCTCAGATCGGGCGTTACTGAAGGCGATGAACCGGCCATAATGGGTGGCATTATTCTTGCCGACGGCTGAGCAATGGCGCCTTTCCCCGCACCTATGACCTCTCGTACCGCGCATCTTCTGGCGGTGGCGAGCCCAACCGCCGATCTCGCCCAATTCGCACGCGAGGCGCTGTGGATGGCACAGGAGCGCGACCTGGGCTTGACGCTCGCGGTGCGGCGGATGCCCAGGGCCTGGTCGCAGCTGATGGGCCACACCACAGCCGAGGATCTCACCGGATTCGCCGAACGCTGGGGCATCACGCTCATCCCTTGGCGAACCAGCGCTGACATCAAGGCCATCCTGGACCCTTGGGCTCTGCGTCCGCCAACCGCGGTTCTGCTCGGGCCGCGCAAAGGTTGGGGCTTGCGCGACGGCCTAGCAGGGGGCTTGCGCGGGGGCAGGTAAATTTTTTTGGCTTGCATTGAGCCGTGAAAATTCCAGGATCGCGGCATGGAAGCCCGAGCACGGAAGCCCGAGCACGGAAGCCCGAGGAGGATCGCCCATGATGAATTTTTGGAATGCGTTACTGACGCAAGGGCTCGCGGTGCTAGCGGCGGTAGCGCTCGCGGTGCTCGCGGTGCTCGCGGCATTCCCGGCTCCCCGCCTCGCCAAAAAAAAGGCCCCGCGGCGATTTTGTCGCTGCGGGGCCTGAGGCTCCACTGTCGGCAGGTGGGGGATGGGAGACGCCGAACCAGCAGATTCCGAAAACTCAAATCTTCAATTTGAACGCGGCTTGTTGCTCAGCGCTTGTCCGCTCAAGCCGTAACCAGCGCGCTCATATCCATGCCGAGCAGGTTCCTGAGGTGCGCGCGTCCGCGGCAAAGGCGCGACTTGATCGTGCCCACCGGTTCGCGCGTCGCCCTGGCGAAATCGTGCTGCGAGCCGTCGAGGATGCCCAGCGCGACGATCGCCTGGCGTTCGCGGGCCGGCAGCTCCCGCAAGGCCCTTACAGTCTCCTTGAGGAAGACGTTGTTGACCTGGCTAGCGCGCTGGACCCGGTGCATGTCGTCGTCAAGGCTCGCGACATAACGCCGATCGAGCGCTACCCGGCGTTTCTGGCTGATGAAAATATTGCGCATCAGCGTGAACAGCCAGGACTTGAGGCTGGTGCCATCCTGGAACAGGCTCCGCTTACGCAAGGCGCGCTCGACACAGTCTTGCACCAGGTCGTGGGCGTCGTCTTCATTGCGCTTAAGCACGCGTGCGAACCGCGCGAGATCGGGCAAATAGGTCTGCAAATCGGTTTGGAAGGCGCTCATCTGGATCCTCCGCTGGCTGTCGTTGTCTGCCAGCAGCGTCGCGCAAGGCCGCGTAAACGGACGATGCGGAAATGGCCTCGGAGGCGTAAAGGAATCATCGGCGCCGGCGGCGCTGGGCGCCTCGCCCGGGGCCCGTTGAACAGCCCGGAGGTAGGCCCGGTTATATGATCAACATATTGATTGCGTTATAATATTTAGCTAGCGCCAGCCGGCGACCTGGCCGTCCACTGGGCCGCGCGCCGGCATAAAGAAAGCATAAGGATTATGCCCTTGTGCCGGCGAATCCGGGGCGGTCCCATGGCCAAACCGCCCAATCCCGCGACCGCGAAAAGCAGCGCCGTGGCATCGAGAACTAGAGCGTGTTGCGGTTTGACTGAATCTGGGGATTCCCTGAATGCTTGAATTGTGATTCAAGCTGACTGCTGGGTTTGGAGGCCAGCAGTCATGGCAAGACCCCTTTCAATGGATATCCGACAACGAGCGATCACGCGGCTCGCCTC
>CAMDRB010000069.1 GCA_945906455.1 Caenispirillum bisanense
AGCATGCCATGCGAAAGGCCATGGGCCGCAGCGTCGATGAAGTTCACGATGCGCTCGCAACGACGCTCGGCACCATCACTCCAACCGAGTGCTCAAATTACTTCCGGGAGGCCGGCTATAGTTCTATCTAAACGCAACACGCTCTAGGCCCGCGCTTTGGGCACGATGTTCGCGTTCAGGCGGAACAGATTGAGCGGATCGTACTTGGTCTTGACCTCGACGAGGCGCGCATAGTTTTCGCGGTAGTTGCTGTTGTCCATGATCGCGTCTTCGCGCGCATCGTTGAAGTAGAAGCCGCCGCCGCCGAGGTGCGGCTCCATGTCGGTCCAGAAGTCGCGCACGTTCTTCATCGGCGCTGCGCTGTCCTCGCTCAGCTTCCAGCCCGTGCCGCACAGCATGTTGTACGCCGCGTAGCGGTGCGGGAAGGCGGTGTCGGTGTTCTTGACCTTGCCGCCCGCGCCGCAGCCGCCGGCGAAGACCACCGAAAGCCCGCGCTTGGCGGTGCCATCCGAAACGGCCTTGATCAAGTCCGGGCTGATGCCGGCGATGAACCGGGCCTTCATGTACTGGCCCATCGTCATGCGCGGGTCGTTACTGGTGTCTTTGAGATCGCCCGAGCGCTGCACGTCGACATAGTCCATCGGCGTGAACTGCTCGGCGGTTGCTTTGCCGATGCGCCGGATCGGCGCCAGCAGCTTGTCGGTGTCCTTGGGATCGCCCGAGTGCATGACGACGAAGGTCGCGCCGCGCGGCGAATAGGACAGCGTCAGGTCGAGCTCCGCCGCCGCCGTCTGGCCGTATTCGGCGAACAGCTTGAGCGCATCCTCGCGGTGCTCGGGCCCGAAGGCGATGCGTCCGCCGATCACCTGGCGCTGCATGGGGTGCAGCTGGAATTCGAAGTTCGTGACGATGCCGAAATTGCCGCCGCCGCCGCGCACCGCCCAGTACATATCCGGGTTCTCGGTGGCGCTGGCGTGCAGGTACTTGCCGTCGGCCGTGACCACGTCGACCGAGAGCAGGTTGTCGATCGACATGCCGAATCTGCGGCTGAGGCGGCCGACACCGCCGCCGGTGACCAGCCCGCCGACGCCGGTGTGCGACACCGTGCCGAGCGGCGTGACCAGGTTGTGGGCCATGGCTTCGCGGTCGATCAGGCCGAGCAGCGTGCCGCCCGTGGCCCAGGCGCGCTTGGCCGTGGGATCGACCCGCACGCCCGGCATAGCGGAGAGGTCGATCATCATGCCGCCGTCGCAGGTGGACTGGCCCGAGAAGCTGTGCCCGCCGCATTTGACTGCCACGAGCAGGCGGTGTTCGCGGGCGAAATTGACCGCCGCCTGGATGTCCACCACGCCGGTGGCCTGCACCACCATGGCGGGATGCTTGCTGATCGCCGGGTTTTGCACGCGCCGCGCCGTCTCGTAGCCTTGGCTTTGCGGCAGGAACAGGCGGCCACGCAGTGCCTTGGCGAAGTCGCGCAGTTCACCGGCGGCGATCGAGAACTTCTCGCCCGATCCGCGCACCGCGCCCAGCGTGGCGGAAACTTCACTGTCGAGGAGTTCGACGGCGCCGAGGGGGCGCCAGGGCATCGCGGCCGCAACGGCGGCGAGGGCTGTTGATTGGATGAAGTGGCGACGCTGCATGACATCCTCCCCTGGTCGATAAACGGAGCGTAGAAGCTAGCATATTCCCGCCGGCTTATCCGCCCCGCATGGCTGGAGCGAAAGTCTGTCTTCCGGAAGCCAGGTTGAAGGGACGGAGCGCCCGAAGTATGTCATAAGAATTTGATATAATTATTAAATAAGAAAGTTCCATGTTTGTTCTATTTTTCCCTTGCCGATGAGAACAAACGATGTACAGTGTTCGCACAACCCCGCAAGACCCACCAGTTGCACATTGAACACCTGCGATTTTGCCAATAGACACTCAAAGGAGCCCGCCATGCCGTCAGAATCCGCGCTTCGCCTCGTCGAAAGAGACTCCATGGACAAAAACAAGGCTCTCGAAGCCGCCGTGACCCAGATTGAGCGCGCCTTCGGGAAGGGCTCGATCATGCGCCTCGGCGCCAACGAAAGCGTGGTGCAGATCGCCGCTATTTCGACGGGCTCGCTCGGCCTCGATCTCGCCTTGGGTATCGGCGGCCTGCCGCGCGGGCGGATTGTCGAAATCTATGGCCCTGAAAGTTCGGGCAAGACCACGCTGGCCCTGCATGTCATAGCGGAAGCCCAAAAGTCCGGCGGCACCTGCGCCTTTGTCGATGCCGAACATGCCCTCGATTCCGGCTATGCCCGCAAGCTCGGTGTCGATCTCGAAAACCTTCTGATCTCTCAGCCCGACGCCGGCGAGCAGGCCCTGGAGATTGTCGATACGCTGGTGCGGTCGGGCGCTATCGACGTCCTGGTCGTGGACTCGGTCGCGGCCCTGACACCGCGCGCCGAGCTTGAAGGCGAGATGGGCGACTCGCACATGGGTCTTCACGCCCGCCTCATGAGCCAAGCCTTGCGTAAATTGACCGCGTCCGTGGCGCGATCCAACACGCTCGTCGTCTTCATCAATCAAATCCGCATGAAGATCGGTGTGATGTTCGGCAATCCCGAGACCACCACCGGCGGCAATGCGCTCAAGTTCTACGCTTCCGTCCGCCTCGATATCCGCCGCATCGGGCAGATCAAGGACAAGGAAGAGGTCGTCGGCAACCAGACCCGCGTCAAAGTCGTGAAGAACAAAGTCGCCCCGCCTTTCAAGGTGGTCGAGTTCGACATCATGTACGGCGAGGGCGTTTCCAAAACCGGCGAGCTCTTGGATCTCGGCGTGAAGACCGGAATCGTCGAAAAATCCGGTTCCTGGTTCTCGTACAATTCCGAGCGCATCGGCCAGGGCCGGGAGAACGCCAAGGTGTTCCTGCGCGACAATCCTCAAGTGGCGGCGCAGATCGAGAATCAGATCCGCGTCAATGCCGGGCTCCTGGCCAACGGCATGACGGCGGCGCCCGAAACGGGCGACGACGAAGCCGCTGAATAAACCGACCGCATAAACCGACCACCGCATACTGAGAAATTCGCCGCCGTTTCCCCTGTCCCCCGCGCGGCTTATTGGGCGAGGCTGTGTGTAGACAGCCTCGCCCCATTCTTTTTTGGGGCACCCCGCCGGTTTGGGCTGGTTTTGCGATCCCGAAGTCCCGCGGGCGCCCTTCCTGGACACCCCCACAGTCTCCGGGGTAAAAAGCCGCCCCCGCTTGTGGTCCGGGCCCATACCTTGTCGGGCCCTCTTTTTGTCTGGATAAGTGGCGAATGGCGACGACAACCAAAGACATTCGCGCCGCTTTTCTCGGCTACTTCGCCAAGGCCGGCCACGAGGTCGTTACCTCCAGCCCACTGGTACCGCGCAACGATCCGACGTTGATGTTCACCAATGCCGGCATGGTTCAATTCAAGAACGTCTTTACCGGTAACGAAACCCGGCCGTACAAGCGGGCGGCCACCTCACAAAAGTGCGTTCGCGCCGGCGGCAAGCACAACGACCTGGATAACGTCGGCTACACCGCCCGCCACCACACGTTCTTCGAGATGCTGGGGAACTTCTCCTTCGGTGACTATTTCAAAGAAGTTGCGATTTTTTATGCCTGGAACTTGGTGACGGGCGAATTCGGCCTCAACAAGGCCAAGCTCACGGTCACGGTGCACTCTTCTGATGAAGAGGCCGCTGCCCTTTGGGCCAAAATCTCGGGCCTTCCGCAAAGCCGCATCATCCGCATCCCGACCTCGGATAATTTCTGGGCCATGGGCGACACCGGCCCCTGCGGTCCGTGCACCGAGATCTTTTATGACCACGGCGACCACATCGCCGGCGGGCCTCCCGGATCGCCGGAGGCCGATGGCGACCGTTTCATCGAGATCTGGAATCTCGTGTTCATGCAATACGAGCAGCTGGGCCCCGATCGGCGCATCGACTTGCCGAAGCCGTCGGTCGACACGGGCATGGGGCTCGAACGCCTCGCCGCGGTCATGCAGGGCGTCCACGACAACTACGACACCGACCTGTTCCAGGCGCTGATCGAGGCCATCGCCGACGCCGGCGGCACCGATCCGGAGGGGCCGCACAAGGCCTCGCACCGGGTCATCGCCGACCACCTCCGGGCCGCCGGTTTCCTGATCGCCGACGGCGTGCTGCCGTCCAACGAGGGCCGCGGCTACGTCTTGCGCCGGATCATGCGCCGGGCCATGCGCCACGCCCACATGATGGGCCGCAGCGACCCCCTGATGTACCGCCTGGTGCCGGCGTTGCTCGGACAAATGGGCAGTCCTTACCCCGAGCTCGCGCGCGCCCAGGCCTTAATCACCGAGACGCTGCTGCTCGAAGAAACTCGGTTTAAGTCCATGCTCGAACGCGGCCTGAAACTGCTCGACGAGGAAACCGGCAATCTGACATCGGGCGGGTGCCTTTCAGGCGAGGTCGCCTTCAAGCTCTACGACACCTACGGTTTTCCGCTCGACCTTACCCAGGACGCCTTGCGCGCGCGCAATATCGGCGTCGATCTCGCCAGCTTCAAAGCCGCCATGGAGCGCCAACGCGCCGAAGCCCGCAAGGCATGGTCAGGTTCCGGCGATTCCGCCACCGAAAAAGTCTGGTTCGACGTGCGCGAGAAAGTCGGCGCCAGCGATTTTCTGGGATACGCCACCGAAGCCGCCGAGGGCCGCGTCGTAGCGCTGGTGGTCGACGGCGCGCCGGCGAACGAGGCCGGGCAGGGCCGCAAGGTCGCGGTGATCGCCAATCAAACGCCGTTCTATGGCGAATCCGGCGGCCAGGTCGGCGACACCGGCACGATCTTGATCGCGGGAGGCCGGGGCGAAATCGCGGTCACGGAAACCCAGAAGAAGCTCGACGACCTGCACGTCCACATCGGCACCGTCACCAAGGGCGCCGTGAAACTCGGCGACGAGGCGCAGTTCAATGTCGATGGCAAGCGCCGGACGGCGGTTCGCGGCCACCACTCGGCGACGCACCTTTTGCATGCTGCCCTGAGGCGCGTGCTCGGCGAGCATGTCTCGCAGAAGGGCTCGCTGGTGGCACCTGATCGCTTACGGTTTGACATCAGCCACAACAAGCCGCTTTCACCCGAGGAAGTCCGCGCCGTCGAGGATCAGGTCAATGCCGAAGTGCGCGCCAACGAAGCCGTGACGACGCGCCTGATGGATCCGGACTCGGCGGTCAAAGCCGGCGCCATGGCGCTGTTCGGCGAGAAGTACGGCGACGAAGTGCGAGTGGTCGCCATGGGCACGGCCGCGGCCGTTAGCGCGCCGGCCTTTTCGGTGGAATTGTGCGGCGGGACGCACGTGCGCCGCACCGGCGACATCGGCCTGTTCAAGATCGTCGGTGAGTCGGCCGTGGCCGCGGGCGTGCGCCGCATCGAGGCCGTCACCGGTGCCGCCGCCGAGGCCTGGGTGGTAGACGAACAACGCATGCTCAAGGAAGCGGCCGGTGCGTTGCGCGTGGCGCCGGCTGATTTGCCGGGGCGGATCGCCGCTCTGGTGGAGGAACGCCGCAAGCTTGAGCGTGAAGTCAGCGAGCTTCGCAAGAAGCTGGTCATGGCTGGCCCGAGTGGCGCCGGCGCCGGTGCGGCCGCAGGATCATCCAAGATCGTCGCCGGCATCGCCTATGACGGCCGGGTCTTGGACGGCGTGCCGGCGAAGGACCTCAAGGGCATGGCCGACGAAATCAAGAAGCAACAGGGCTCCGGTGTCGTCGCCCTGGTCAGCGTTGCCGAAGGCAAGGCTTCGCTGGTGGTCGCGGTGACTGACGACCTGACAGCGCGCATCAGCGCCGTGGACCTGGTCAAAGCTGGGGCCGCCGCATTGGGCGGGAAGGGCGGGGGTGGCCGTCCCGACATGGCCCAGGCCGGGGGGCCGGAGGGCGCCAAGGCATCCGAAGCCCTGGCGGAAATCGAAGCCGAACTCGCCAAATCCCCAGGCTAAATATATAATATTTCAATATGTTAGGTGAAAACCCGCGCGGCTAAGCTGCGTCGCAAAAATTTCATACCGCACCGCAACATTTTTCTTGACGGCCGGGGGCGTCCGGACTATCTTGTGTGCACTGCAGCATTGAGTGACAAGCTGCCCCAAGGACGAAAATAAGATGGCGGCCGCCTGGGATGTTCGAAGGCCGCGTAGCCTACACGACCAAGCGTAAACAAGCCGGCACAAGGACCAAATTATCATGAACCCGACTTTCCCCGATTTCGCCGCCCTCAATCAAGACAACCTCGACACCATCAGCAAGACCAACACCGCCGCCGCGAAAGGCTTCGAGACCTTCACGAAGTATTTCGTCGATCTGGCCAGCAAGAGCTACGAAGACGCCATCACCGCCGGCAAGCAACTCGCCGCCGCCAAGACCGTCATCGAGTTCGTGCAGATCCAGACCAAGCTGGCGCAAGAGGCCATCGAACTCGCGCTCGAGGAAGGCAAGAACGTAACCGAGTTGACCACGACCCTCGTTAAAGACGTCACGTCGCCGGTCACCGAACGTTTCAAGATCGCCGTCCCCGTTGCGACCAAGACCACGAAAAAGGCTGCCTAATATCCCTCCCCCGTTTTAGATTTAGGCAGCTTCAGAAAAGCCCGGCTGGTCCTCCCCCAGCTGGGCTTTTCGCTTTTCCAGTCTCTAAATCCGATCGATCCGCGCTGTATTTGAACGCCCCACCACTTTAGGATTGGGGCGTTGCCGTTTTCGGGTTACGGCCGGATTTTCGGTCCCCGGATTTTCGGTCCCCGGATTTTCGGTCTACTGTCAAGGTCGTCGATGCGTTTCTCCACTACCGCCACCTATATCGCCACCGACGACCTGAAGGTGGCGGTAAACGCCTCGATAACGCTGGAGCGGCCGCTCCTGGTGAAGGGCGAGCCCGGCACGGGTAAGACCGTGCTGGCCCATGAAATCGCCGCCGCCCTCGGCCTACCAATGCTGACCTGGCATATCAAATCCACGACCAAGGCTCAGCACGGCCTTTATGAATACGACGCGGTCTCACGCCTGCGGGATTCCCAATTGGGCGACGCACGGGTCAAGGACATCGGCAATTACATCAAGCCCGGCCGGCTTTGGCAGGCCTTCGAGGGCCGGGATGGCCGCGCGGTGCTTCTGATCGACGAGATCGACAAGGCCGACATCGAGTTTCCCAACGATCTGCTGCTCGAACTCGACCGCATGGAATTCCTGGTCTTTGAGACCGGCCAGGTGATCCGCGCCAAGATCCGTCCGGTCGTGATCATCACCTCGAACAATGAAAAGGAACTGCCCGACGCGTTCCTGCGCCGCTGCTTTTTCCATTACATCCGCTTTCCCGACCGTGAGACCATGGAGCGGATCGTCGATGTGCATTTCCCGGACGTGAGAAAGACGCTGGTCCGCGAGGCGTTAAACGTCTTTTTTGATATCCGCGAAGTGCCCGGCCTAAAGAAGCGGCCGTCGACCTCGGAACTGCTGGACTGGATCAAACTGCTCATGTCCGACGACATTCCGCCCGAGGCGCTGCGCGCCAAGGACGTGAAAACCGTCCTGCCGCCGCTTTATGGCGCCCTGTTGAAGAACGAGCAGGACGTCCATATGCTCGAGCGCATTGCCTTCCTCGCGAAACGCGAAGGGCGCTGACTCACAAGAACCGGGCACCATGTTTCTCAACCTGCTCGATGGCCTGAAAAAGGCGGGATTGCCGGTGTCGATCACCGAATATTTGTCGCTGACTGAAGCCATGGAAGCCGGGATCGCGAGCTGGAGCGTCGAGGATTTCTACTACCTTTCGCGCACCGCGCTGGTCAAGGACGAGCGCAATCTCGATCGCTTCGACCGCGTGTTCGGACAAGTTTTTCAAGGGCTGGAAGGCCCCGGCGCTCTCGACGGCATTAAACTCGACGTCCCCGAGGACTGGCTAAAAACGCTGAGCCAACTGCTGCTGACCGCCGAGGAAAAAGCCAAGATCGAGGCGCTCGGCGGTTGGCAGAAGCTCATGGACACGCTCCGCGAGCGTCTCAACGAGCAGACCGGCAAACATGCCGGCGGGTCCAAGTGGATCGGCACCGCCGGCAGGTCACCCTTCGGCGCATATGGCTACAATCCCGAGGGCGTGCGGCTCGGGCAGGATGAAAGCCGCCACCGGCGGGCGGTCAAAGTTTGGGACCGGCGCGAGTTCGCCAATCTCGACGACACCGTCGAATTGGGCACCCGCAACATCAAACTCGCCTTGCGTCGTTTGCGGCGCTTTGCCCGCGAAGGCGCCGACGTCGAACTCGATATGGACGCCACGATTCAGTCGACCGCCCATCACGGCGGCCTGCTCGATATCAAAATGCGCCCCGAGCGTCACAACGCCGTCAAGGTGCTCTTGTTGCTCGATGCCGGCGGCTCCATGAACGATCATGTCAATTCCTGCGCCGAATTGTTTTCGGCCTGCCGCGCCGAGTTCAAGCACCTCGAAAGTTACTACTTCCACAATTGCGTCTACGACTATGTCTGGAAAGATAACCGCCGTCGCCACACCGAACGCATTCCGACGTGGCAGGTGCTGCACAAATATCCCGCCGACTACAAACTCATCCTAGTCGGCGACGCGGCCATGAGCCCCTATGAAGTGGTCTATCCCGGCGGCGCCGCCGAGTACTGGAACGAAGAATCCGGCGAGCTATGGATGAAGCGCCTACTCACGACCTGGGGCCGGGCGGTCTGGCTGAACCCAGTGCCGCAGCGGCAATGGGCCTATACTGAATCCATCGGC
The DNA here is from genome assembly GCA_945906455.1 of Caenispirillum bisanense. Lineage (GTDB taxonomy): Bacteria > Pseudomonadota > Alphaproteobacteria > Rhodospirillales > Rhodospirillaceae > SHVO01. Next base: position 8,768 of record CAMDRB010000069.1, read on the forward strand.
ATCCTCCGCAAGCTTATGGACGGCCGGATGTACCCCTTGACCCTGGGCGGCCTGGATGGCGCCATTTCAGAACTCAGCCACTAAGTCGGTTAAGGATGATTGGGATTTAGCGTCTGGAGGCCCCCCCGACCACAATTTGGCATAGCGGACACTTCGGTTGTGAAAAAATGCCGACGTTTTTACGCACGGATTTGGGTGTAGGCTTGTTTCTCTCAAGGAGGAGCGGCGCCGGCCGGAACGAATGAACATGGACCAGCAAAGACACGAACAAGCGGCGGGCGACTTGGCTTCGGTGCTGGGCCTGGCGCGGCCCGGGACTGGCTGGCCGCGCTTGCATCGGTGGTGGATCGCGGGCGGGGTCGCCGCCGTCGTGGTGGTGGCGGTCATTGCCGTCGGCGTCCTTGGCGGCTCGGCGGCTTCGTCCTTCCGCCAGGGCGAAGTCGTCAAAGGTGCCGTGGTCGCGACCGTCACGGCCACGGGCACGCTCCAGCCGGTCAATACGGTCGATATCGGGCCGGAAATATCCGGGCAAATCGATAGCGTGCGCGTGGATTTCAATGACCGGGTCACGGCCGGGCAGGTGCTCGCGGTGATGGATACCGACATGCTGAATGCGCGCGTGCTCCAGTCGCGCGCGTCGCTCGCGGCCGCGCGCGCGCGGGTCGAGGACGCCAAGGCGACCGCCTTCGAGACGCATACCAAGCTCGACCGGATTCGCGAGCTTTACAAGCGCGACAATGCGTCGAAACAGGCGCTCGATTCGGCGGAAGCCGCCGAAGCCCGCGCGATCGCCGCCGTCGGCAGTGCCGCGGCGCAAGTGTCCGTGGCGGCGGCGACCTTAAGTTCCGACGAAACCTCGCTCGCCAAAGCCGAGATCAAATCGCCGATCAACGGCATTGTCTTGTCGCGTTCCGTCGAGCCCGGCCAGGTGGTTGCCGCGACCTTCCAAACACCCGTGCTCTTCAAGCTCGCGGAGGACCTCACCAAGATGCAGTTGGAAGTCGATGTCGACGAGGCCGACATCGGGCATGTTCAAGAAGGACAACGCAGCACATTCGCGGTGGACGCCTTCCAGGACCGCCAATTTCCGGCATTGATCACGCAGGTGCGTTTTGCACCCAAGACCAAGGACAGCGTCGTCACCTACCAGGCGGTTCTAGAAGTCGACAACGCCGAGCTGCTGTTGCGCCCGGGGATGACCGCGACCGCCACCATCACCACGGCGACCCGCGCCGACGCCACGCTGATTCCGAACGCCGCGCTGCGGTTTTTACCGCCGCCGCCACCGCCGCCGCGGGTTCGTTTCGCCTTCGGCCCGCCGTCTAACTTCGGCAATCCGCCGCCAACCCCCCCGGTCGCCAGGGCGGGGTCAACGCAGCGCGTATGGATTCTGAAGGGCAAGACTCCTCAGCCGGTCGAAATCAAAGTTGGGATCAGTGACGGCCTGTTCACCGAAGTCGTCGCCGGCGAGTTCAAGCCGGGTGATCGCGTGCTCACGGGCGTGGACGCGCCGAAGCCATGAACACGACCAAGCGCGCGCCGGCGCCGCCTTTTGTCGCAAGTGGCCCGCTTGTCGCAAGTGGCCCGCTTGTCGCAAATGGCCCGCCCGCCGCTCCGTTGGCTGCATTCGAGAATGTTTTCAAGATCTATGGCAAGGGCGACGCCGAGGTACGCGCCCTCGACGGCGTCGATTTGCAAATCGACCAAGGCGAGTTCGTCGCGGTCATGGGGCCCTCGGGCTCGGGTAAGTCGACCGCTATGAATATTCTGGGCTGCCTGGATAAGCCTACGGCGGGCCGCTATTTGTTCAAAGGCGTCGATGTCGCGACCTTGAGTGCCGACCAGTTGGCGATGCTGCGGCGGCATTTCCTGGGTTTCGTGTTTCAGGGGTTCAACCTGCTCGCGCGCACCACGGCGCTTGAGAATCTGGAACTGCCGCTGATTTATCAGCGCATCGACAAAACCAAGCGGCGGGCCATGGCGATGGAGGCCTTGGATGTTGTGGGCCTCTTGGGCCGCGAACACCATACGCCGGCCGAACTGTCGGGCGGCCAGCAGCAGCGCGTCGCCATCGCCCGCGCGATCGTGACCAAGCCCTCGCTCCTTCTGGCCGACGAGCCCACCGGCAATTTGGACTCGGCGCGCAGCCATGAGATCATGCAGCTGCTCGCCAAACTCAACCGGCAAAAGGCGCTGACGGTGGTCTTGGTCACGCACGAGGAAGAAATCGCCGCCTATGCCGGGCGCCGTATCGAATTTCGTGACGGTAGGATCGTACGCGAAACCAGGTCAACGCGGACATTGACCGCACGCGACTCAAACGAGAGCGTACAGGGCGCATGATCGGCAACACAGTCGTGATGGCAATGCGCGAAATTCGCCGCAATCTTTTGCGGTCAGGACTGACCGTGCTCGGCATCATCATCGGCGTGGCGGCGGTGATCGTGATCGTCACGCTCGGCGCCGGTACGACGCGCCAGGTCGGCAGCGAAATCTCGAAAATGGGCAGCAATATGCTGACCCTGGTTCCCGGCGGCGAGATGCGCATGGGCGGTTCGGCTATCTCGTCACCGCCCTTCGAGACGATCGATGTGGAAGCCATCCGCCGCGAAGTCGTCGGCCTCGCGGCGATCGCGCCCTATTCCCAGCGCATGGATCAGATCGTCATCGGCAATGACAACCGGCGCGTCAATATTGTCGGCACGACCAGCGACATCAGTATCGTGCGGAATTGGAAGGTGATCGAAGGGCGGTTATTTACGCCATCGGAGGAACGTTCGGGGAAATCGGTGTGTATCATCGGCGCTACCATCCGCGAGGAAATGCTCATAGGCCAGGAACCGCTGGGCGCGACGTTGCGTGTCGGTAAGGTGTCGTGTGAAGTTATTGGCGTGCTGGAGAAGAAGGGCCAGGCAATGTTCGGCGGCAACCAGGACGCTACCGTGGTCCTGCCGATCCGTACGTTTCAGCGGCGGATCGCCGGCAGCGGCGACAAGGTTGCTCAGATATTCCTCTCAGGCGACGACCCGGCGAGCCTGGCCGACGTCAAAACCCAACTGAACCAGGTCATGCGCGAGCGGCGCGGCATCGCCCCGGGCGCGCGCGCGGATTTTAACATCATGGACATGACCGAGGTTTCAAACGTCATGCAAAATACCATCGGCATCATGACGACCTTTCTCAGCGCGATCGCGGGGGTCAGCCTGTTGGTGGGCGGCATCGGGATCATGAACATCATGCTGGTCTCGGTGACCGAGCGAACCCGTGAAATCGGCATCCGTTTAGCGATCGGCGCCACCCAGCGCGAGGTGATGCTGCAATTCCTGGTCGAGGCCTCGATGCTGTCGGCCTTTGGCGGACTCTTAGGCATCACGTTAGGATTGATCGGCGCCGCCGGCATCGCGCCCGCCATCAATGTGCCCTTCGTTTTCCAGCCCTTGACCGTCCTCGAGGCCTTTGCGTTCTCGGCGATCGTCGGCGTGGTCTTCGGCTTCATGCCGGCGCGGCGCGCGGCGCGCCTCAATCCGATCGACGCCCTCCGCCACGAGTAGGGTTACTTCGCAGCCAACGCGGCGCCCGCGGCATAGCCCAACCACACCGCGATCAAGCACAGGCCCACCGATAGCCCGGCATTGCCGGCCGCGGGCAGCCACTGTTCCTTCTGGATCAAGTCCAGGGTTTGCAGGCTGAAGGCGGAGAAGGTGGTGTAGCCGCCGCAAAGGCCGACCATGATGAATTGGCGGGGGACATCGCTTATGGGCCAGCGGCCGTCGGCGTTCATGGCCGCCGCCACAAAGCCGATGACTAAGGACCCCAGCACGTTGATCGCCAGCGTACCCCAAGGGAAACCAATCCCGGCCAGCGCGCTGACGGCGCCATTGGACCAGTGCCGCGCCATGCTGCCGAGCGCGCCGCCCACGCCGATCCATAGGTAAGTTTGCATCGTCTTCGCCATCTGGTGTGTGACGCGAATGTGACACGCCGACGGCGCCGCCGCAGCTGAATTTTGGCGGTTGCCGATGGGGCTTTGCAACGCAGGGCGCGCAGTCTATATCCCTGTCCCGCGTCTAACCCCATGACGATGTTGTGTGCTGATGTCTCCCACTCCAAAAGACTACGCAGAGATCTATAAGCGCCTTCAGGCGCCCATTTCGAAAGTCTACGATTGCGGCAAGAAGTGTTCGCCGTTCAATGGCGGCCAACCGGTCTGCTGCACGACCAGCAGCGCGGTCCCGATTGTCGAGCACAGCGAATACCGGCTGCTGAAATCGCGCACCGATATGTGGAGTCCCTTCAAGCCCAAGACCGCCAGCGAACGGGCGGCTGTCGCCGATTTGAAAGGCTCCGCTTGCCGCGCGATCGCGTGCAAGGGCGCGGGCCATTGCGAACGCGACAACCGGTCCCTGGCCTGCCGGTCATTTCCGTTTTTCCCCTACTTCGATCCCGCCGGCGCGTTTGTCGGCCTTGCGACGTATTGGGCCTTCGAGGGTCAATGTTGGGTGATTTCCAACCTGACGATCGTCGAGCGGCCGTTCGTCGAGGAAATGATCGGCGGCCACGAACTGCTGTTCGCAAAGGATGAAGATTGGCGCGCCACCTATATCGAACAGTCCGCCTCGATGCGGCGGGTCTACTCGCGCAAGGGTAAGCGGTTTGCCGTTATCGGCCGCGACGGCGGTTACTTCTGGGTCTTGCCCAAGTCGGGCGGAAAATCGATCTCCGCCAAGAAGTCGGAGCTTCATGAGCTGCGTGCGGGTTTCCCAAATTTCTAGAGCAAGCAGCGTTAA
>CAMDRB010000070.1 GCA_945906455.1 Caenispirillum bisanense
GAGCCGGGGCGCCTCAAACCCGGTCCCCGTGGTATCCCTCGGCCGCCATCTTCAAACAAACCGTCCTCAACGCCTGGGACGAGGTCGTCGCACGCATCGCCCAAAAACTCGCACAACCAAAATGACGCCGTCGACCGCGCTTGACCAAACACTCATGCAGTCTTTCGCATTTCACAAAGCCGGTGAGCTTGTGAAAGCCGAGGCGTTGTACAAAGCGATTCTACAAGCAGAGCCGGAACATTTTGACGCGCTCCACATGCTTGGCGTCGTGCATCTGCAAACCGGGCGTAAGGAGGAGGCGCTGCGCTTGATTGACCTGGCTGTTACCATCAATCCACAAGCTCCAATCGCCTTCAATAATCGCGGCAATGCCCTCCAATCGCTCGACCGTTATCAAGATGCGCTCGCAAGTTACGACAAGGCCCTGGCGCTCAAGTCTGACTACGATGAGGCGCTCAAAAATCGGGCCGATGTATTAAAAGCCTTGGGTCGGTATGACGAGGCCTTGGTTTTTTATGGAAAAGCGCTCGATATCAATTCGCGTTTCGCCGAGGCCTACAACAATCGCGGCATTTTGTTGCAGGCTTTGGGTCGCTTTGCGGATGCCCTGGAAAGCTTTGATCGAGCCGTCGCGCTTAAGCCAGGCAATGCCGAAGCCTTGAACAACCGCGGCGATGCTTTGCGCATGCTGCTGCGGCATGAAGAGGCGCTTGCGAGCTATAAACAAGCCTTGGCCGTCAACCCCGCATTGGTGGAGGCTTTGGTCAACGCCGGCGGCACATTGCGGGTATTGTACCGTTATGAAGAGGCTCTGGCGAGCTACGACAAGGCCCTCGCGATCGCACCCCAACATACCAAGGCTTTGAACAATCGCGGCGCGATTTTGCGCGATACCTTGCGTCATGGCGAAGCCTTGGAAAGTTTTGACAAGGCGCTGGCCCTGAAGCCCGACTATATCGAAGCGCTGGTCAATCGAGGCACCGCGCTGCACGAACTAGGGCGCGAGGACGACGCCATCCAAAGTTTCGACAAAGCGCTGGCGCTAGAGCCCAGCCATGCTGAGGCGCATTGGAACAAGGCGCTGGCGCTTCTGACGCAAGGCGATTTGGCGGCGGGCTGGAGGGAATACGAGTGGCGGTGGAAGTGCCGGGATTTCAAGTTTCCGCCGCGCGGCTTTAGCCAGCCGCAATGGCAGGGCGGCGATCTTCGCGGCGGTACGCTGTTGGTCTGGGGCGAACAGGGCGTCGGCGACGAGGTACTGTACAGCAGCATGGTCGGTGATCTGGTGGACCGGGGGATTTCCGTCATGTGGGAATCCGATCCAAGACTGGTGCCGCTGGTGCGGCGTTCTTATCCCGGCGCGCGGGCGATCGGGCGCGTCACCCCGCCCGACCCGGCGACGCGCGACCCCCTGATCCGCGCCCAGATCTCCACGGCCAGTCTGGGACAGCATCTGCGGCGGGATGCGGGCGACTTTCCCACCAACCGCCGGGGTTACCTCAAGGCCGATGATGCCCGGGCCCAGGCCTATAGGAAGCAGCTGTTGGGAGCCGATAAAACCCGCCTGATCGGCGTCTCCTGGATCAGCAAGAACCCGGACTTCGGAGCGCATAAGACCAGCCGCCTGGAAGACTGGGCGCCGATTTGGCAGGCGGCCGGCGGCGCCAGCCGTTTCATCGACCTGCAGTACGGCGACACGGCAGTGGAGCGGGCGGCGGCGAACCTCGATCTGACCCATCTCAACGACCTCGACCTGTTCAACGACATCGACGGTCTGGCAGCCCTGATTGCCGCCTGCGATTTGGTCATCACCGTCTCTAACACCACCGCCCATCTTGCCGGCGCACTTGGAATCCCGGTATGGGTGATGGTGCCCGGCGGCAACGGCAAGCTATGGTACTGGGGCGCGGAACGAGCCGGGGCGCCTCAAACCCGGTCCCCGTGGTATCCCTCGGCCGCCATCTTCAAACAAACCGTCCTCAACGCCTGGGACGAGGTCGTCGCACGCATCGCCCAAAAACTCGCACAACCAAAATGACGCCCCTGCCGCCACAGCCTCGACAAATGAAGGTCGCGGACGCTTTCCGCGAAGCTCTGCGTCTGGACGGAATCGGGCGCTACGCCGAAGCCCAAAAACTTTGCCAGAATATAATCAAAGTGAGTCCCCAGCAGGCCGACGCTCATCACTTGATGGGCGTTATCGCCCACCACGCCGGACGCAACGAGGATGCCATTCGGCACCTTAGACAAACCCTCAAGCTTAAGCCCGACATGCCCGAGGCCGCGCTCAACCTGTTCAGGGTATACCGTGACAAAGGTAAGTGGCGCGACGCGCTGGCGGCACTGGAGACGGTCGTAACGTATTGGCCGAATCGCACTGACGTCATTGTCGAGATCGGCGTTGCCCATGAACAGCTGGGCGACGACGATCAAGCCATCGCCCACTACCGACGTGCCTTGGAGATCGATCCCCAAGCAGCGATTGCGCACCTCAACCTCGGCGCGGTTTTGACGCGCAGCAGGCATGTTAAGGAGGCGGAAGAACACTTGAACGCGGCCCTTATTTTAGAGCCCTCAATGTCCAAGGCGCTCATAAACTTGGCGATGCTGCACGATGTCGCCGGCCGGCAAGACGACGTGATCGCGACTTATGACCGGCTCCTTGCGGCACAGCCCGACGATGCCTACGGTCATTTCCAGCGCGCACTAGCGCTTCTTTGTCAGGGCAAATTGTCAGAGGGCTGGGAAGAATATCTCTGGCGATTCCGCCGACCGGAAACCCGCACCCTCCACAACGCGTTCCCATATCCCTTCTGGCGAGGCGAGCCGCTGGAAGGGCGCCGATTGCTGGTATGGACCGAGCAGGGTCCGGGCGACGAAATACTTTTGGCGTCAATGATACCAGATGCGATCGATCGCGGCGCGCGCTTGACCTTGGTCTGCTCGCCGCGGCTTGTGCCCTTGTTCCGCCGATCATTCAAAGACTGCAGCATCGTGTCGACCGACCACCTCCAGCGCTTGAACAAGAACGAGGACCGACCAGACTTCCAGGCCTCCTTCTCTCACCTCGGCGCTGTCCTTCGCCCGTCGCTGGATGCGTTCCCTGCGCGACGAAGCTACCTTACCGCCGAGCCCGCTCAATGGCGGAAGCTGCGCACAGCCTACCAAGCCGCCAGACCGGGAACCAAGCTTGTCGGCATCGCTTGGCACAGCGCCAACGCAGGCGCCGAGCGGCAGAAAAGTGTGGCCCTGGGCACCTGGGGGCCGATCTTGAGGAACCCCAAGGCGACTTTCGTGAGCCTGCAGTATGGCGATTGTTCCAGGGAGATTAAGGCTGCACAGGAGGCTTTCGACTGCGAGCTGATTCATGATCGATCGATCGATCCTCTCAAGGATGTCGATGGATTCGCGGCGCAGGTGGCGGCCATGGATCATGTGGTCTCGGTCAGCAATACCACCGTCCACGTCGCCGGCGCTCTCGGCATACCGACGTCGGCAATGAGACCCGCCGCCTACGGGCGAATCTGGTACTGGTTTTTGGATCGCACCGACAGTCCCTGGTATCCCGCCGTCCGGCTTTTCCGCCAAGGCAGAAACGAGGGCTGGGCGCCGACGATTGCTGCCGTAGCCGATGCCGTAAAGCGCGAGCTGGGAGATTGAAGTGAACCCCGCCAAGCTTTCACGTCAACTGAGGGAAGCCGCGGCGTTGCACCAAGGCGGCGACCTCGACAATGCCGAGCGGTTGTACCGGGCGATCTTGAAATACGCCCCGCAGCAGCCGGACGCGCTGCATCTCCTCGGAGTCCTCATGGATCACCGCGGCGACCGCACGAAGGCAATTGCACTCGTGCGTCAAGCTCTGTCCGTGCAAAGCGCCTTCCCTGACGCCCATTTTAATCTGGCGCGAATGCTCGGCCACGCCGGCGAGATGGATGGCGCCAAACGGCACTATGATCGCGCCCTGGCGTTGAAGCCCGGCCATGCCCGGGCCCACAACGGACTTGGCACAATGTACCGTGCACAGCGCGCCTATCCTGAGGCCTGCGCTGCCTTTGAGCGGGCGATACGATTCGAGCCGCACCTGATGGAACCCTATATCAATATTTGCAACACATACCGCGACATATGCAACGAGGCAGGTATCTTAGAGGTCTCCGAACGCGGCTTGTCCGTCGATCCCAACTGCGCGCAGCTCTGGTTACTGCGATCCGAGGCCGCGTTTACGGTCGGGCGCTTGGCCGAAGGCTGGCGGGACTATGCGTGGCGCTTCACCGCGCCACAAAAGCCTGTGGATATGCAGCACTATGATTTGCCGGGTTGGGACGGCACGGACCTCACCTCGAAGAGCCTGCTGATTTGGTGCGAACAGGGGGTGGGCGATGAAATTATTTTCTCCAGCATAGTGGCCGGCGTAGCGGCGCGCGCAAAACGCTGCGTGCTGCAAACCACGTCGCGCCTCGTGCCTATATTTAAACGATCATTTCCTACGGTCGAAGTCTTCGGCTCGGTTGTTCCCACCGATATTGTGAGGACACTTGATGTTCAAAGCTCGATGGGCGGCTTAGGCCAATGGTGCAGACCTGCATTCCGATCATTTCCCGCGACGACCGACTACCTCAAGGCTGATCCGGGCAGAACCGCGGACTTGCGGGCAAAGTACAGGGCCCCCCGGCCGCAAAGCCTGGTTGTCGGGTTGGCCTGGCGCAGCTCTGGTGTCGCCGACGCCGCCGAGAAGTCGGTCGGCCTCAATCAATGGGGCGCCGTACTGACAGCCCCGGGCGTAACGTTTGTCAATTTGCAGTACGGTGATAATCGCGAAGCCCTTGCCGCCGCGCGTGCGGAATTTGGCGTGGAGATAGTCAACGACACCGAGGTTGATGCGCTCATCGACCTGGACGGATTCGCGGCCCAGGTCAACGCCATGGACCTGGTTATTTCGACCAGCAATACTGCCGCGCACATGGCCGGCGCATTGGGCGTGCCGACGTTCTGCATGATCCCCCGCGCTCTCGGCGGCGGCCGCCGGTGGTATTGGTTCGGCGAGGGTCGCGCCTCACCTTGGTACCGTTCGATGACGTTGTTTCGCCAATCGCAGGCGGCCGTCTGGACCGATGTGCTCGGCGAAGTGGGCCGGGCCCTTGCAGATGCGGCGACCGCGGCCGGCGAAGCGGGCAAGACAATTCACCCGGCTCCGTCATTCGCGGCCACGGCGGGCGAGTTGCGCGAATCGGCTAAATCCAGGCTGAAAGACGGCCTCACTGATGAGGCGTTAGTATTCATCGAAGCGGCGCTTCAACAGGAAGCGACGGCTCCGGATCTCCACAATCTCCATGGGATGATCCTCGTGCGACTGGGACGCTTCGAGGAGGCGGCGTCGGCCTACCGTCGCGCGCTTTCCTACGCGCCCGATCAGGCGGAATTATTCAATAATCTGGGCACCGCGCTCCGCCGGGCGGGGCGCAGTACCGAGGCCAGCGAAAGTTACACCAAGGCCCACAATCTGAAGCCCGATCACCCGTCAATATTCCTCAATTATGCGATGGCGCTTTCGGAGACCGACAGACCACAGGATTCTCTTGTCGCACTCGACCGGTTGATCGCCCGGCAGCCTGAATATGTGGATGCTCAATACAATCGGGCGCTGGTGCTGATGGCCCTCGGCCGGTTCGACGAGGGCTGGAATGCCTTTAAATGGCGCCTGAAGCGATCCGGCGTGCATGTCCGGCACGAGGACTTTCCACATCCCGTGTGGTCAGGGGAGGATTTGACGGGCAAGCATGTTCTGATTTGGACCGACCTTGGCCTGGGCGATGAGATTCTGCTGGCGAGCATTATCCCCGATGTCGCGGCAGTGGCTAGGCGCGTCACACTGCTCTGCTCGGAACGGCTTGCTCAGCTCTTTTCTCGGTCCTTTCCCGACATTACCGTCGATATTCGAAGATCGCCCCTGCCCTCGTCGGCGCTTTCAAAGGGCATTGATTTCCAGATGTCGCTGGCTGAGCTCGGCGGTGCCTTTCGCCGCGGATTTGACGCCTTCCCTGTCCGGGAGCATTACCTCGCGGTCGACGCCGAACTCCGTGACAGCTTGCGAAAAAAGTATCGGGCGGAGGCTGAGCAGTCTCCCCTCGTCGGCGTATCCTGGCGGAGCATCAATCCGGAGATCGGCGAACAGAAAAGTATCCCACTCTCGCGGTGGCTCCCGATCTTAAAAGTGCCTGGCATCACTTTCGTAAGTCTCCAATATGGCGACTGCCGGGATGAAATTGAGAAACTCCGCCGCGATTATGGCGTGAACCTTATCAATGACACGGAAATCAATACTTTGGGTGATATGGACCCGATTGCGGCCCAGGTGGCGGCCATGGACCAAGTCATTTCCATCAGCAATACCAACGTCCACGTCGCGGGCGCTACCGGCGTGCCGGTTTGGGTACTGCTGCCCAGGGGGCATGCTAGGCTTTGGTATTGGTTTCGAGGACAGAAAGGTTGTGTCTGGTATCCTAAGGCAACGCTGCTCACGTCTAAGTACGAGTCTGATTGGGACCAATTGATTGCTAATTGCGCTGCGGATTTAGGACGGTGGGCGGTTTCACTGAAATGACCTCCGGTGAGAATAGTTCTGCTGGCAAGGCGGCGGCGGCACGGGACGCGCATCGCGCGGGAGACAATACGACCGCGCTTGCCTTGATATCTCAGGCCTTAGAGCGGATGGACGCCGCCGAAGCCTGGGATCTGAAAGGCGACATCTTGCTCGCCCTTGCGCAATATTCTGACGCCGTCGACGCCTATAGCCGAGCAGTTGAACTCGAGCCGGGTGATGCCAGATTTTTGCACGATCTTGGCCGGAGCCTGCTGCAGAGCGGCCGCGCGGCCGAGGCTGAGAGTGCCCTGGCGCAGGCCGCAACACTGAAGCCCGGCGCCTGGGTTATTCTTAGCGACTTGGGTGCGGCGCAGTTGGAACAAGGGGCCGCCAATAATGCGTTGGCTTCCTTTTCAGAGGCTCTCGCCGCCCGTCCCGATTCCGCCCTGGTCTATTTCAATCGGGGCAATGCCCTTCAGGATCTTAGCCGTTTTGACGAAGCTGAATCGTCCTATCGATCGGCGCTGCGTTTCGCGCCGGATCACTTTCCTGCCTTGATTTCACTCGCGACCTTGGTCAGCGACCGGGGACAAATCAACGACGCTGAGAAGCTCTTGGCCCAGGCGCGCGCCCTAGGGCCACATGAAGCGCTGTTGGATCAGGCTGATGCCCTAGTGAAATTGCGATACGGATTGTTACGCGAAGGCTTCGCAGCTTATGAGTCGCGCTTTCGTCCTTCCCGATATGGCCTGCAGAGGCGGCCATTTGCCTGTCCGCAATGGCAAGGGGGAGATCTCGCAGAGCGCGATATTCTCATTTGGACAGAGCAGGGGCTCGGTGAAGAAATCCTGGCCGCAAGCATGTTTGCCGAGATTGTCGGCGCGGCGCGATCCTGCACCATCGAGTGTTCAGACCGGACAGTGCCGTTGTTCCAAAGATCATTCGAAGGCGCCAGAGTCGTCGCCCGCCACGAGCCGCCTGACCCGGCAACGCTGGGCCGCTTCGACTATCAAACCGCCGCCTTGAGTCTCGGGAAGATGCTGAGGCCTGACTTTTCTGCCTTCAGGAAGCATACCGGCTATCTACGCGCGGACGAGACTCTCAGGAGCCGATTGCGTCAAAAATACCGGGCGGGAGATCCGACGGCTCGGGTGGTTGGCATCTCGTGGGACAGCACCGCCCGCCATGGTGCTCGCAAACGCCTGCCGCTCGAAGCTTGGGGACCCATCCTGGCGATTCCCGGAATCAGATTTGTTAGTCTGCAATACGGCGTGGGGCCCGATGATCCCGGCGTTAAGCGCCTTGGTTTGGGGTCGCGTTTGGTCGTGGACGGCGAAATCGATGCCCTCAACAATCTCGACGCATCAGCCGCCCAAGTTGCGGCCATGGATTTGGTGATCACCGTCAGCAATACGACCGCACACCTCGCGGGGGCTTTGGGAATTCCGGTTTGGACGCTGCTGGCGGACGGGCCGGGATGTTTTTGGTACTGGTTCAGGGACCGGAACGACTCGCCGTGGTACCCTTCCATGCGGATGATCCGGCAGCCAAGTCCCGGGGATTGGCAGGCGGTTGTAAGCCAGGTGGCCGGCTCCCTGGTTGAGAAGGCCGGTCAAAGTCGGCTATAGCACTGGTACCCGCGGGGCAATGTTGAAGGCGCTGGGATAACTGCGGCGCGCGAACGAAGGAAGCTAGCGATGATCAGGGTCTTTATTGGGTTCGATTCTCACGAAACCGTGGCGTTTCACGTGCTCGCGCACAGCATTCATGTCCGAGCGTCGCAGCCCGTGACCATAACGCCGTTGATGCTTTCGCAACTGAAGAAGGTCTTCTTGCGAGAGCGCAACGCCTTGCAATCCACCGAGTTCTCATTTTCACGGTTTCTTGTGCCCTATCTTTCGGGCTACGAGGGGTGGAGCCTGTTCTGCGATTGCGACATGCTGGTGCTTGATGACATTGCCAAGTTGTGGGCACTGCGCGACGAGAGATTCGCCGTGCAAGTCGTAAAACATGATCACGCGCCCCCCGAGCAAATCAAATTTCTCAATCAACCTCAGAGCAAATACGCCAAGAAGAACTGGTCGAGCGTGATGTTGTTCAATAATGCGAAGTGCAAAGCACTCACGCCTGACTATGCCAATACCGCCACCGGCCTTGAATTGCATCAGTTCAAGTGGCTCGATGATGATGCGTTGATCGGGGAAATTCCTCATCGTTGGAATCACCTGGTGGACTATGATCCGCCGGCGCCGATCGAGGACCTATCGCTGATTCACTACACCGAAGGCGGACCCTACTTCGAGGCCTACACAAACTGCGGATACGCCGATCTGTGGATCCGTGAGCGCGATTCGATGCTGACCGCAGGTTGACAGCCGCGCGCGTTTTACGCCAATGAGCGCGCGGAAAACGCTTTCAACCGGCTTTCGATGTCGGCGAGGACATCGCGCCAATTGCCGAGCTCCGCTTGGCGAAAAATGGTTGCGCTTGGGTACCAAGGGCTGCGGTCGCATCCGCGCATCCAATACCAAAGATTTCCAGCTGAGGCCGGCACGAGAACCCATGTGGGCCGCCCCAAGCTCGCGGCAAGATGCACCGTGGAGTTGCTGACCGAAATGACCAGGTCGCAGGCGGCAGCCAGCGCCGCAACACCATCGATGTCTTCGCGCAAGTCAAGATCGGGGATGTGGGTTATCGCGACGCCGAGGTCCGCTTCCACGGCGGCCCGCTCGGCGGCGGTATCGCCATATTGCAGGTCGACAAACTGGACGCCGGGCAGGCGCAGGATCGGGGCCCACTGGTCAAGGTCCAGTGTCTTGTGCCGGCCGATCTTGGGGCTGCGGCTGACCCAGGAAATACCGACGATCGGTCCGGGCTTGCCGCGCTCCGACAATAGCGCCCGGTAACCAGCCGCCCTCGCCTTATCGGCAATGAGGTAGGATTCGCGTTTGGGAAAGCTTGCGGCGTCTGGCCGTAGCCAACGGCCGAGGCTCGCCAGTGGGCTATGCCAGCCGATGTCCGTGCGGCTGGTGGCTGCGTCAGCTGGATTGCGCTTGACGACGGCCTTAACCCCAGGGAACGAGCGTTCAAACAGCGTGACCAGCCGGGCGTCGGTCTCCATGACTACGCCGTGGCCGCTGGCGATAAGATCGGGGATCATGCCGGCATAGAGCACCTTATCTCCAACCCCCTGTTCGCCCCACACCAGGACAGCGGCCTTCCCAGTCCCCTCGCCGCTTTCGCCTTGCCATTGCGGATACGGAAAATCTCGCCAGCCGCCGGCGGTCCCATCGCAACGCCAACGCCACTCGTAGGCTTCCCAGCCCGCCGCGAAATCTCCGGCCATAAGCAGGGCCAGCGCCGCATTGCGATGAGCTTCGGCAAGATCAGGCTTGAGTTTCAAGGCGTTCTGAAAGCACTGAAGCGCCTCGTCGTCCCGGCCCAAGGCCTGGAGCACGACGCCCGTGCCGCTGACCGCTTCGGCGGATGAGGGGTCGGCCGCCACCGCGCCTTCATAGGCCCGCAAGGCGTCATCAAATTTGCCCAATTTTTGAAGAATCACGCCCAAGTTTATGCGGGGCTTTAAGAAACTACTGCGCAAAGCGATCGCCGTTACGTAGGCCGCAACAGCTTCTTCATCTTTGCCCTGGGCATTGAGCGCGTTGCCCAAGTTATAATGTAACTCCGCCATGTCCGGAGCGAGTGCCACGGCGCGTCGCAGATGGACTTCGGCTTCGGCCGCACGTTCGGCCTCGGTCAATATATTGCCGAGATTGTTGAGAATGATCGGGTCGTCCGGCCGGTGTTCCGCCGCCGCCAGGAAGGCGTCGATGGCCTGGGCGAAGCGACGCTGGCGCTTATGCAGTAGCCCGAGTTCGACGAGTGCCGTCACATGGCCATTTCGGACGGCGGCGTCTTTCGGGTTGAGGGCGATGGCTTTGCGAGTATGGCGAACGGCGTCCTCCAGATGACCCTGGTCGTGAAGGACGACGCCGAGGTTGACGTGGGCTTCGGCCAGGTCGGGGACGATGGCGAGCGCGCGGCGGAAACTATCAGCGGCGTCTTCGAGCCGGCCGGCGTCCTTGAGGATTATGCCCAGATTGTAATGGGCCCGAGCATGGCCGGGCTGGAGCGTGATGGTCCGGCGGTAACAGGCGTCGGCCTCGTCCGTCCGCCCCAGCTCCTGGAGAGCAGTGCCAAGATTGTTCTGAGCGGAGGCGTTGGCGGGCTCAAGGACCAAGGACCGGCGATAGTGCGTGACAGCCTCTTCCAGCCGGCCCAGGCCGCGCAGGCCGTTGCCCAAGGCGAACAGGGCCGTAAACGAGCCCGGCTCAAGCTTTACCGCCTGTTCCAGAGCCGCCACGGCCTCGGCGCTGCGCCCCAGCGCCTCCAGGGCCACACCCAGATTGGCGAGGTATTGCCCCTGGGGGCCGCAGATATCGAGGGCGCGCCGGATATGCTCGACAGCCACCGCCGACTGGCCGCGCTGCTGGGCAATCACCCCCAAAAGATGCCAGGCGTCGGCATGGCGGGGCTCAACAGCCAGCACAGAACGATAACCCTGCTCGGCTTCCTCCAGCCGGCCGGACCCGTGCGCCTCAAATGCCGCCGCAAACCCGCTCAACACTATCTCCCCCTAAGCCGTGCCGGAGAATCCCGACGCCGCAACCTTCAAGTCCGACGCCAGCTTCTCCATGATCGCGCTATTGGTCTTCCCGATCCGCCTGATTATTCTCATGGATGGATACCAGGCGCTTTCTTGGCTATCGGAAAACCAATGCCACATGCCCGAAGCATTGTAGGCCGGCACGATGTTCCAAACCGGCACGTTAAGAGCTCCGGCAATATGGGCCGTCGTATTGCTTACCGAGATGACAAGGTCCATCGCAGCGACCTGGGAGGCAATCGTATCGACGTCACCCGAAAAGTCGACCGAATCGTCGGATATGATTTCAACACCCAGGCTCGCGGCGACGGCGGCAACGTCTTCGGGCGCGGCGGCATATTGAAGATTGACGAACACGATATCCTTCTGCCGCAGGATCGGCGCGAATTCCGCGAGGGCCATGGTCTTGTCCTTGCCAAGACTGGACCTGGTGCTTGCCCAGGAAATGCCGACGACAAACCGGCGTGGTGTGCCGCGATATTTCCGCTTAAACTCCGCAACCTTCAGAGGATCCGCGGCAAGGTATCCGGAATGTCGTGGAAATTTTTCCCGTTCATTCCGGAATATTGCGCCAAGATCACCGCCGGCGATTTGGTGGTCGGCATTGACCGGCACCGGACACACGCGCGCCGGGTTGGTGCGCGGGATAAACGAAACATTTGGAAACGAACGCTTGAATAAGTTCTCGAGCCGCGGAGAGCATTCGACCGTGAGGCGCGAGGCGCCTTTCAACGCGTCTCCAAACATGCCGGCCTGGAGGATTTCTTCGCCCAGGCCCAGTTCGGTCCAGACGAGTACCGCTTTACCCGCGAGCGGTTCGCCGTTCCATTTTGGGGTCGGAAAACGTCCGTGAGGCGGCGTTTTGATGCCCGCAACTTCAAATCTATGCCGATGCAATTCCCAGGCTTCCGGAAGGCGCCCTAACAGGAACAAAGTCGTGGTCTTGTGAGCCATGGCGCGATGAAATCCCGGCCGGAGCGCCAATGCCTGGCTGAACTTTTCGAGGGCTTCGGACAGCTGGCCCGTGAAAAACAAGACCACCCCAAGATTGTCCAAGGCCTCGGGATAGTTGGGCCGAAGGCGTAAAGCGGTCTTGAAGGACTCCGCCGCTGAATCGAGATCGCTCTCTTTTAACACGTCGCCGAGATTGCTATAGGCTTCAGGGAGTGACGGATTGAGCGCGATGGCCTTGCGGTAAGCGGCAATCGCTTCGACAAATCTACCTTGGAGTTTGTGAACAATGCCAAGGTTGCAAAGGACGATTTCAGATTGAGGGGCAATTTCCAGGGCCCGTTGCAGATGGTGACCGGCACCCTCAATATTGCCTGAGGACAGCAGTAAAAGGGCGAGATCGTTGTGGATGGGAAATGAGTCCGGAAGGTGACTCAATGCTTGGCGTAGGCACGCTTCGGCGTTCTGGGTCTTTCCGCGGGCCGCGAGCAGCTTTGCCCACGCGAGCCACGCGTCTACGGACGCGGGCTCGGACCTAGCGACAGCCTGATACTCGCCTTGCGCTTCGTCCAGGCGGCCCCCGGCTTGGAGCACTTTCGCCAAGAGCAGGCGGGCCGAAAGACTGGTGGGCGTAGCCGCGAGGTCCTCGCGGCAGAGTCGTTCGGCTTCATCGAGTGACCCGCGTTCAAGACATGCCGCGGCACCGCTCAACTTATGAGACGGGCTATCTACCAAAGGGCGAAGCCGGATTGGCGAAGGGCGAGTCCTGGAGCCGGGTGACCCGGTCATGCGGCCCGGCTATGGACGCGATCGCCGGCGACAATGACGGTCCGGTATCGAGCCAAATCAGCCACGGTGTTTGCGACGTACTGGCCTGGGGCGGCCATGTCGGCTGCCAGTCTCCCGTCAAGTCGCGGTACTTGAACGTCGGGCCATTCCCCGGCCACCGCGCCAATTCAGACTTTGGCCGGCCCGGTTCTTCATAGACGAGAACGGTGGCGTTATTGATGGTGTCATAGTCGAGGGTCATCTTGAAGGGCGTGGGAGAACCGGTTGCCGACAGCAGCGGGCGCAAGGTCTGGCCACTTAACCCCCGCGCCTGACCACGGAACTGATTGGCTCCGTCCGAATAGTCCGGAAGAA
>CAMDRB010000071.1 GCA_945906455.1 Caenispirillum bisanense
CGAGCCGCGTGATCGCTCGTTGTCGGATATCCATTGAAAGGGGTCTTGCCATGACTGCTGGCCTCCAAACCCAGCAGTCAGCTTGAATCACAATTCAAGCATTCAGGGAATCCCCAGATTCAGTCAAACCGCAACACGCTCTAGAGCGCGATTGTTTTTTATTGACCCGAAGTCGCGCTCTAATTTTTCGTCTTGTCGCATTTTGGGCGGGAAAACCGGAATCCACTTTTCCCTAAAATGCTCTAGAAAACCCCCAGAACGCCCCGGCCGCCTTTGGTGATGATCGGGATCGGGCCTTCGCTGGGCTTCTTGCCGGCGGCGGCGTTCTGACCGAGCCGCTTCATTTCCCCCGCCGGATCGATGGCGGTGCCGCCCGGGCCTTCCTGGCGCCAGAACACCAGGCGGTCGGTGAAGCCGCGTTCCTCGGCGGCGAAAGTCGAGACTTCCTTATCGAGGGTTTCGCGGATATTCGGCGGCACGACATCGGAGCCGGCACGGCCCAGCAGCGTGGCTTCGCCTTTGGTCAAGCCGCGATTCATATAGTCTTGCAACTTGGCCCGACCCACCAGGGCCATGCGCGCCTGCTGCGAGGCCGAGAGCTGTTGCGGGCGATCGGTGCCGGGCGCCGGCGGGCGCAAGCTGAAGTCAGGCGGAATAACCAAGGGTGTGGGCGAGGCCACGGCGAACTCGTCGGGCACGGTCTTTTCAAGGCCGATGGCGCGGCGCGTGCTTTGACAACCCGCGAGGATAAGCGCCAAGGCGATAAACGCCGTTGCTTGAATCAGCGGGTGTGCGGTCTTGTGGGTCATGGGATCGGGTCCTTGCTCGGGTCCGCAGTCTTGTCGGTAGGCGGCTGGTCGATCTGCGGCTGGTCATTATCCTGGGGGCGGGCGAGAACCGCGTCAAGCAGCCACAACCCGGCGCCGGCGCTGATGCAGCTGTCAGCCACGTTGAAGGTGGGGAAATGCCACGTCCCCCAGTAAAAATCGAGGAAATCCGCCACCGCGCCGAACATCAGGCGGTCGAGAATATTGCCAAGCGCGCCGCCGATCACAAGGCCGCAGGCGATTTGTAACCACGGGCGGTCAAGCTTGTGTAACCACCAGAGAAGGGCGAGCGTGATGCCGAGCTGGACCGCGATCAGCAGCGCCGTGGTCATGGCCTCGCCGGAGTTGAACATGGAAAAGCTGATGCCGGCGTTCCACGCCATGCGCAGCTGGAAAAACGGCAGGACTTCAATCACGCGATCGGTGAAGTAGGGCGTCTCAGTCACGCCCTCGGGACGCATGAGGCGCTCGACCATGATGTATTTCGTTAGCTGGTCGGCGATCAGCACGATCGCGGCAATAGCGATGCCCAAACTCGGGATTCCGGCGTGGGAAGTGTGGGTAGGGGGCGTGGGCATGGCGTTGCTGTCCGCCCTTACGCCGCGGCAGCGCGATTGAGCGCGCCGTTGCAACGCTCGCAAACCCCTGCGTGCCCATGCCTGCCGACATCCGGCAATACTTTCCAGCAGCGCAAACATTTCTCGCCGGCCGCGAGATTGATCTCCACCGTGACGCTGGTCCATGTTGGACTCTGGCCGGTTTGTTGCGGCGAGGGCATGCCGGTAGAAATCACTGTGAACGCTGAAGTAATGCAAACATCTTCCATTGGCACATCGGCAAGCAGGTTCGCGATATTATCTGGTGCAAAGATGCGCGGGTGAGCTTGCAGGGACGAGCCGAAACGTTTAGCCGCCCGTTCTAATTCCAGCGCATTGGTTACCTCTCGGCGCACGTCGCGCACCTTTGCCCATTTCTCGGCCAGCGCGGTGTCCCGCCAGTTCTCGGGAATGGTCGGGAACTGTTCAAGGTGCACGGAGCCCTTGTCGCTTGGATGGCGGGCGAGCCAGGCTTCCTCGGCCGTGAAGCAGACAAAGGGCGCCAGCCACTTCACCAGGCAATCATGCAAGGTATCGAGCACGGTGCGCGCGGCGCGACGGCGCAAGGAGTCCGTCGCGTCGCAGTAAAGCACGTCCTTGCGGATATCGAAGTAGAGGGCTGACAAATCCACCGCGCAGAAATTGTGGAGTTCGTTGAACAGGCCGTGGAAGTCGTAGCCGTCACAAGCCGCGCGCACGCGCTTGTCGAGCTCCCAAAGGCGGTGCAACACCCAACGTTCCAGCTCCGGCATCTCCTGCACCGCGATCCGCTCGGCGGCGCTGAAGCCGGCGAGATTGCCCAACAGATAGCGCAGCGTGTTGCGCAGACGGCGATAGAGATCGCC
Organism: Caenispirillum bisanense; assembly: GCA_945906455.1. Lineage (GTDB taxonomy): Bacteria > Pseudomonadota > Alphaproteobacteria > Rhodospirillales > Rhodospirillaceae > SHVO01. The sequence continues at coordinate 2,269 of CAMDRB010000071.1, forward strand.
CATTTGCTTCAGGATATTCGGCCCGATTGAAAGGTCCTGGCTGTAATCGGAAGCCACGACCCAGAGGCGCAGGATATCGGCGCCCGACTGGCTGATCACATCCTGGGGCGCCACCACATTGCCCAGCGACTTCGACATCTTGCGGCCCTTCTCGTCGAGCACGAAGCCATGGGTCAGCACGGCGTCGAAGGGCGCGCGGCCGCGGGTGCCGCAGGACTCGAGAAGCGAGGTATGGAACCAACCGCGATGCTGGTCGGAGCCCTCGAGATAAAGATCCGCCGGCCACTTGAGATCGGCACGTTGTTCAAGGGAAAAAGCGTGGGTACAGCCGGAATCAAACCAAACCTCGACAATGTCGGTGACTTGCGCCCACTCGTCGGCTTTGTAGGCGTTACCGAGAAAACGTTTAGCCGGCGAGGTCAACCAGGCGTCCCCGCCCTCGCTCGCCACGGCTTGGGCTACGCGATCGATGACCGCCTGATCGCGCAGCATTTCTCCGGTCTTCTTGTTGAGGAAGATGGTCATGGGAACGCCCCACTGGCGCTGGCGTGAGACGCACCAGTCGGGCCGCTGTTCAATCATCGCCTGGATGCGGTTTTTGCCCAAAGGCGGAACCCACTTGGTCGCCTCGATCGCGGCCAAGGCCTTCTTGCGCAAATCGTTCTTCTCCATGGAGATGAACCATTGCGGCGTATTGCGAAAGATCAAAGGCGCCTTGGACCGCCAGGAATGCGGATAACTATGCACCAGCTTGCCGTGGGCGAGCAGCGCGCCGGCCTCCTTAAGCGCCGCCAGCATGTCGGGGTCGATTTTGAAAACGTGTTTGCCCGCGAACAGCGGCACGTGGACGTAATACTTACCGTCGCCGTCGACGGTTTCCGGAATGGTGACATTGTTGGCGAGACTCAAGTGGTAGTCGTCCTCGCCGTGGCCGGGGGCCATGTGGACAAAACCCGTGCCCTGGTCGGTGGTGACAAAATCGCCGGCATAAAGCGGAACATCAAAGTCGTAGCCGTTCGCGTGCAAGGGATGGCGGCAGATCGTGCCGGTGAGCGCCGCGCCTTTCACGCGCGCGACAATTTCGTGGCCGGTGATGTCGGCGGATTTCACGACTTGCTCGAGCAGTTCGACCGCCACGGCAAAGCGCTCACCGATGCGGGCGGCGCTCTTTTCGCCGATGGCTTTGACCTCAAGAACGGCGTAGTCGATCCCTGCGCCAAAGCCGATGGCGCGGTTTCCCGGAAGTGTCCACGGCGTCGTCGTCCAGATGACGATGGTCCCAGCTCGCAGCGCATCGACGCCGGTCTTGGCAATCGGGAAACGCACCCAGACCGTAGTCGAGGTGTGGTCCTCGTATTCGACTTCGGCGTCGGCCAGGGCGGTTTTTTCGACCACCGACCACAACACCGGCTTCGAACCACGGGAAAGCCCGCCGTTCATGATGAATTTGCCCAATTCGCGGACGATATTGGCCTCGGCATCGAAGCTCATGGTGGTGTAGGGATTGTCCCAGTCGCCAACCACGGCAAGGCGTTTGAACTCGGCCTTTTGCACTTCGATCCATTTGGCGGCGAAGTCGCGGCACTGGCGGCGGAACTCGACGACCGGCACGTCGTCCTTGTTCTTGCCCTTGGCACGATACTCTTCTTCGATTTTCCACTCGATCGGCAGGCCGTGACAGTCCCAGCCGGGCACGTAGTTGGCATCAAAGCCGGTCATCTGCCGCGCGCGGACGATGGTGTCCTTGAGGATCTTGTTGAGGGCGTGGCCGATGTGCAAATGGCCGTTGGCGTAGGGTGGGCCATCGTGAAGCACAAACTTCGTGCGGCCTTTGGCGGCCTCGCGCAGGCGCGCATAAAGATTCATGCCCTCCCATCGGGCGAGCAGCTTGGGTTCAAGCTGCGGCAGGCCGGCCTTCATGGGAAAGTCGGTGACCGGCAGAAAAACGCTGGCGCGGTAGTCGGGGGATTTGGAATCGGACGTTTGAGTATCAGGCGCGTCGGCCATGGTTGCAGTGTCCTCGGTTAGGCGTGATTGAGCAAATTAGGGCGGCCCCATTCCAGTTAGGGAATGGGCCAGCTAATTCGCGCCTGGAGGCACTCTGCGGTGGCGTTGGGATGCATGGCGGCTGTCTAACAGGGCTGAGTGGAAGCTTCAAGGCGGGGGCGGACACCGCCCGGGCGCGTCAGGGATAACGTGCTGAAATCAATGAAACTTTGGCTCTGGCCCGTTGCCCATGGCCACGAACGGCGCCGGTTCGGCGGAAAAAGCGCGCACGTGAAGAAGGCTGCGCGCCATCGCGCAGTCGGCGGCGATTTGGGCTTTCAAGGCATCGAGGCCGTCGAATTTCTGCTCGGGTCGAAGGTAATCCACCAACGCCACCCGCAGATGGCGGGCGTAGAGATCGCCTTCGAAATCGAACAGATGAACTTCCAGCAACACATCCTTCTTATCGAAGGTCGGCCGGTTGCCGAAATTGGCGACGCCGCTATGCCAAACGGTGCCGGTACCGCGATCGATCCCGGCTCTTACGGCATAGACGCCCTTCTTCGGATGTAGGTAGTCGCGATACGGCAGATTGGCCGTCGGAAACCCAAGCGTGCGACCGCGCTTGTCGCCATGTTCGACGCGGCCTTCGATTTCCCAATACCGCCCGAGAAGTTTGGCGGCGGCCTCGGGCTCTCCGTCCTCTAAAAACTTGCGGGCATTGGTCGATGAATAGCGCGCGCCGCCCGGCAACGCCAACTCGCCGACCGACGTCACGCTGAAGCCGTGGCGGGCGGCGAGTTGATTGAGAACTGCCACGTTACCCTGGCGCTGAAAACCGAAGACATAGTCGTAGCCGACAACGATATGTGAAATACCGAGGCCGCCCAACAGCACTTCCTCGACAAAATTTGCTGCAGAACGTTGCGAGAATTCGCGATCGAAGGTCTGGACATAAAGGTAATCGAGGCCAAGGGCCTCGATAAGCCGGGCCTTAATGCGGAAAGGGCTGAGCCGGAAGGGTTGCTGGTCGGGCTTGAAGAACATGCGCGGATGGGGCTCGAAGGTCATGACGCCCGCGGGTACGCCAACAGCACGCGCCAGATCCACGGTCTTGCGCAGCACCGCTTGATGACCGAGATGGAGACCGTCGAAATTGCCCAGCGCCAGCACACCGCCCTTCAAAGGCGGCGGGACTTCGCTCCAGGTCCTGAACAGGCGCATCGACATCGATGGAACAATCCTTACGCGCGCGCCGGCAGTTTGAGGGTGGCTTCCCCATCGATCACCATGGTTTCGCGAACGAAACATTGAGTTTTGAAAATCACGAACTTGCGCTCTGGAACCAATGCGATCACTTCGACCCGGGCGGTGACGGTATCGCCCACATGGACGGGCGCTTTGAACTTGAGGGTCTGGGCGACATAGATTGACCCGGGTCCCGGGAGTTTGGTGCCCAGTGCCGTCGAAATGAAACTGGCCGTCAGCGCGCCGTGGGCCACCCGCCCCTTGAAAATGGTGCCGCCGGCATAATCCTCGTCGAGATGGACCGGGTTGGTATCGCCCGAGACGCCTACAAATAGGACCAGATCGGCATCGGTCACGGTCTTGGCGAAGCTGGCCTTCATGCCTATGGCTACATCCTCGAACATGGTGAAGCCAGATTGCGCACTAGATTGGATTGGCGCGGCCATGCGATCATCTTTCCAGATATTGGCGGGACCGGTTGGCATGAACCACTCGGTCTAGGAGGTACCGATGGCGAAACAAACAGTTCGCGGATGCGGGGTCAAGGGCCCGAGGGCCGTGGTTTGGGCTCAATTCGTCGCGGTCGGGGCCTTGATCGCGGTCGTTTCAGGCTGCGCTAGCACTTGGTACAACCCCGGCAAGAGCCGCGAGGAGGCCAAGGCCGACGACAAGCTGTGCGCGTCGGAAGCCGAAGAAACCGCCCTGGCCCGCGCTGCCCGCCAGCGCATGGACTACGGACGGACACAGCCCTATGCGCCACCCGGCCTGAACCGCGGCGAGACGCCGATGCAAATGCAGGAGCGCTCGCGCACTGAAGACACTTACGCCCGCGAATTCGTAGCCTGCATGAGCACCAAGGGGTACACCCAGGATCGACCCAAAGCCCCCTGATAAATCCCCCTAATTAAGTCAACCTAGAACCTCACCCTCGAAAGCCGCGTTACCGGTCATGGCCATCCGCCGCATCGACTCCCTCGGCTATCAAATCGGTCTCTTGGGCCGGCTGTATGACCGGCGTCTGCAAGCGGTCCTCGGGAACTTCGGGGTCGCGCCGGGACAATTCGCGCCCTTGGTGATGTTGTTCGAGCAGGATGGGTTGACTCAGGCGGAGCTGTGCCGGCGCATCAATGTCGAACAGCCGACCATGGCCAACACGCTGCAACGCATGGAGCGCGATGGCTTGATCCGGCGTAAGAGCGACCCCGCCGACAAGCGCCGCGCGCTTGTCTACCTGACGGCGCACGCTCGGGAAATACAGGCCAAAGTCATGGAACGCGCGCGGGCGGTTTCCAACCAGACTGTCGAAGGGCTCACGGTGGCGGACCAGGACGACATGTTTCGTCTGGTCGCGCGCATGGTCGACAACCTCAAAGACTAGGCTGGCCGGTCCTGGTGGCCGTAGTCGCGCTCCACCTTGCAGATGCGCAGGCGAAACGCCGAATACCATTCCTCTCGGCCGCGCTTCTGCGCCACCTGGTGGGCGGCGTTGCGCTTCCACGCCGTAATTGCGTCCAGGTTCTCCCAATAACTGACCGTGATTCCGAGGCCTTCGCGGGCACTCTCGATGCCTAGAAACCCAGGCTGGATGGCAGCGAGTTCGACCATGGCCGCAGTCATGGCGGTGTAGTCTTCAACACCCGTGTCGGTGCGCAGGGAGGTGAAGATCACGGCGTAATAGGGCGGCGACGGCGTCACCGCTATGAGCGGAAGCGAAGTCATGGGCGTTGAGAGATACCACTGCCGGCGCGGCGCGAAAACCAGATACTGTCGTTGGGTATTTCGGCGCACACCACTTAATTTACTCGAGCCTGTTTCAGCGTCCCCGCCCTAGGGGGGTGCGAAAATGGGACAGCGCCGTTTCCCCTGGTCTTGAGAGAAAGAGAGGAGAGAGAGAATCCTAATTTTCTATACGCGAGGCCGTCCCATTTTTCGCAAGCCCAAGAAACGGGACGCTGGGACGTGTCCCGCCGTCCCAATTCCCGGGGTTAAGGAATTTGGGACGCAGCTAGCTGCCGGCCGACTGCAGATCGTCACCGCCTTTGGATCGTGGCGTGGTCTTCCACCCGCCCGAAAGCTGGAACTGGATGACCTCGGCGATATTGGTGGCATGATCGCCCACGCGCTCAAGGTTCTTGGTTATGAACAGTAAGTGGGTTGAACACTCGATCACTTCCGGATCTTTGCGCGGCATTTTTATCATGTCCTGCGACATACGCGAGATCCCTTGGCGCATCACGCGCGAAACGAGATCGTCGATCTCGTGGTCATGCTGCCAGACCATCTCCGCCTTCATGGCGTCGCGCGTCGTGAAGGAGTCCATCACGTCGCGCACGGTCCGTTGTGACGCTGCCCCCAGTGCGGCCATATCAGGCGGCAACGGTACGGTGGGATGGCGGGCGAGGATGATTGAGCGCTTGGCGATGTTCTTGGCGTAATCACCGATGCGCTCCAGGCTGCCGGCGATTTTAACGTTTCCGAACACGTAGCGCAGGTCGTTGGCCATGGGCTGACGGCGGGCGATGATCGACAAGGCGCTGGCTTCGATCTTGCGTTCGCATTCGTCCAACTCGGTGTCCCGGGCAATGATCCGCTCGGCGGCCTCGATGTCGCGCTTGACCAGCGCGGCCATCGCCTCCTGAAGCTGAGATTCCGCCAAGCCGCCCATCTCCAGCACGCGGCGCTCGAGCTGGGCGAGATCATTGTCGAAGGACGATACGGTGTGATCGCCATGGTTCATCGCGGAGTTCCGATCGTTACGCCAGCGGGCCTTACGCCAGCGGGACCAATCTAACACACATGGTCTACGGCAAATATGCCAGGGCTTCGTGACGATGCGGTGAAATTTATGACGATGCCCTGCAAATCCCGGTCCCCGGACCGCCCCGCCGCGCATGATCTCTTAGAACAGTTTACGCGCCTTGCCGCCGGAGACTGGGCCGCCTGAGACTGGGGGCGCGGCGCGGGGCCCCGGCGAACTATTGCCACCGACCGGGGGAACCAAAGGCTGGGGTCGGACGGGGACGTCGGTCGAAACGGTGCCTTCGCCCTTTCGTCCGCGGCTTCGGCGCATCAGCCAACGGGCGGCGGCGGCGGTACCCACGACCGCGAGCAGCGGCGCAATCAATTGCAGCGGCTGTGGACCAAGGCCGCGGTTGACGATGAGGTAGCTCAGCAGAAATAGACCGCTCGATATCAAGATAAGCTTCATGTCCCAGAGTCCCTCCCGGCGCCGCCACGACCGTATGTGGCAACCGCACCCGGCCGAAAGCCGCCAAATCCTGCCGTTCTTTCGAGAGTCTGGGGCGTGGTCTAGGGTTTTCCCGGCTAAACCTGGATTCTGAGGCTCTGACGGGGTATGTCAACGCCCGAAACGGGCGCAGGATGTGGCATGAGTTACGCCGTTAAAGAAATCTTCTATACGCTCCAAGGCGAAGGCGCCAACACCGGCAAGCCGGCGGTGTTCTGCCGCTTCGCCGGCTGCAATCTATGGAGCGGGCTGGAGAACGACCGCAGCCGCGCGGTCTGTCGTTTCTGCGACACCGATTTCGTCGGCACCGATGGTGCCGGCGGCGGCAAGTTCGCCGACCCCGACGCCCTCGCCAATGCCATAACTGCGGCGTGGAAGGGCAACGGCGGTGCGCCGCGCTTCGTGGTTTGCACCGGCGGCGAGCCGCTGTTGCAACTCGACGAAGCGCTGATTGCTGCCCTTCATGCGCGCGGCTTTAGGGTAGCCGTGGAAACCAACGGCACGATCGCCGCCCCGCCCGGCCTCGATTGGGTCTGCGTCAGCCCTAAGGCCAAGGCCGGTTTGGTCGTAACGGAGGGCGACGAGTTGAAACTGATTTACCCGCAAGCCGGCGGCGAGCCCGAGCGTTACGAAGGCCTGGATTTTGACCACTGGTTCCTGCAACCCATGGACGGAGCATCGCGCGCTGCCAATAGCGCGAAGGCTGTCGACTACTGCCTCGCGCATCCACGCTGGCGCCTGTCCATGCAGACGCATAAGTACTTGGGGATTCCATAAGACAATGGGAATTCATTAGAACAATGTCCGGTCGCTTTATCATCGTCAAGGAATTCGGGTTCGAGGCCGCCCACTCGTTCGCGCACAAACCCGCGGGCCACGAAACCACGCGCGTGCACGGGCATTCGTTCAAGGTCGAAGTGGCGCTGGCGGGCGAGCCCGATGTGAAATCCGGTTGCGTCGTGGACTTCGAAACCGTGACACAGGCCATCGATGGCGTGCGCGCGAAACTTGATCACCACTTTCTCAATGATATCGAGGGCCTTGGCACGCCGTCGCTCGAAAACCTGGCGCGCTGGATCGCCGGCCAACTCCGTCCGCATTTTTCCCAGCTCGCCAGCGTGACCGTGCGCCGCCCGACACTGGGAGAGTCCTGCCGGTTCGACTTGGACTCTAGCCGGGCATGACCGCTTCGCCGCCGCGGTGCGTGGTCCTGCATTCGGGCGGACTCGATTCCACGGTGTGCTTGCTGCTCGCGCGCAAACACGGCCGCACCCCCCGCAGTCTCGGCATTAGCTACGGTCAGCGTCACGACGTCGAGCTAGCGTACGCCGCGCGGCAATGCGAGCGCTTCGGGATCGAGCGGCACGTCTTGGAAGTGGCCTGGGAGAAGCCTGCCATCAATATCCCGAAAGATCGCAGTGTCGCTGAAATGAAGGCCGGCATTGCGCCGACCTTTGTCCCGGGGCGGAACGCCGTGTTCCTGGCGCTCGCCTGCGCCGAGGCGGCCGGCATCGGGGCCGCGGAAGTTTGGCTCGGGGTCAACGCCGTCGACTACTCGGGCTATCCCGACTGCCGCGAATCCTTTCTCACCGCCTTCCGCGCGATGTGGGCCGAGGCCGTGCCTCATCCGCCGCGAATCGTCGCCCCTCTGGTGACGCTGACCAAACCGGAGATCGCCGCCCTCGCCCACGGTCTCGGTCTGAATCGTGGCGACACCTGGAGTTGTTACGCGCCTGACCTCGCGGGCCCTGAGCCGGCACCGTGTGGACGTTGCGACGCCTGCCTTCTCCATGCTCACGCCTGGGCCGAAGCCCCGACCGTTCGGCCCGTGGCATTGAAAATCTAGCGTTTTGAATGGCCTTCGTGCAGCCGGGAGCCGGGATTGGGCCGGGAGGCCGGCACCTTCCTAGATTTAGAGGGACTACGCGGGCGAAATACAACGAGAACGTGTTATCCGATTTGGTAACAAGCGTTGATTCAGCTGCGCGGCTCCCGTATTGTCGGCGATCGTTAGGAGCCAAAACGATTCGTTCGTGAATGGCCTCTTTCTAGAAATTCTACTGCGACAAATTGCTCGCGGCGAATAGCGGCGATGCGCATCAATTTGGGCGAATTCCTTTCCGACCTCGACACTTTGAACAGCGAACACGCGTTCAAACGCAAATTCGATTCCGCATGCTCGGCGCTCGGGTTTGATTCCTTTACGTACGCAACCTTCAATGCCGAAGTCTCGGAAAACGGGAACCTAAAGGTTCCTGACGACATCATTTCCATGACGAACTTACCCGCGCATTGGGTCGCCCGTTATGTCGAGGAAGTCTATGCAGAATCCGACCCGGTAGTGAGGGATTGTTTGACGGCTCGCCTTCCCATTCGCTGGACTGAAACCTACCGCGCCAACGCGCGTTCGACCCGCGAATCCCAGATGATGGGAGATGCGTGGGAGAACGGCATACGCCGCGGCCTGACGATTCCCATCCGCGGCCCGCGCGGCGAATTCGGACTGTTAGGCCTGTATTCGCAACTCGGCGACAAGGAGTTCGTACGGGTCACCGATTCAACCAAGTACGACGCGCAGGTGATCGCCTATCATTTTCATGATGCCGTGCGGCGCGCGTTCAATGCCGAGCAGGACATTCCACCGCCGATTCCGCTGACCGAGCGCGAAGTCGAGATCCTGCGTTGGACGGCTGCCGGAAAGACGGCTTGGGAAATTGGCAGCATCCTGAAGATCTCCGAGCGCACGGTGAACTTTCATATCCAAAACGTGATGGAAAAGTTCGGCGTTCACAACAAGACCCATGCCGCCGCCAAGGCCATGGGCATGGGCCTGTTCGCGCTTTAACCCAGAATCCGCTTTTAAGAATGGTTCAATGCCGTAAGCGCGGTTTCGCGCGCGCCAAGATATCCTCGTTCGGGCGCAGGGTGAGTAGATTGCCGAATACCGGTTCACGGTCCGACGTGATCTCGACATCGAAGCGCCGGAAAATCATGGCCAGCACGAATGCCATCTCCATAATGGCAAAGCCCGAGCCGAGGCATACCCGCGGCCCGGCGCCGAAGGGGATATAGGCGAACTTGGAGCGGCCCGTGCTCTGCTCCGGCAGGAACCTGTCCGGGTCAAACTTTTCTGGGTCATCCCAGATTTGCGGCAGAGTGTGGATCAGGTATTGCGAGATGAACACGGTCGTGCCCGCCTTGATCGGCTGGCCGGCGATGTTGTCGTCGTTGATGGCCACGCGCGCGAACCACCAGATCGACGGCCTGAGGCGTGCGACTTCCTGGATAATCCGCTTGGTATACTCGAGCCCTTTCAGGTCGCCCGCCTCCGGCAGGCGGCCGGCCATGACCGTGTCGGTCTCATTGCGCATCCGCTCAAGATGCTGAGGGTGTTGCGAGAGCATGAGCAGAGCCCAGGCCACCATGGTCGCCGTGGTGTCGTGTCCAGAGACCATCAGCGTCATGATCTCGTCGCGCAACTGCTGCTCGTTCATGGCTTCGTTGGTTTCGGCGTCGCGCGCGTCCATAAGAATGGACAGCAAGTCATCGGCCCGGTGCGAACTGCGGCGGCGTTCGTCGATGATGTGCGAGCAGACATTCTGAAGGAAGGCGACGGCTTCATTGAACTGACGGTTGCGTTTTGTCGGCAACTTCTCGCTCAAGCTCGTAAGATTCCAGACGCGTTTTGCCGTGACGTCATGAGCTATATGCATCGCATCCTTAAATCCCTGCGCGTCGGCGCCTAATCCGGTATCGAACATCGTTTGTAAGGCAATCTCGACGGTTAAGGCCGAAACATCCCACGAGAGATTGAACGGCTCACCGCTGACGGCGCGCTGCTCCCAGAGCTTCAGGTGTTTAGCGATGACGTCGGTCATTCGGCCAGCGAGCGCGTCGACCCGTTCCTTGAGAAATGCTGGTTGCATGAGCGTGCGCCGGCGCGTCTACAGCTCGCCTTCACTTACGACTAACCCGTCCCCCATCACCGGGCGGAATTTCCCTACCATCGGCGTCTTGCGGTAATTGCGGTGATTCTTTTGCAGCACGTGTTCCACGTGGGCGGGGTGATTGAGAAGATAGGCCGTGCTCATCAGGATTCTCATTGGGACGATGTCGCCGTAGGTCTGCGACACATGTTTCAGAAAATTGAGCGTGTCGTCACGAAGCATGGGCAGCACACCAAGAATCATATGACCCTTGGGGCCTGCGAGAATTTTGCGTTCTGACATTCTGGGTATGAACCTCACTTACACTGGCTACCCAGTGTACGGCCTAAGCCAATCATCCGGAACAATTCGCTAGTGGATCAAATCTAAGAAAGAGAATCCATTGGGGATTCCCTGACCGATACTGTCGTGCGAGTCTGGCGGATGCACCAGACAAAGCACGTTATCAAGCGACTGAGTGCCAAGTCCCGCGCGACGCTTGAGGGGGTATTGGCG
>CAMDRB010000072.1 GCA_945906455.1 Caenispirillum bisanense
TCCCCCGTCGTCCCGCCCTGCGCCAGCACGATCTCTGCCTCACGCAGCTTGCCGATAATCTCCTCAGGCCCATGCTTCTTGCCCATTTCTCTTCTCCTTCAGGGTCCACACTAAAATAGTCGATGGACCACTCTGAAGGGGGCAGATCAAGTCAGCTTGAATCACAATTCAAGCATTCAGGGAATCCCCAGATTCAGTCAAACCGCAACACGCTCTAGAGGGTTGTATTATAGCAAAAAATTCGTGCGAAAGCGCGGCTGGGGAATAATTGACTGGCGAATTTTAGAACAGCGTCAACTGATCGCCGGGCAAGGCGAGCGGCTTGAACTTGCTGGTATCGAGCGGACTACGCTCGCCATTAAGGCCGAGCCGCTTGCAGGTCAGGCGGAAGCGATCGGCGGCGGCCTCGGCAATAGGTCCGGTGCCGGATTGCCGCTGGCCCCATTTGGCGTCGTAATCCTTGCCGGCGCGAGTGGCGCGTATCAGAGTCATGACCCGCGACGCACGTTCGGGTACCTCCGCCGCCAGCCACTCCTGGAACAGATCTTTGACCTCGAGCGGCAGCCGCAACAGCACGTAGCCCGCTGACGTGGCGCCGGCAGCCTTCGACGCCGTCAGCACCGCCTCCAATTCATGATCGTTGAGTCCGGGAATCAGCGGGGCAAACATCACGGTCGTCGGGATGCCCGCGGCGCTGAGTTCGCGGACGGCCTGCAGGCGGCGTGTGGGTGTTGAAGCGCGGGGCTCCATTTTGCGGGCCAAATGATGGTCGAGCGTGGTTATCGAAAGGGCAGCCTTGGCGAGGTTGTCAGCTGCCATGGGCGCCAGGATATCGAGATCGCGGCTGATCAGCGCCGATTTAGTGACGATTCCGACCGGATGGCGGAATCGCGCCAGGACCTCGAGCACGGCGCGGGTAATTTGATAGTGACGCTCCGCCGGCTGATAGGGGTCGGTGTTGGTGCCCATGGCCATGGCCCGGCAGCGGTAGGTGCCGGCGCGCAGCTCCTTTTCGAGCAGGATCGCGGCATCGGGCTTGAAAAGGATCTTGCGCTCGAAATCGAGGCCCGGTGACATGCCGAGGTAGGCATGGGTCGGGCGGGCAAAGCAGTAGGTGCAGCCATGTTCGCAGCCGCGATAGGGGTTGATCGACCGGTCAAAGCCGATATCCGGGGAGGTATTGCGGGCAATGATTGATCGGGTCGAATCCCGGATCATTTGGGTTCTGAGGGGCGGGGGCGGCTCTTCCAGATTGTCCCAGCCGTCGTCGTCGGCCAACCGATGCTCGCGCTCATAGCGCCCCACGGCATTGCTGAGGGCGCCGCGTCCGCGCCGCGCGTCAGGGTGGACGCCAGGCGTATCCCGCAGGCCATGGCCGCCGGTATGCTCCTCGTAGCCAAGTCTTTGAGTAACGGCGTTGCGGCCCATGCCCCACGGTAAGGCGGCGGATGGAACAAAACAAGAACATAAAGAAACGGGGCGTGCGCGGTTCCGGCGCTCGGGACAACGCCTGGGTGCGCTTGACTGCTAGCGACCCTGGAAGCGCGGTGGGCGTTTCTCGTTGAAGGCGCTCACGCCCTCGACCCGATCCTCGGTGAAGACCAGGCGGTTATAGGCCTCGATTTCGAGCCACAAGCCGCGGGTGAGGTCGGTCTGCATGCCGTGGTGGATCGCCTTCTTCGCCTGACGGACGGAGAGCGGCGCATTGGCGGCGATGGCTGCCGCCGTCTCCAAGCAGTCGTTGAGAATTGTCGCGCGCGGGCAGATGCGATTGAGCACGCCCCAGCTCAGCGCCTCGTCGGCGGTAAAGGGCTTGGCGGAAAAGATCAGTTCTTTCGCCCGACGCTCGCCGATGGCGCGCGGCAAGGTCTGGGTGCCGCCGCCGCCCGGCATGATCCCGATCTTGGTTTCAGTGAAGGCGAATTTCGCCTCCGGAACGGCGTAGGCAAAATCTGAGGCCATGACCATCTCCAGCCCGCCGCCAAAGGCATGACCGTTCACCGCGCAAATCAGAGGCAAAGGGAATTCGATCATCGACCAGTAGAACTGCTCAAAGATGCGATGTTGGGCGAGCCACGCATCCGGGCCCATGCCGTGACGCTGTTTCAGGTCGCCGCCGCCGCAAAAGATGCGATCACCGGCCCCCGTCAGCACGACGCAGCGCAGATCGTTGGGATGGGTGGCGTAGTGGGTGAAGAGATCACGAAGCTCTTCGCCCATCCGTGTGTTAAGGGCGTTACCGACGTCGGGGCGGTTTAGAGTTATGAGGAGGATGTATTCGGACGGTCGCGTGCACAGGATGGTTTCGAATTGCTCTCGCATCACGCGGCTCCAATCCTCTCTCCGGCGGCAATGCCGGCGGAGAGCTTTGCGCGCGCGGCCTCGAGTTTGACCGGGTTGAGCCCGGTGGCGATTCCGGCTGCAGTGAAAACCGCATGAGCCGTCTCCATCGAAAGGTTGCCGCCGACGCCCGGCGTAAAGGGCGAGCCGCCAAGGCCGCTCAGCACAGCATCGAACCGCCGCACGCCTACTTTATACCCGGCCATGGCGTTCTCGCCCGCGCGACCTTGCGTGTCGTGTAAATGCAGCCCGACTTCGACGCCAACATGCGCACAGCTCTCGACCAATTTTGCTACCGCCGCGGGTTTCGCGTGGCCGGTCGTGTCCGAGAGCCAGACCATGCGCGCGCCGGCGTCGTGGAAGCTCCGGGTCAGGGCCAGAACAATTTCGGGATCGATCTGGCCTTCGGAAAAGCAGTGGAAGCAGTTGGCCATGCTAATGCCGACCGTGCAGCCGGTGTGGGCGGCACGACTCAGCATGGTTGCGATCTCGTTGGCGCTTTCAATGGTCGTGCGGTTGGCGTTCTTGCGGTTGTAGGCATTACTGGCCGATAGAACGGCGTCGACCGATTTCACGCCGGCCTCCACCGCGCGTTCAAAGCCGCGCAGGTTTGCCACAAGTACATTGGGGGTGAGTCCGCGCTTTACGCCTTCGGCATACATGACGTCGGCGTCCGTCATTTGCGGCACCCGAGCCGGATTCACAAATGAGGTAAGTTGGAAATCCTTCACGCCGGCGTCGATGAGTGCATCGAGGATGCTGAGCTTGTCCTTGGTCGAGAGAATTTCCGGCAGGTTCTGCAGGCCATCGCGCAAGGTTACGTCGCGCAGCTGGAGCTCATGTTGGGGGTGCTGGTGGTGGAGTTTCATCAGTCCATTCCTTGTCTTAGCGAAGTGCCGACGCTCGGTTTTTCTGGTTGCCAAGCGCCGTTGCTGGGCGTTCTTATTCTACACCTGACTTTTCGGCCCGGCCGAATCGATGTAATGTAACCGCATGTAACCACATTTGGGAGCAATTACGCTTTGTTGCCAGATTCTCTTGCGGATCTGGGTGGAGGGGCGCCCAGCCGGTGTATAGCTTGCTGACTCCAGGAGGGAACATCTGTGACCAACACCAACGAAGCGCCCAAGCCGCATATTTTGATCGTTGACGACGACAGTGAAATTCGCGATCTCCTCAGTCGCTTTCTCTCAAAGCACGATTTCCGCGTTTCGACAGCTAAGGACGGCCGAGAAATGCGCCAGGCCATGACCGACTGGTCTATTGACCTGCTCGTTCTCGACCTGATGATGCCGGGCGAGGACGGCTTGAACGTCTGCCGCCAGGTGCGGGGAGAGTCGAATATCCCGATTATCATGTTGACCGCGATGGGCGAGGAAGTGGATCGCATCATCGGCCTGGAAGTCGGCGCCGACGACTACATGGCCAAGCCGTTCAATCCGCGCGAACTGGCGGCTCGGATCAAAGCGGTTTTGCGCCGCTCCTCGGCATCGGCCGCGCTTGAGTCCGCCGACGGTCGGCCCGACAAGTTCGTGTTCGCCAATCTAGTACTCGATTCTGTTACGCGGACGTTGCGACGGGGCGAAGAAAGCATTGCGCTTACAGCGGGCGAATATGACTTACTGATTGCCTTCGTCGATCATCCGCGCCGGGTATTGAATCGGGATCAGTTGCTCGATATGGCCCGGGGCCGCGCGGCCATTCCCTTCGACCGATCGATCGATGTTCAAGTGGGTAGGCTGCGTCGCAAGATCGAACCTGATCCAAAGAATCCAATATTGATCAAGACCGTACGCGGCGGCGGTTACATGTTTACGCCGGAGGTACAAGCCGCGTGAAGCGCTTCCTGCCGGACAGCGTCATCGGTCGCGTAGTCGCGGCACTGTTTCTTGTGGTTGTTCTGATCAACTGCACTTCGGTTTTCTTTTATTTGGTTTTCCACGACGAGACGGCCGCGGCGGCGGCGGCCTCCCAGGCCGGCGACCAGATCATTGCCATGAAGCGTCTGATTGAGCGCGCTCCGCTCGCGGACCAGCCCGCTCTGATTGGCGACCTCAGCTCACCGATGATGAATCTGCGCCTTACGGCGGAACCGATCGTCGAGCAGTCGGACGACCAGTTCGCATCCTTGGTTGTGCTCGAAAAACTGCTCAAGGAATTCCCCAATCGAACTGATATTCGCGTCGACAGTCGCATTGAAATGCGCGGGTTCCAGTCCGATGCGACCGGCCTGGACCCGGGAGACCGCCGCGCGGTGCAGCCTGCAAGCAACACAATCAATCAATCTAATGGCGGGCAATTTGATAGCCGACCCGACCTGGAGCCGGCGCGGCCTGGATTTCTGGGCTACTATGAGCGGCAGAGCCAGCGCCTGATTGCTTTGCACGACGGCCTGCCGGAATTGAATGAAGCCTTGTTCAACGTTTCTATCAGAACGCCCGATATGGCGCAGAACTGGTTCAACGTCCGCGTCCTCTTGAACCTGGGCCAGCCTCAAGGCGAGTATGCGCCATTTTATTGGCTGACCGCACTTTCAATCATCATCGGCGGCGTCGCGTGGTGGGGCGTCGACAAGGCTACGCGTCCGCTATCGGTTTTCGCCTCGGCGGCTGAACGCCTCGGCGTTGACGTCAATGCCGAACCGTTGCCCGAGTCCGGTCCCTCGGAGGTTCGGCGCGCGACCCATGCGTTTAATACCATGCAGACCCGTATCAAGCGCTATATCCAAGACCGCACGCAGATGTTGGCGGCTATTTCGCACGATCTGCGCACGCCGATCACGCGGCTAAGGCTGAGGGCCGAATTCATCGATGATCAAGTTCAGCGCAAGAAAATGCTGATCGACCTCGATGAAATGGAAGCGATGATTGGCGCAACGCTGGCGTTCGCCCGAGACGATGCCGCGACTGAGTCCGTGGAGCCCGTCGACGTTGCCGCGATTGTTGCCGCGATGTGCACTGACGAGCGCGCGGCGGGCCGCGACGTTACCTATGCCGGCCCGGACAGCCTAAGCCTGATCGCGCGTCCGCTGGCGCTTAAGCGTGCGATCAACAACTTTGTCGACAACGCCGTCAAATACGGAAAGTCCGCCCGCGTCTTTCTGTCGTTGGCAGGCGAGGAATTCGTCATAGGTATCGATGACGATGGTCTGGGAATTCCGCCGGCCGACTTGGAGCGGGTTTTCGCGCCATTTAGCCGCCTCGAGTCGTCGCGCTCGCGCGAAACCGGCGGGGCTGGCCTCGGGCTGACCATCGCGCGCAATGCTATCCGCAGCATGGGTGGTGATGTTGAACTGAGCAATCGCGCGAACGGCGGCTTGAGTGTGCGTGTGACGCTACCGGTCGCCAAGGAGGAGCCGTTGGCGGCGGGACGACCACGCTCTACCAGATCGCGCGCATTTGCCGCGCGCAGCGGCGGAGTAGCCGGTTAAAGACCTCGTCCGCCGTGGGCAACGGACCACTGGACCGGCTCTCTCAGAAATTCGCGCACGCCGGCAATGGATTTTTCCGAAAAATAACTCCCGGCCTCGGCGGCGGCAATGACGTCGGTCCACGTACACAAATAATGAAGGGCGATATTATCCTTCGCGAGGCTTTCGATAGCACCCGGAAAGGCGCCGTAGAAGAACACGACGAGGCAGTGCTCGCAGACAGCGCCAGCGTCGCGCAAGGCTTTCACGAATAAGATTTTCGAGCCGCCATCGCTGGCCAAATCCTCGACCAGGATAACCTTCTGGCCCTCGAGCAATTCGCCCTCGATTTGCGCCATCCGTCCGAAGCCCTTGGGCTTCTTGCGGACATATTGCATCGGAAGGTTGAGCGCGTCGGATATCCAGGCGGCGTAGGGGATGCCGGCGGTTTCGCCGCCGGCCACGGCCTCGATCGTTCCCGCGCCGACGCTTTCGATGATTTCGGCCTTGGCCAAGGCCGTGACCGTCTGGCGGGCTGCGGGAAAAGAGATCAACTTGCGGCAGTCGACGTAAACCGGACTCGCCCAGCCGGCCGTGAGCTTGTAGGGCTCTTCGGGGCGGAAATTGACCGCTTTAATGTCGAGCAGGATCTTGGCGACGACTTGCCCTGCCGCCGTCTGGCGGGCGTTGCGTGGCTTCGTCGTCGGCATGACGCTAAACCCCATGAGAGTGAAAATCGCGCGGGGTTATTTAGCGGGGTTGTGGTCCCAGCACAACCGGCGCTTAGGGCCTTAAGCAGGCCGGCCGGGATCCACAAGAAGCCCGCGCCAGCGTTGCAAGGCCTCAAGCCGCCTGGCTTGCGCCTCGAATTCCCGCTCCTCGGCGCCAGGGGCTCGCCGCCAGTGGGCCGCCAAGATCCGCCAGGTCGAATCCGGCTGCGGTGGAAGTTGTGGGACTTCGAGAGTCTCGGGGTGCGTCGCCATCGGGGCCTACTCGATCCTGGCAATCCTGACTCGATTGCCGTCGCCGACATCATCACCGCTTGGCGCTTCGGACGCGAGAGAAGGTTGTGTGAAGAATCTTGCCGGAAACGCGAGCTTGATGGCATTTTCTCCAGCCATGGCCTCGTTACTCGCGTTCTCCGGCGTATGTTGCACTGCACGATATCGCTGGTCGCTCAAAGTTCGCCGATGTGAGAAAATGGCACCGCCGTTTTGGAGTGACCATGCCGACTCAGCCGCTCATTTGGGTGTTGACCGACGATCGCGCCGGCAATGTAGCGCAAGCCTTAGGCGTGGCCGAGGCCTTGCAGCGTCCCTTCGTGAGCGTGGACATCCGCTACACGCCCCTCGCGCGGTTGCCTAACCTGCTTACCGGCGCGCGGCTTGTTGGCTTGACACCTGAGTCGCGCCTTGCGCTCGCGCCGCCCTGGCCCGACCTGGTCATTGCCGCTGGGCGTCGCAGCGCGCCGGTGGCCCGCTGGATCCGGCGCGCGGCAATAGATCAAGGCGCGAAACCGGTGATCCTCGTGCAGCTGATGAATCCGGGCCTGAGCGGCGCACGCGAATTCGACCTGGTCGCGATTCCCAGACACGACTGCGAGCATCCCGGCGGCGATGCCGTCAACGTTTTGCGCATCACCGGCGCCGCCCATCGGCTCGACGCCAAGCGGCTACAGAGTGCCGCCGACACCTGGGCACCTCGGCTTGCCGGTCTCCCGCGCCCCTATATCGCGCTGATCGTCGGCGGAGCGACCCATCGGAAACCATTTCCGGTCGCCCTGGCAGACGATCTTGGCCGCCGGGTTCACCGCTTAGCGGCCGAAGTCGGCGGTTCGGTATTGCTCGCGACCTCGCGGCGCACCGGAAGCGCGGCCGAACAGGCCCTGCTGGCCGCGGTCGGCGGCCCGCGCCATGCGTTCCTGTGGAGCGCCGGCGGCGACAATCCCTATGTCGCGTTTCTCGCCCTGGCCGATGCCGTCGTGGTGACCGGAGATTCGGTTTCCATGTGTTCAGAGGCTTGCGCGACAACCGGACCGGTGTACATCTACGCGCCGCAGGGGATGGTGGCGCCGAAGCACGCCCGCCTGCACCGCGAACTTTACGGCCAGGGTATGGCGCGGCCGTTCGAACAATGGATTGAGGGAGGCCGGTTCGAGGATGGGCGGCATCCGCCGCTCAACGCCGCGGGCGAGGTCGCCCGGGCCATCGACGATGTGCTGCGCCGACGATTCTTTTTGACATAGGACCTTTATGCCGCGATTTGCCGCCAACGTCTCGCTCCTGTTTACCGAAGTCCCATTTCCCGAACGCATCGCCGCCGCGGCCGCGGCCGGGTTCTCAGGAGTCGAGTGCCAGTTCCCTTATCACCACGACTCTAATGAAATCGCCGACCGGATCGCCATGGCCGGCGTGACCTTCGCCCTGTTCAACGCCCCGCCCGGTGACTACGCGGCCGGGGAGCGCGGCCTTGCTGCGCTGCCCGGGCGCGAAGCGGAGTTTCGCGAGTCGCTGGAGGTGGCGTTGAATTATGCCGACATGATTGAATGCACGCGGTTGCACGTCATGGCCGGCTGTATCAGCGAGGACCTTCGCGTCGCCGCCTTGGACACCTATCTGGAAAATCTGGCCGCCGCCGCCGATCTGACGCAAGCGGCCGGCGTACAGCTGCTGATCGAGCCAATTTCGATGCCGGGCTACTTTTTGACTCGCCCCGATCAGGCGATTGATGTCCTACGACGCTTGGACCACAAGAACCTTGCCCTTCAATACGACCTGCACCATGCCCAACGTACCCAAGGAAACCTCGGTGAATTTCTGGAAAATCATCTGTCGCTTATCGGGCACGTCCAGGTCGCCGGTGTCCCCGGCCGACACGAGCCCGATCGGTTGGGCGAGATCAATTGGCATTTTCTCTTCGACATGCTGGACGCCCACGGGTACGACGGCTGGGTGGGGGCGGAATACAATCCGCGCGGCGGCACGCTTGCCGGTTTAGGGTGGGCAAAGGATTGGGGGATCGGCCTCGGCCCGAAAGCCGAGTCCGCGGCCAAGCGGCGAAGCTGACAGCCAGACCCTTTCCCGGTTCTCTTGAATCGGGAAAGGGTCCAGATTCATACGAATAGCGCGCTTCCTGTCGGAAAACCGGAAGCCCACCCCCGGGTCGCGCGCTACGACGCGCGCGGTTCAATAATGCCGGCCTTCGCCGGCGGGTCCGAGGGCATGCTTTTCCGGGAAGCGCGCTGGATCAGGCCGCGCGTTTGTGCGGCAATCCTTCGATGACGAAGCTTTCGACGCCATTGGCTGGCGGACTCGGAGCGAGGGGGAAGGGCCTACAGTTGGCCGGAGTCGACAACTTGATCCGCTCCCGGCACGACGGTAACGGGGATCCCAATCTTCCCAGCGTACTTGCCGGTCACGGCCTCGACTAACGGCCCCGGCTTCTTTCCAGGCGCGGCGCTCAAGACCAGGACTGATATCTCCGGGTGCTCCTTCACCAGCTTAAAAAGTTCTTCACGGCGGTTGCCCTTGCGCACATAGGTTTCCGGACGGCGCCCGGTTTCTTGAACGACCCGCAAGGCATGCAGCTTTAAAATATCCTCGGCGTATTGCCGAGCTTCCCGTTCCACCATCTCATTGACGAACATCCAGTGATGGAAATCGGTATCGATCTGATAGGCGTAGAGTAGCCCGACGCGTCCACCGGTTTGGCGCGCGCGCCGGCACGCGTAGTGGATGGCAGCCGGAAGCTCTTCGGAATCATCGACAACGATCAAGAACAGCCGATGCGCTTCCTGGCCCGGCCCAGCGCCGGAGGTTGATGTTGGAGCAGGTCCTGGCAAAGCGCTTTCCAAGGGGCGGGCGTCTTTTCAGCCGGGTTCGGAGTCGAAGCCTTGAGCGGACCAGGCAAGGAGCCCACCTTCCATGCGCTTGATGACCCCGCTATAGCCGGCGGCCACAGCCTTCTCGGCCGCAAGGCCGCAGCGCCGCCCGCTGCGGCAGTGGAATACCAAGTGTTTGCCCCGAGGGTCCGGGATTCGCGCCGGATCGAAGGTGGAAAGCGGCATCAAAATGGCGCCGGCAATGTGGGCTTCGTGCCATTCATTTTCCTCGCGGACATCGACAATGACGGCGGCATCACTGTCGCGCCAGGCGCTGATCTCGGTCGGGGTCACGAAGAATACTTGGTCCGGCGGTAACGGCATGACGGCCTCTCATTATTGTCGGGCGCACCCGGGAGGAAGGGCGGGCTACCCTCGGAATACTCACCCACCGCGATGGCCATGTATAGGGCCCGTTGCGATTGGCCGGCGCGCACGCCATCGGGCCGGGAAAGGCGCCGTCAAACGCCGCGCTTGAATGTCAGCCGAAGTCCGCTCCACAGACCGCCAGCCTCGAAATAGCGGATTCCCCACAGGCATCCGAACAGCATTCCCGCCACAGCAATCAACGCGCTCAGCGACAACGTCGCGACCCCTGAAAGGCCCTGGCCGAAGGTACATCCCAGAGCAAGGGTGCCGCCGAAACCCATGAGCGCAGCGCCGATCAAGTTGCGCGGAAGGTCCTCGCGATTGGTATAGGTTTCGAGGGAGAGGTTGCGGGTCAGAAGCCCAGCGATGAACGCCCCGAGGGGTACGCCCGTGACCACAGCCATGCTGAAGGTAAAGGCCGAGCGGTCGGTAGCTGCGGCCAGTAACAAATGGCTGGTGGGCGCGGCAAAGTTGAGGGCCTCGGTTCCACCGCTCATCAACCAGGCTACCGGGATCATGCCGCCGATAATCAGGCCCGCGGCCCATTGGTCGCGCGAGGCGCGAAACCAATCATCCATCAGACAATAGACGATCAGCCCGCCGCCGACGACCGCTGTCACGGCCCAGCGGACCGCTTCGGCATCGAATGCGTCAAGAACGGCTAAGATGCGGTGCAGACCCTCAGGAGCGATCATGATGTCGATACGTCCCCACCGGGACAGAGTGTCGTTGAGCGGGGCGAGCATGCCGCCGCTGGTAGCTGCAGCCACGAGGCCGACGACCACGACTGTCACCAGGGACTTGAGCGAGCCAGCCCCGAGGCGCACCAGCGCGCGATTGATACAGCCCCCCGCCAGGGCCATACCGAACCCGAAACCAACGCCGCCGATGAGGGTGGGCAGCCAAAGGACATAGGGCGCGAGGACGCGGTCGATCTGGATGAGCCCGAGGGAGTCGAGCGCCTGGGTGCCGACAATCGCTATGCCGCCCGCGAGTAGCCAGGCCCGCATCCGCCGCCAGTCCCGGGCAAAGAGGATATCGGCGACGGCCCCCAGGGCGCAAAAGTTGCTGAGCAACGCCGTCGCCCCGACAACTGCGCCGATGCCAAGACCCCCGAGGGCCGCTAAAGTGCCGGGCGAATCGCTCTCCAACCCCTGAGCTCCTATTAAACCCCACCTCAAGGGGTGCGGCTCACAGTATCGTGCTACGGCCATGACGCAAGATCAGCCTACGACGGGCCTTCCGCTCGTAATCGATGCCCGGGGGCTCAACTGCCCGCTGCCGGTGTTGCGCTTGCGCAAGCGCCTTAAGCAGGTCGCTGCCGGCACCGCCATCGAACTCCTGGCCACGGACCGCGCCGCATTGCGCGACGTACCGGCCTTTTGCACAGCTCAGGGTCACGTCCTGGTTAAGGTCGCCGACGAGAACGGCACGCTGCGGTTCCAAGTTTTTAAGGCCTCGGCCCGACTGCCTGATATTTAGTCGCCGATGCCCCGCGGCCCGCTGTCATCTCCGCAGCTCTTGGGGCAATTTCAAATATTGGCATTAGGAGGTTGATTTAATTTATAAATTCGGCAAAATCGCTAATTAATCAGCACGGACGCCAGCGGTCAAAGGGCGTGCGGTTAAATCCAAGGGGAGGGGACAGCAAATGGGTTTCGACGTCTTTTTCATTCTCATCGGCGCGGTGATGGTGCTCGCCATGCACGCGGGCTTCGCATTTCTGGAAGTCGGGACGGTGCGCAAGCGCGCCCAGGTCAACGCCTTGGTGAAGATCCTGGTGGATTTCGCGGCTTCGACGGTGGCCTACTTCTTCATCGGCTACAGCCTGGCCTACGGCGTCAGCTTTCTGCAAAGCGCGCAGATCATTTCCGGCGGCGCGGACAGCGGTTTTGCGGCCCAAGGTTACGACCTCGTGAAGTTCTTCTTTCTGCTGACCTTCGCGGCGGCCGTTCCGGCGATCGTATCGGGGGGTATCGCCGAGCGCGCCAAATTTTACCCGCAACTGATCGCGACCTTCGTACTGGTGGCCCTGGTCTATCCGTTTTTCGAGGGTTTGGCATGGAACGGAAACTTTGGTTTCCAGACGTTCATGGAAGGGGCCTTCGGAGCAAAGTTTCATGACTTCGCCGGATCGGTCGTGGTTCATGCCATGGGCGGCTGGATCGCCCTCGGGGCCGTGATTTTGCTTGGCAGCCGCAAGGGCCGCTACAAGAGCGACGGAACGCCGGTTGGCATGCCGCCGTCAAACATCGTGTGGCTTGCCTTGGGGGCTTGGACCTTGTCGGTCGGCTGGTTCGGATTCAACGTCATGAGCGCCCAGAAACTCGAGGTGGTTTCCGGACTGGTCGCAGTGAATTCCCTGATGGCCATGGTCGGTGGAATCCTCGCGGCGCTGTTCGTCAGCCGCAACGACCCGGGTTTCATTCACAACGGCGCCTTGGCGGGCCTCGTCGCGATCTGCGCCGGCTCCGACGTCATGCACCCCGTGGGCGCCCTGGCGACCGGGGCGATTGCCGGCGCGGTCTTTGTTTGGGCCTTCAACTTTCAGCAAAACCGTCTGCGCATCGACGACGTCCTGGGTGTTTGGCCCTTGCACGGGCTGTGCGGTACCTTGGGCGGCATATTGTGCGGCATCTTCGGACTTGAAGCCCTGGGCGGTATGGGTGGTGTGACCTTTGGCGCCCAGTTGGTCGGCACGTTGATTGGGGTCGTGATCGCCGCCGTCGCCGGTTTTGTGGTCTACGGCGCGCTTAAGGCCTCCATCGGAATTCGGCTTTCGGAGGAAGAGGAGTTTGTCGGCGCCGATTTGGCGATCCACAAGATCTCCTCGACGCCGGATTCGGACTTCCGCTAGAGCGTGTTGCGGTTTGACTGAATCTGGGGATTCCCTGAATGCTTGAATTGTGATTCAAGCTGACTGCTGGGTTTGGAGGCCAGCAGTCATGGCAAGACCCCTTTCAATGGATATCCGACAACGAGCGATCACGCGGCTCGCCTC
>CAMDRB010000073.1 GCA_945906455.1 Caenispirillum bisanense
GGCGTAACGGGCCAGACCAGCCCACAGAACGCCGCGAGGACAGAAAAACTCCTCCACCGCGATTGATCTTCCCCATCCGCACAACATTCGTGAGACTGCAAATGACCAAATTCGTCCCTTCTGCTACTTATTCAGACGTTCCCTAGGGCAAGCATCGCGATTGGGGTATCGCGCTGCTTGCTCCGGCCGATCCCGCGAATGTTGCCCCAGGCGCTCGATCAACGAAGCCTTAATTCGTGCGGCCATATGCTCGGGTCCAAAACCCCGCCATAGGCCATCATATTGTCGAGTTAACGCCGCATGACTCAACGGGCAGAATCACGCTTCGCCAACATCCAGGCGATCTATTTCAGGCAATGTGAATTTCTCGTCCGGCGGTACCCTGAGCTGCGCGATCTGGGCTTGCCGGTTTCCGCGCAAACCGCGCGTCAGATTTTCGACATCTACTGCTGGCAAGTGAAAAGAATCGATTCCGTCGCCGGCGCGCAAGACTTCGTCAAATTCTACGAACAACTTCTCGCCCAGACCAACGATGCGCCGTTGCGCCAGGTAGTCGTCGATAAGCTCGTGGATCTACAAATTGCACGCGGCATGCCGCATAAAGCGCTGCCATTCCTGGCGGCCGACGATCCCAATCGAAAGTCCATAGGCGCGCTCGGTGACGAACACGCGGCGCACTATGGCTACGATCTTAGACGTTTTGACCTGACCAAGATCGATCGCGGTGATTCGCTAAGATTTTATTTTTCGAATAACACGGAAATCTTGAGCGGCAAGCGGGTATTGCACGTCGCTCCCGAGGCGCGGCTTCGGCCCTGGATGCGCGAGGCCTCGTCCGAGGTTGGATTTTATTACACCACGGCGGATGGTTTTGCCGAAGATGTAGATCACTACATCGATCTATGCGCGCTGCCTTTTCCTGACGGCCACTTCGATATCATAATCATTCACCGCGTACTTGAGCACGTCATCGATAACGCGACCGCACTCCATGAGTTGCAGCGCGTGCTCCAGCCGGGCGGTATCCTAAATATCTCGGTTCCTGAACAGCTCTACCTGCCGAGGACCGCGGACTGGCGTGTGCCTGATCCAAGGGCGCATATGCACTTTCGCATCTACGGTCGAGACTTTCCGGCGATGCTGATGAAGGCTGGATTTCTCGCCGAGCGATGTGACTGGTTGCTGAAGCAGTCGGTTTCGATGTTAGCGTCTTTCGACGCATACCCGATGCTGTTTTACAACGCGGTCAAGGCCGAGGATTAGAATCCCAGCCGAACAAGGTTGAAGCATAACGCCGCCCTCCCTATATTTATCGGAGGCAACCAGGGACGAGGTCGTGACCACGGGCATATCGGCCTCGGCAATACGATGGACTCGGCCATGAATTGGGACGGCCTCGACGAGGCCAAGTATCGCGACGAGGACGAGGCAATCCGTGATCTCTTGGATCACGTTCCGCTCGACGATGATGGCCGTGCCGCGGTTCGGGCGCAATCCGAATCCCTAGTGCGCCATGCAAGACGCGCTGCACCAGGCCGGGGCGTTGTCGAGAATTTTCTTCGGGAATTCGGATTGGGGACGCGTGAGGGCCTTGCCCTCATGTGCTTGGCGGAAGCCTTGCTCCGCACCCCGGATGATGAAACACGCGACCGGCTGATCGCTGAAAAGATTGGCTCGGCCGATTGGATGAGCCACATCGGCAAATCCGATAGCTTATTTGTCAATGCCGCCACCTGGGGTCTGATGTTGACGGGCAGGGTGGTTGCCGTTGACGAAGCGGCAGAGCAGGACCTGCCGGGTTTCCTATTGCAGATGGCCGGCAAGTTAGGCGAGCCGGTTATTCGGGCTGCGGTGGCAAGCGCGATCCGCATCATGGGCGAGCAATTTGTCCTCGGCCGAACGATTCATAGCGCGATAATTCGCGCGGCCAACGAAGGCTACACGTGCTCGTTCGACATGTTGGGCGAAGGCGCGCGAACCGCGAGCGACGCCGATCGCTACGAAAAGGCTTACGCGGACGCCATCGACGTGGTGGGGATTTCGTCCGGTCGTAGGGGACCGGAAAGCAGCCACGGCATTTCGGTAAAATTGTCGGCCTTATCGCCGCGTTATGAAGCGACGCAGGAAGATGCCGTCTGGCGAGAACTTTATCCGCGCCTGCTACGCCTCGCCGCCGCGGCGGCGCGCCACGACATTAAACTCACGCTCGACGCCGAAGAAGCCGACCGGCTAATCATTTCACTCAAGCTGCTCGACCGTCTCTGCCGCGAGCCGGTGCTAGAGGGCTGGCGTGGCTTGGGTCTGGCTGTTCAGGCTTACCAGAAGCGCGCGCCCGACGTGATCCGTCGGCTTTCGGCCCTCGCGGCTGCGCGGGGCCGCCGGCTGATGGTGCGGCTGGTCAAGGGCGCCTACTGGGACAGCGAGATCAAGCGTGCCCAGATCGCGGGACGGCCGGATTTTCCGGTTTACACGACCAAGGCCGCTACCGACCTCAGCTATCTGGTTTGCGCCCGGATTCTAATCGCCGCCGCGCCGGACCTCTATGCCCAATTCGCGACTCATAACGCGCACACGCTCGCGGCGGTCCGGCACCTCGCCATGACGCACGGCACGGATGTCGAATACCAGCGCCTTCACGGCATGGGCGAGCCGCTCTACCGTGCCGCCGAAAATCTTTATGGCGGCCAAAAACTGCGCGTTTATGCGCCGGTGGGCGGGCACGAGGACCTTCTGCCGTATCTCGTGCGCCGGCTTCTGGAAAACGGCGCTAATACCTCATTCGTCCATACCTTGCTGGATGAAGGTGTTGCGCCCGATCGGGTGGTTGTCGATCCGATTACGCAACTCTCGGAGAATCCTGGGCGTCATCCCAAAATTCCACCGCCGCCAAGGATGTACGGAGCGGTTCGCGCAAACTCCAGCGGCGTGGACCTAACCATTAAGGCGGAACGCGACCGGCTGACCCGAGCCGCGGCGGCCCTGGACACCGAACGGCTGATCTCGGGTCCCATAATTACTGGGCGTATACGCTTCGGCCCGGCTGCCTCTGAGATTTTCTCACCGGGGCGGCGCGAACGTCTGGTTGGAAAGGTGTGCGCGGCCACCTCCGATGACATCGACGAGGCGTTCGTTCTCGCGCGGGCGGCGCAGCCGGCATGGAACGCCGCCGGCGGTCGAGGGCGCGCGCCGATATTGCGGGCCATGGCGGACGGTCTTGAGCTCAACCGCGACCGGCTCATCGCGCTCCTGGCCCGCGAGGCCGGCAAGACGCTGGCCGATGGCATTTCCGAAGTGCGCGAGGCTGCTGACTTCTGCCGCCATTACGCCCACTTGGCCGCGACGCAATTCGCCGCGCCTGAAATTCTTGTTGGACCAGCGGGCGAGACTAATACGCTCGCCTTGGATGGCCGCGGCGTTTTCGCCTGTATCAGCCCGTGGAATTTTCCCCTGGCTATTTTTACCGGCCAGATTGCCGCCGCGTTGGCGGCGGGCAACGCCGTACTCGCCAAACCGGCGGAGCAAACGCCGCTGATCGCCGCCGAGGCGGTCAAGCTATTCCACGCCGCAGGACTTGATCCACGTCTGCTGGCACTTACGCCGGGCCGAGGCGAGGCCGTTGGCGCCGCGCTTGTTGCCCATCCCGCGCTCGCCGGCGTCGCGTTTACCGGCGGAACCGACACGGCCTGGCAAATCAACCGCGCCCTGGCCAAGCGTCCCGGACCGATTTTACCCTTCATTGCCGAGACCGGCGGTTTGAACGGGATGTTCGTCGATACGACGGCCCTCCGGGAGCAGGTCATAGACGATGTCGTGACCAGCGCCTTTGGCTCGGCCGGCCAGCGATGTTCGGCGCTGAGGCTTTTGTTTCTTCCGCACGATACCGCCGAACTCTTAATCGACGGCCTTCGTGGCGCCATGGACGCGCTCCGTCTCGGCGACCCGGCCGATCCGGCGACCGACGTCGGCCCAATTATCGACGAAGACGCTAAAACTGTTCTCGAAGCCCACCTGTGCCGGCTCGAGGGCGAGGCTTTGGTGCTGCACCGCGTGGTTGCGCCGGCCGACGGCGTATATTTTGGCCCAGTGCTGGCCGAGATACCATCGGTGGCCTTTCTGGATCGCGAGGTGTTTGGGCCGATCCTGCATGTTGTGCGTTATACGCCAAAGGACCTTGCGCAGATCGCCGGACAGCTGGCGGCAAGCGGCTTTGGACTGACGCTTGGCGTTCACAGCCGGATCGAAGCCTTTGCGGCAGAGGTGAGGGGCCTCGTGCCCGCCGGCAATACTTACGTCAACCGCTCGACGGTTGGTGCGGTCGTTGGTGTTCAGCCCTTTGGCGGCGAGGGACTCTCCGGCACCGGCCCCAAAGCCGGCGGACCCCATGCTTTGCTACGCTATGCTGTCGAGCGCGCCGTCAGCGTCAACATCGCCGCCCAAGGCGGCGATCCGGCGCTCCTGAACTTGTAGAAGTTCGGAATACGGCTCGGGAGGATTGCGACAGTACGCAAGCTCGGGTTAGTTAGAGATGTAAAGTCTGCCTGTGAACGGCCCTCAGTCATCGACACAACTCATGGTTAAGCAAAAAGAAAAGTTGAAGCAGCGTATCGTTGCAACTCTGCGCGCGTTGGGAATCCTTGGCACAGCGGAAGGCGTAAAATTTGCGCTGGCCTGGTGCCGGAGCCGGGCGGACAACGCGGCCTATGCCGCCGAAAACCCGGCCTTCGCCCGGCCACCGGCATACGGGATGTTTGAGGCTTACAGCTATACCAGTTACCGCGCCTACGTAGCCTCGGGCGACGAGACTGCGGCCTTCATTGAGGGACTGGTTCGGCGTCACCTGTCCCTGAGCCTGCCCGTGGTCGCCGAATGGGGCTGCGGCCTAGGGCGCATCGTCAAACCTTTACGGCAGCGGACCGGCTGGAGCGTCGCGGGGTTTGACTACAATGCGGCTTCGGTCGCCTGGTGCGGGCGCAATATTCAGGGGGCGGCATTTCTTGAAAATGGGTTGTACCCGCCGTTGCCGTGCGCCGACGGGGCCTTCGATGTCCTTTACTGCATCTCGGTGTTCACACATTTGCCCGAAGACCTGCACATGGCTTGGATCACCGAGATCGCCCGCGTGCTTAAACCGGGCGGCATTTTGATCGCCTCATTTCATTCAAGAAACGTAGCGGATCGGCTCTTGGACGGCGAGGCCGCGCAATTCAATGCCGGCAACATGGTCGTCCGCGGCAATGTGCGTGTGGGCGGCCGGCTCTTTGTCGCTTACCATCCAAGCACTTTCATCAAGAACAGGCTGCTCCAAGGATTTGAAGTTCTCGAGGTCGTCGAGAACCCCGTCAGTTCCATGACCCAGACGGTTTACGTCGCCCGGCTATCCAGCCCAGGCCCGGTAGACCCGCAGCGTAAATAATCGGCAAATAAAATTGGCGTTGGGTGCCAGGGATTGTAGGCTAGGCGGTGTCCGCGTCCGGAAAGGGAGACTTGAAAGTGCCCAATATATTACGACTACTCCGAGCACTGAACCTTGCGGGAGCGACCGTCGCATTTGTGTTCTTCGCCCCGATCAGTGGCGTAAATGCCGCATCGACGGCAGCGGCTATCGGCCGAGACGCTGACCGCGTTATCGACGCGCTCTATAAAACCAATCCCATCGCTGAAGCCATTTCCACAAAAGCGCGCGCGGTTCTGGTCTTCCCGAATATTGTCAAAGCGGGGCTGATTTTTGGCGGGAGTTACGGCGAAGGCCTCCTGAAGCAAGGCGGCAAGGTGGTCAACTACTACAACTCGGTTTCGGCATCGTGGGGGCTTCAGGCTGGGGCGCAGTCCTACAGCTACGTTGTATTTCTGATGAACGATGAAGCCGTCTCTTACCTGAGCCAGTCCAAGGGTTGGGAGATTGGCGTCGGGCCGACGGTTGTCATCGTCAACGAAGGCGTCGCCAAGAATCTATCTTCATCCACGCTCAAGGATGACGCCTATGCCTTCATTTTCGGCCAGCAGGGCCTGATGGCCGGGGTAAATATCGAGGGATCAAAAATTTCGAGGATCGAGCGTTAAACCGAGACATTCAACCGCGGCGCGGGCCGGCGGCGCAATCCGGGAGCAAGCGACGGAAACAGGCACGTTATAGTTTTCAATGGCATAGTTCATTTAGCGCGAGTCTTACTTGAGGTCGGTCGGGAGCTTCCGCCTCCGTGCCGCCCTCTCGGATTGCTGCCCAGCGGACCAGACATCGCACCGTGATCGGCTGCAAATGCCTTGAGATGCCGTTCAGGGTTTCTGACGTGACCCAGCCCGGTACAACCAGTCCCATACTAATAGCGCCTGACCTTAGGGCTCTTCTGCGGTATATTGTGCGGATGGGTTCCAGAAATTGGCCGCGCCTGCCCACATTCGGCGGGAACGACGGCTTGAGGGCCTAACCGTTGGGAGGCGGGAGCGATGATCCGGAAACCGTATTTTGCGTCGAGGCTTTTCAAGACGGGCAGCCTCGCCGCGGGCGCATCGGCGGCAGCTCTCGTACTCTTGAGTTTGGCGGCGCGGCCCGCCGTCGCCGAAACCAAGACTTACGTCGTCAGCTGGTTCGTCCTGGCCGCATTCCTTGAGGAAGGCAATTGTCCGGCGGGCCTGAATCCGGACACTGAGACATTCTTCCGCAGGGACTTGGCGGCCATCGGTATGGCGCCTGAAAAGATTGAGGCCGTGATGACCGCCCGAGCGGGCGCGATTGTCGCTGGGTCGAGTTCAGCGGCCGACGCCGCCATGGCCGCCGACGCTCTGATTTATCGGGGCCGCGCCAACGGCAAACCCACCCATGCCTACAATTATCCCGGCACCGTGCCAGATGCTCATATCAATACAATTGAGAGCAAGTTTGCCTACGGCTTCAATCTCGACGGTAAGGGGGCCGCTTCGCCCAATTCCTTCGAAGATCCCGTGACTCATGAAAAAGGAGTCAATAACGAATATTTTCGCGCCGTCGGCTGTCACGGGCCCGAGCGCCCAAGCCCAAACGACCCTTATCAAACCATGTGGGCCTACGCCTGGCATAACCTGCAACAGAGCCTGCCCGCATGGATCATCTCCGTGACCGGCGACGACTTGAGCAAGGACGGCGCGGTGACAGTCACGTTTGACAAGGCCATGGAACACGTCGATGTCGACGTCAACGTCAAAGTCATGGCCGACAAGACCTTCCGCATCGATCCAGACCCGCGGTGGCATAACGAGTACCGGGCGACGCTCAAGAATGGCGAAATCACGACCAATGAGCCCAGCCGTTTCCGGATGCTCTACGACTCCTACTGGGTGCCCGAATTCGACCTGACACGGGCGCGGCTTCGACTGACAATGAAGCCGGATGGCTCCTTGGATGGAATCCTAGGCGGATATGAAAAATGGCGCGCGCTGTATTTTGCTTATGCGTCGTTTGGGATAAACGCGGAGGATCAAGCCGGACTTGATGTTCCGGGCACCTATCATGCGCTGAAGCGACTGGCCGATGCCGAGCCGGACCCGAAGACCGGCGAAAATACCCGTATTTCAGCGGCGTTCCGTATTGAAGCGGTTCCGGCCTTCGCGGTTCCGCTGCGCGCGGCAACCGGCCGTTCGCCGCGCGGCGCGCAATTCTCTCAGTCTGAAAAGTAGATTTGGCAATGGCAATGAATTGGCCGAAATCGAATCGGCGCGGAGCGATGGCTAAGCTGGCCTGTGGCTTGCTGATGGCGACGGCCTTCGGAGTGGCCGTACCCGTGCACGCTGCGTCCGAGCCGGCGACGCCCGGCGCGGAAAGCGTCGTCCGTCGCATCACGCCCGAGCAGTACCAGCGCATTATCAAGGATGTGTTCGGTCCGACGATCAAGGTGAACGGTCGGTTCGAGCCTGAGCCGCGGGTCGACGGCCTTAGGGCCTTGGGTTCAAGCCGCGTGAGCGTCTCGGCCGCCGGGCTCCAAGGATACGACGCCATGGCGCGCGACATCGCCGGTCAGGTCGTCAACGAATACCAGCGCGGAACGCTTCTGCCGTGCGTGCCGGCCTCGGCGCGACAGCCCGACGATGGCTGTGCCGGCCAGGTACTCGCCAGTGCCGGCGGGCTCTTATATCGGCGCCCGTTGAGCCAGGGCGAATTGCAGGGCCTGGTCAACGATGCCGCCGCCGCGGCCAAGGAACTCAAGGATTTTTATGCCGGCCTCTCGCTCGGCATTGCAAGTTTGCTGACGGCGCCGGAATTTTTGTTTCGTAAGGAAGTGCCGGAGAACTTGGGCTCCACGGCCGATGCATCGCAGATCAGCGGCTATTCAAAAGCGGCGCGCTTGAGTTTCTTCCTGTGGGATTCCGCGCCCGACGGTGAATTACTGCGCGCCGCCGCGGCGGGCGAACTCGACACCGAAAAGGGGCTGAACCGCCAGGTCGAACGGTTGCTTTCGTCGCCACGCATAGAGGCCGGCGTTCGCGCGTTCTTTACCGACATGCTGGGGCTTGATGGATTCGACACGCTGACCAAGGATGCAGTCCTCTACCCCAAATTCTTTGCTGACGTGCCAAAGGATGCCAAGGAACAGACACTTCGGACGATCGTCGATCATCTCCTGGCACGTCGCGGCGATTATCGCGACCTATTCACTACAAGGCGTACCTTTTTGACGCCGTTACTGGGCGCCGTCTATCGGGTGCCGGTACCTGAGAACGCGCCCAATACCGATCCTTCGCGGTGGGTCGCCCATGAATATCCGGAGGGCGATCAGCATATCGGGCTTTTGACCCAGGCGGGATTCGCCGCGCTCCACTCGCACCCTGGTCGGACGTCGCCGACAATCCGGGGCAAGGCGCTGCGTGAAATCTTGCTTTGTCAGAAAGTCCCCGATCCGCCGGGGAACGTCAATTTCACGGTCGTACAGGATGTCGCCAACCCGGTTTACAAGACGGCACGCGCGAGGCTCAACGCTCACGCTACCGAATCTATGTGCACGGGCTGCCATAAGATCACCGATCCCATGGGCTTGGCCTTGGAGAATTTCGACGCGACCGGCAGTTACCGGAACAGAGAGAACGGCGTTGGAATTGATACCAGCGGTGTACTGGATGGCGTGACGTTCAGCGATGTCGCCGGACTGGCGAAGGCGGTTCACGACCACCCGGCGCTTTCCAGTTGCCTGGTGAAACGGGTGTATTCCTACGCCGCCGGCAGGCCGGCCGCCGAAGGCGAGGCCGAATTTGTCAGCTACCTTTCCAAGGGATTTGTCGAAGACCGTTATCAATTGCCGGCCCTTTTGAGACGCATCGCGACCAGCAAAGCTTTTTATCGCGTTTCCGCGCCCGTGAAGTCGGCGGGCGACACAAGTATTTCAGATCGGGAGAATGCAAAATGACACTATCTCGTCGCGTGACTCGGCGCAGGGTCCTTCGTGGAATGATGGGCGGAACAGCCATCAGCGTCGGCCTGCCGCTGCTCGATTGTTTCCTGAATTCCAACGGTACGGCGCTCGCGTCCGGCGAAGCGCTGCCAATTGTTTTCGGAACCTGGTTCCAGGGACTGGGGCTTAGCCAAGGGTTTTGGGAGCCGAAGACGACCGGAGCGAACTACGCGATGTCGCAACAGCTCGCGCCGCTGGCGCCGTTCAAGGACAAGCTCAATATCTATAGCGGGATGAAGCTGTACTCCGACGGCAAACCGATCCAGCCGCATGCGACCGGCCCGGCGGTGTGCTTCCTCGGCGACGTCCAGTCAAGCCCCGCGCTTGCCAGTATTGACAGCCTGGTCGCCGATTCAATCGGCCAAAATACGCGGTTCCGTTCGCTCGAAGTCGCCTGTCACGGCCTGCCGGAAAGCTTGAGCCGGCGTAGCGGGACGGTGAGCAATCCATCGGAGCCGTCGCCGATCGCCTTCTACCAGAGAATATTCGGCCCTGACTTTACCGATCCGAATGCCGCGGAGTTCAAGCCAAGCCCGACGGTGATGGTCCGCAAAAGCGTCCTGTCGTCGATCAAAGATCACCGTTTGAGCTTCGCCAATGATTTGGGCGCGTCGGACAAGGCGCGGCTTGACGAGTACTTTACGTCGCTGCGCGAGCTCGAGAGCCAGTTGAACTTGCAGCTGCAAAAGCCGGCGCCGCTCGCGGCGTGTTCGGTACCGCGTAAAGCCGAGGCCGAAGGGGCCATGGGATCGGTAATCGAAGAAGCGTTGGTCAATCACAAACTGTTCGCGGGACTGTTGGCGCATGCGGCCGCTTGCGGTCAAACCCGCGTGTTCAACCTGATGCTCTCGACGGCCCAGTCCAATTTCCGCCGGACCGGGAGTTCGGATACGTTCCACGTGCTCACCCACGAAGAGGGAACGGATAACCAACTCGGGTATCAACCCAAGACCTATTGGTTCCAGAGTCAGACGGCTGAAGCGTTTGCCTTCATGCTGTCGGCCTTTGACGGCATCCGCGAAGGCGACGGCACGTTGCTCGATAGGTCGCTGATTTATTTCTCAACCGACACCGGCTACGCCAAAATGCATACGGTGGAGAATATTCCGCTTATCACCGCCGGCCGCGCTGCTGGACGCATGAAGACTGGACTGCACATTGCCGCCACGGGCGAGCCGGTTACGCGCCTCGGATTGACGATTCAGCAGGCCGTCGGCATGCAAGTCGGCCGCTGGGGAACCGGTGGAAATGAAACCTCGAAGCCCTTCACCGAGGTGCTGGCTTAGGACAAATCCTCCTCGTTACGGCATCGACCGAGGAGCGATCTGCGGTGGCGGAGTTTTAGAATTCCTTGCGGGAGGCGGCATTGTTGAAGAATCTGGCGTGGATAGGGGTAGTCGGCGCGTTGGCCTTGCCCGGCCCGGCTGGTGCGGCTGACTCGGCTGGATCCAAGGCGGGGCAGGGCACCAAGCTCGACTTTGGTCTCGCCGCGCCTCTCGCGACGCCCGACGGCGTTACCCTCCAGGCCCCCATCCGGGCCCGCCGGGGACTGAGCGGGGCCGCCGAAGCTGCATTGCATCCGCGGCTTGACACGAGCCAGCCCAAAGACGGCGATTACGTCTTCGCGGACGCGCGCGGAATGACGCTGTATTTCTATGACAAAGATGTTGAGGCCGGTAAGTCCACGTGCGTTGGCGAATGTGTTTTAGCTTGGCCGGCGGCGATTGCCCCCAAGAACGCCAAGCCGCTCGGCGAGTGGTCGCTGATCGCGCGCGCCGACGGGACCAAACAGTGGAGCTATAAGGGGAAACCCATTTATACCTTCGCGAAAGATTTCAAGATTGGCGACGCCAATGGCAATGGCGCCCAAAGTGGAACGTGGCATTCGATTTCATTTCAGCCCACCCGCGAACTGGTATTACCGGTCGGATTCGGCGTCGAAGTAATTCGCCGTTTCAACGGACAAACCCTCGTCGATAATAACGGCATGACGATCTATTTCTTCGACGGGAAGCCCGGTCGGAGCGTGGCCGAGGAGTGCAAACTCAGCTCCTGCACCGCCCGCTGGACTCCGGTTGGGGCAGCGGAACTTGCCCGACCCGTCGGTGAATTCTCGGTCGTTGCCGGCGCCGATTCAACGCGGCAGTGGGCATACAAGGGCCGGCCGCTCTTCACCTTCGGCGGAGATCTGGTCAGAGGCGACGCTCATGGCGACGGCATCGACGGGAAATGGCAGGCGGCTGTCATGGTGCGCTACGTCACCCCCTCTGGCGCGAAAATCGCTTACGACGAGGTTCGCGGCGCGCTATTGACGACCGCGAATGGACTGACGCTGTATCGCCAGGGTGTCAGCGATCATTCGCAGAGCAACCGCAGCATACCTTATGCGCGGCCCGGCAGCCCGGCGTTGGGCCGGGCTATCGGGGTCAGCGAAGGCTGTTCGGCGAAGTGCCTCGAGGACTGGCGTCCCTATAAAGCCCCGGAAGGTGCGGTGGCTTCGGGCTTTTGGGAAATCTCAACGCGCGCGGATGATGGATCCAAGCAATGGATCTACAAGAGCCATGCCTTATATACTTACAAGGGCGACAAGAAATCGGGCGATTTCAATGGCAACGACATTTATCATCTGCCGGATTTCGACGAGACCAAGCCGACCGATGCGGCATGGGTTGTCGGCGTGCAGCAAGGATCTGTGCTTTACTGGGCGTTCATGGCGCCATAAGCGCCGCCGGTCCCGACGGCGGTTATTTTCTTATACTGTGGCCGCCAGCCGCCTCCGCCACGACAAGGCGATCCGCGGTTTGCAGATAGTCCTGCCGCAATCTCAATATCGCGGCCTGCAAAATTTCTTCTTTGGTGAGGTTTGCCAGGCGCACGCATTCTACGGCGCGGATCCGGTACCCATGTGCACTATATGGCATGTCTAGCGATTCCCCCGATCCCAACCAGATGCCTCCCCGGTGAGCCTGCGGCGAAGTCTTCAGCCGGGGGACGGGTCTGTCATTGATCTGGATCAATGCGCTACGCGTGAAGGCCAGGGCCGACATGGGCTGTTGCGCGCCCCTTTCGCCCGGATTCCAGGCAACTGACCGCTGGGCGCTTGCCCGAACCGTCAAATTCAGAGATCATTTGCTTCACCGCTTAGGAAATCGTGACAGTTTACCGACGCCGGTACCCGTCGAACCATTCCGAGTGTCACCTTGAAATTGGTCCTTTCGCGATGGCGAAGATTACCAACATCTTGATCGGAGGCCTGATTTTGGGGGCGATGGCCTTAGCGGTGATTCTGAGATTTTGGGGTATTGACGGCGGCGGACCACCGGCACCTGAGCCGAGCGGTCTTGTGAATTCAGCGCCCACGGCTTCTGACGCGGCCCCCGTCCCGATCCCCGAAGTGGAGACCGAAATCTGGCGTTCCCAGCGCCTCATGAGGGATCTTGGCTTCTACGACGGGGCGGTGAACGGCGTGCTTACTGCGGAGACTACCGACGCCGCCATCCGATTCCAGACCTCGCGGGGCGTACCCGCCGAT
>CAMDRB010000074.1 GCA_945906455.1 Caenispirillum bisanense
CGCGCCGCGTCGTCTTCGCGTACCGCTCGAAACCCGCCACCGCCAAAGTCAGCTGCTTCATAGGAGCAATTCCTTTGCTTCACACCCGCATCAGACTAAGAATCACAAGGACCCTGGCGTGTCGATGACTTATTCAGAGTGTCCTTAGGTTTGGAATAAGCCGCGATTTAGCGACACTGCGTCGAGAGCGTCGCGGACCTAGGATCCAGGTTCGTGGTTTTGTCTTCGCCGCGCGCGAGCATGCCGTCATCAACGATCTCAACACCGGAAAAATAACTCCGGTCGGTGGTCGCAATCGCCAGTTTGAGCAATTCCTCGGCCAAGACGTCTTTACGCTGGCCGACAAAGTCCGCCGGCGCCGGTTGGACTTTATTAAAGTACATCAGGAATTTTTCGTGGATGATCGGCACCATGAAGCAGCCGGGACGTTCGGTATCGCCCGCATTCAGCATCAGCCGCAGCGTCACGACTTGGTAGCGAACGCCCGACGAAGTGCGGTAGGGCGACATAATCGGCGCCAGCTGGATCTTGAAGCCCTCGTAGCCCACGGGCGGGGCAAGTTTGACGCCGCCGTAGCCGGTGGCAGGTCCAGTTTCGGCCGCCGATGCGGCATGGATATCGGCGGCTGCGGGCAGCAGAAAAGCCGCGAGAACCAGGGTAAACCGCACGACACGGAGGTGATACCGAGGGGCCATGGGACTATGGTAAAAGGAACCGCGGGGGATGCAAAGTCCCGAAGTGTCGAAAACCGATGCTCACCGCCTGACAGCGAAGAAATCCTTGAGCAGCGCCTCAGCCCGGCTTGCGCCAACGCCGCCCACCACCTCCGGGCGGTGATGGCAGGTGGCCTGGGCAAAAATGCGGGCGCCATGGTCGACACCGCCGCCCTTGGGATCGTAGGCGCCGTAGACCACCCGGCGCAGCCGCGCCATGGACGCCGCCGCCGCGCACATGGCGCAGGGCTCCAACGTGACGTAGAGGTCACAGCCCGCGAGCCGCGGCGCCGCCACTTTGGCCGCTGCCGCCCGAATCACCAGTATTTCAGCGTGGGCCGTCGGATCGCTTCTCGCCTCGGTCTCGTTGCCGGCGCGGGCGAGGATTTCGCCGCTGATAGCGTCGACGATTACGGCGCCCACGGGCACTTCGCCGCGCGCACCGGCGGCTTCGGCCTCGCCGAAGGCCAAGGCCATAAAATCGACCGGAAACGCGGGAGCGGCTGTCATGGCGGCAGACTCGGCGAGGAACCCGGAAGCGTCAAGCGCAACTGACGTGGTCCCGGTTCACGGATATTAACGAATGGTAAGGATTCGGTAACCGACAGCGGTTAGGATTCAGCCATGGTTCAGCACATCCCCAAATTGACGTCCCCACTGGTCGACGTCGCCGGGCAAACCGTTTCGCGGGCGACACTGACCGGCCTGCAGCAGGCCAGCCAGAAGAGCGGCGTCAGCTTTCAATACCTGGTCGCCAAAGCCGCCCAAGAAAGCAGTCTGCAGACCGACGCCCAGGCCGACACCTCCTCCGCCGTCGGATTGTTCCAGTTCACGCGCGGCACCTGGCTCGACATGATGAAAAAACATGGCGCGCTCTATGGTTACGGCGAGCTCGCGCAAAAGATCTCGTTCAACGACGATGGCAAAGCCGTCGTTAGAGATTCCGCTGCCCTGCAACGCCTCTTGGCCCTGCGCGGCAACGCCGAGGCCTCGGCCCTCATGGCCGCCGAATACGCCCGCGACAACGCCACATCGCTCGAGGGCACGCTGGGGCGCGGCGCCGACGCAGCCGATCTTTATCTCGCGCATTTTTTGGGACCGACCGGGGCCGGTCAATTGCTGCAGGCCGCCGACGCCGAGCCCGCCGCGGCCGCCGCCGGCCTGCTGCCGGCCGCCGCCAAAGCCAATGCCACCGTGTTCTACACCGCCGAAGGCCGCGCGCGCACTGCCGGCGAAGTCGTCAAGCTTGTGCGCGACCGCTTCACCGGACAAATGGACCGCTACGCCGATGTGGCTTCGGTCCTGGCCGAACATGAGACCACGAAAGCAGTCGTCGCCCCGGGCCGTGCCTCAGAGAATGTCGCAGCAAACGTCGCAGCGAGCGGGCCCGCGCATACCGCCGCGCCCATCGCCATGGCCCCGGCCCCAAGACCTGTTTCCAACCTCGGCGTCCTGCCGGTAAGAACGGTCGACCAGGCGCAAGATCCCAGCAAGACCATGGTCGCCCATTTCATTCTTGAGGAACTGGCCAAACTGATTGCCGCCAAACCTATGACCATGAGCGACGGCAGCGAATCCGACGATAATGACGGCGGCGATGAGACTGCGCTTTCCTCCGTCGGCTTCCAGGGCGCCGATTGGGCCGCGGCCATGACCCGCTCGCTCACGAAAGACGGCTCGACGTCTTTGGACCAAGCCGCGCTCGAGCGCGAACTATCCCGAAGCCGCGCCGGTGAAGCCAAGCGCACCTATGACATGCTCAATGCGGTGCCCAGCGCGCCGTTTATTCCAGTACGCCGGAACGGCCCAAGTTAAGCGTTCTCCTGAAGTCTGCGTTCTCAGACCATCGTAAGGTCGTCCGTTTTCTCCGCTTGAAAAAGCCGGGCTTGACTTGGTCGCGGGGCTGCGGCCCTACTCCGCCGATTGGAAGCCAAGGTGAGTCATGCGCCAACCCCTTATCGGCATCACGGCTGACAGCGAAGAGCCTAAGCCCGGCGCCCGCAGCGATTATTCCAAGTACCCCTGGTACGCGATCCGCGAGAACTATTGTTCGGCGGTGCGCAAAGCCGGCGGCGTGCCCCTGGTCTTGCCCCACGAGCCATCGCTGATCGCGCAATACGTCGACTTGCTGGACGGCATTGTCGTGTCGGGCGGCGCCTTCGACGTCGACCCGGCGCTGTTCGGCGACAGCACGCGGCATGAAACGGTCGTCCTCAAGGAAGGCCGCACCGACTTCGAGCTCGGCATTACCCGGGCGATGCTCAAGGCCGACAAGCCGATTCTCGGCATTTGCGGAGGCCAGCAATTGTTGGCCGTTGCCCTGGGCGGCACGCTGATCCAGCACATCCCCGACGAAATTCAGAATCCGCTCGCCCACGAACAACCCAATCCGCGCCACCTTGCCGGCCATGATGTCGCGATCACGCCGGGCTCGAAGCTGCACCAGATCACCGGCGAGTCAAACTTTTCTGTCAACAGCGCGCACCACCAGGCGGTCAAGGCCGTGCCCAAAAATATCGTCGTCGATGCGGTCGCGCCCGACGGCGTGATCGAGGGCATCGAGGACCCTTCGCGCACCTTCTGCATCGGCGTGCAGTGGCATCCGGAATTCCACATCAGCCCCGCCGACGTGCGGCTGTTCGACGCCTTTATCGATGCCTGCAAGGCGCGGGCCGTCCGCAAATGACGACGCCAGCGCCATCGTCGGCGGAAAAGGGCGAGCGCATTGCCAAAGTCATGGCGCGCGCCGGCTTGTGTTCGCGGCGCGATGCCGAGAAATGGATCGCCGCCGGGCGGGTTTCGATCAACGGCAAAGTCCTCGAAACCCCCGCCGTGACCGTGCGCGATAGTGACGATGTGCGCGTCGACGGCGAACCGCTGCCCGTCGCCGACCGGGCGCGGTTATGGCGATTCCATAAGCCCAAAGGTCTCGTCACCACGCACAAGGACGAGAAGGGTCGCACCACGGTGTTCGAGATGCTGCCGCCCGAGATGCCGCGCGTGGTCAGCGTGGGTCGCCTCGACTTGACGTCCGAAGGGCTGTTGCTATTGACCAATGACGGCACGCTCTCGCGCGAATTGGAACATCCGTCGCGCGGGTGGGTCCGGCGCTACCGCGTGCGCGTCCACGGCCGGGTCGATCCCATGGCCCTCGCGCGCTTGAAGAAGGGCGTGACGGTGGACGGCGTGCGCTATAGCCCGATCGATGCGATCATCGAAGGCACAACGGCCGATGGCAAGGAAAAGGGCGCGGCCAAAAGTAATGTCTGGGTCACGGTGAGTCTGACCGAAGGCAAGAACCGCGAAGTGCGCAAGGTTATGGAGTATCTCGGCCTGAGTGTGAACCGCCTGATCCGCGTGGCCTATGGGCCTTTCCAGCTGGGCAATCTCGACCCGGGGGCTATAGAAGAAGTGCCGCGCCACGTCGTGCGCCAGCAATTGGGTGCGGCGACACCGGCCGGGCTCGACAAGAAGAGACAGCGGCATGAAAAAACCGCCCGCGAAACCAGCGAAAACTAGAACCCGGGCCGCACGTTCGGATAAGCCCGGCAAACTACGAATCATCGCCGGGTCTTGGCGCGGCCGCGCCATCGAGGTGTCGCCCGGCAATCTGGTGCGTCCGACCGCCGAGCGGGTCCGCGAAGCTCTGTTCAACCGCTTGGCCCACGCTTTTACCGGCGAAGGGTTCCGCATCAACGGCGCGCGCGTGGTCGACGTCTTCGCGGGCACGGGGGCTCTTGGTCTAGAGGCGCTGTCGCGCGGCGCGGCCCACGCCATTTTTCTCGACCGTAATCCGGCGGCCATCGAGATGATCAAACGCAACGTCGCCACATTCAAGGCCGAGGACCGAGCCACGGTCATGAATGCCAACGGTGCGCACCTGCCGCGTGCGGCGGTGGCCTGCGACCTTGCCTTCCTCGATCCGCCCTACGGCGAGGGTTTGGTGGCGCCGGCCTTGCGCGGCCTCGCGCTTCAGGGCTGGCTGAAGCCGGGCGCGCTGGTCGCCGTCGAAACCGATGAGAGCGAAGAAGCGCCGGAAGCAGCCGGCTTTGTGCTCATAGATCGCCGCACCTACGGTCGAGGCGCCGTAAGCATTCTGCGGTTTACCGGTTAAGCCCACCAAGGACGACTACCGCTCGGGCACGGTCCTGCCGATGATGTCGCCGACCGGAGCTTTTAGCGAAGGTGCCTGCACATCGACGGCCAGACCGTCTTCCTTGTTTTGCGCTTCATCGAGATCTTTGTCGGCTACC
Source organism: Caenispirillum bisanense (assembly GCA_945906455.1). GTDB lineage: Bacteria > Pseudomonadota > Alphaproteobacteria > Rhodospirillales > Rhodospirillaceae > SHVO01. The sequence continues at coordinate 4,967 of CAMDRB010000074.1, forward strand.
GTGCGCTCATAGATCTTGCCCGAGACCGTATGGATGTAATCGTGGCGCGGATGTTCTTCCGGATGCGGCGCGAATAGCCAATCCCATTCTTCGTTGTGCACTATCGTCGGGGTGGGCGGCAAACGCAGCGCCTTTAACAAATCCATCCAGGAAACGACTTTGTCACCTTGCATGATCAAGCGATCGGTATCGGTGACTATTACGCCGATGCCGACGGCGTCAACCGCTATGGCTTTCGCGTGCTACTCCATAATTTGGTAGGCGAGCTTGTCGGAATCGAGGTCGGAGAAACCGCGCGTTTTCTCAAAGTGGTCGGTAAAGGGCCCGGCGAACTGCGTGAGGCACATGCACGAGACGATCAGATCAGCCTCCTTTAAATGGGGAATTCGCGCTGCTGGCGCGGGTGTATGAGATCCCGGCGGCCGCCTTTCTTTCATGGCGGCAAAAACCCCGGTGACGTCCCCGGTCAGCAGCTTGACGTTACCGTGCTTTTTGACGGCGCGGCGCACTTGCGGCATGTGAAATATATCGACCAGAAAAACCCGTTCAAATTCCTCCGCGAGCTCCTCAAGCGGAACCTCAAGCAGAAGGCCGGAGCCGACAACCACCGCAATCTGGCGGCGCTCGCACATCTTGGCCGCCTTTAAGATGAAGGCGCGCGTCGAGCGCTGGTGCGGAGCCCAGGCCTCTTTGCAACGTTTGGCGCGGAATTCCAGCGCGATAAGGCGCTTCAGATAGCCGAACTTACGCGTGCGTTCGGGCGCGAGTGTGGTTAAGTACCTGAGGATTTCGCCGATCATCGCTGTTCTCTTACCGTCGGCCGAATAGCCGCTCGATATCTTTCAACTTCAACTCAACGTAAGTCGGACGACCATGATTGCATTGGCCGGCGTGGGGAGTCACTTCCATTTGCCGTAAGAGGGCATTCATTTCCGCGCCATTGAGCCTGCGCCCCGCCCGCACGGCGCCATGGCAGGCCAGCGTGCCGCAGACGTCGCCCAGCCGGTCCTTGAGCGACAGCGCTTCGTCAACCGAAGCCAGGTCGTCGGCGAGGTCCCTGACCAGGCCGGCCACGTCGGTGTCACCGAGAAGCGCCGGCGCCTCGCGGACGACAATGGAATTGCCGCCGAAGGCCTCCAGTACCAGGCCGAGTTCGGCGAGTTCGCCGGCCCTGGCGGCGAGCCGCGCCGCCGAGGCTTCGTCAAGTTCGATGACTTCCGGGATGAGCAGAATTTGCCGGGCGATGCCGCCCTCGGCCAGCGCCGCCTTCATACGCTCGTAGACCAACCGTTCATGGGCGGCATGTTGATCGACGATGACGATTCCGTCACCCGTCTGCGCGACGATATAGGTCTCATGGATTTGGGCGCGCGCGACGCCCAGCGGATGCGAGCGGTAGTCGGCGTCAACAACTTCGGCCGGCGTCGCGTCTGGCGCCGATGGCGCGAGCGCGAACAACGAGCTTCCGGCGTCGCCTTCGGCCAGTCCCTGGTCGGCGCCGTCATGTGGCGCCTGCAACCCATAGGCTGGGCCATATCCTCCCGCCGCATAACTCCCGGCGCCTTGGGCCCCGGCGCCTTGGGAATGCTGCGAGCCGGCAAGACCGCTGTGAGTTTGGAAAGCCCCCAAGGCCCCAGTGGCGACCGTCGTCGAAGCGCGGTGGCCGGCTTCGGCGAGCGCGTGTTTCAAGGCGCCGACCATCAGGCCGCGCACCAGACCAGCGTCACGGAAGCGCACTTCAGCTTTCGAGGGATGAACGTTGACGTCGACCTCGCGTCGCGGCAGCTCCAGGAACAAGACGACATAAGGATGGCGATTGGCGGCCAGAAAATCTTGATAGGCGCCACGCACCGCTCCAGCCAACAGCCGGTCACGCACCGGACGGCCGTTGACGAAGAGATATTGGGCCAAGGCGTTGCCGCGGTTGAACGTCGGCACGCCGATATAACCGAATAGCCGAATGCCCTCGCGCTCGGCCGCCACTGGCACGGCGTTGGCGGCGAATTCCTTGCCGAGGATAATCGCCAGACGCTCAAGGTGGGCGTCGAACAAGTCGCCATGCGTCAGGTCGGCCGGCAGATTGAGGCGCTGCTTGCCGTCGGCTACGAGCGTGAAGGCGATGTCGGGATGGGCCATGGCCAATCGTTCGACCGCATCGACCGAATAGGATAGTTCAGACTGCGCCGACTTCAGAAACTTGAGCCGCGCCGGCGTGGCGAAAAAGATGTCGCGCACTTCGATGCGCGTCCCGCGTGGAAGGGGCGCGGGCACGGGGCCATCCTTGCGGCCCCCGGCCACCACGACGTACCAGCCGGAATCCGCGCCGGCCGTGCGGCTGGTGACCGTCAGCCGCGCCACGGAGCCGATGGCCGGCAGGGCCTCGCCGCGAAATCCGAGAAAGTTGATCTCCAAGAGATCGTCGCTCGGGAGTTTGGATGTGGCGTGGCGGTCCACGGCCACCATCAATTCCTGCGACGTCATGCCGCAGCCGTTGTCGGTGACCACGATCAGCGACCGGCCGCCATCGCCGAGCACGACATCGATGCGCGTCGCGCCGGCATCGATGGCGTTCTCCACGAGCTCTTTAAGAGCCGAGGCGGGACGCTCCACTACTTCGCCGGCGGCGATTTGATTGACAAGGTTGGGCGGCAGCAGGCGAATGGTCATGGCATCTCTTCGCGTTGGCGCCCGCCTTGGCCGGCCTTCGCCTTGAGATAGGCGGCGACCAGCCCAGCGGTCGAACTGTCGCGGGACGCGAGGAGCCCGGAAGCGGCGCCGCCATCAAGTGCCGGCTGCAGTGATTTGGCCAGTTCCTTACCCAATTCCACGCCCCATTGGTCGAAGGAATTGACACCCCACACCAGGCCCTGAACGAACACCTTATGCTCGTAAAGAGCAATAAGCATGCCCAGGGTGTAAGGCGTCAGCTCATCCACTAACAATGTTGTCGACGAACGGTTGCCTGAGAATGTGCGATGGGGCGCGAGTTCCGCCGGCGTGGCGTTAAGGTCCTTGGCCGCGCGCCCGGTCATCAGGGCCTCGCTCTGAGCAAACATGTTGGCGAGTAAAAGGTCTCGGCTGGCCGGATCGCCGCCCTTGAGCGCGGCGATAAAATCGCATGGGATCGGGCGCGGCCCCTGGTGCAGCAGCTGGAAGAACGAATGCTGACTGTCCGATCCGCCGCCGCCGAAAACGATCGGCCCCGCATCGCCTATCACCGGCGAGCCATCGCTCATAACACCCTTGCCGTTGCTCTCCATGTCGAGCTGCTGGATGTGGTTCGGCAGAAGTCGCAAGCGATGATCGTAAGGCAAAATGGCAATGGCGGGCGCGCCCGAAAACGCCGCGTGCCACAGGCCGATCATCGCCAGTATGACCGGCAGGTTCTGATCGAGCGACGCGGTCTCGAAATGCCGGTCCATGGACTCGGCGCCGGCGAGGAATTGGTCGAAGTCATCGTGGCCGCAGGCGATCATCACCGACAATCCGACCGCCGACCAAACCGACGTGCGCCCGCCGACCCAGTCCCAGATCGGGAAGACATTGTCGGCAGCGATGCCAAATGCCGCGGCGGCTTTGAGATTGGTGGAGACGGCGGCAAAGTGCCGGCCGACCGCGCCCTCGCCCAAACGATCGACAATCCAGTCGCGCGCAATGCCGGCGTTGAACATGGATTCAGCGGTGGCGAAGGATTTCGAGGCGACGATGAACAAGGTCGCGCCGGGATCAAGGCCTTCGAGAATTTCGTCGATTTGAGCACGATCGGGATTTGAGACAAAATCAACCGAGAGATCTCGCCGCCGGTGATCCTTGAGTGCGTCGGCGACGAACATCGGACCAAGGTGCGAGCCGCCAATACCAATGTTGACGATATGGCGCACGGGCTTGCCAGTGGCCCCCGTCCAAACGCCGGAACGGGCCCTGTCGGAAAATGTCTTGAGGCGCGCACGGGTCGCGCGTACCTCGGGCATGACGTCGACGCCATCGACCATCATGGCCCGCGCGGCGCGGTTGCGGAGCGCGACGTGAAGTGCAGCACGATGTTCGGTGGTGTTAATGGCGGCGCCGGCAAACATGGCCGCGCGCCCAGCCTCGACACCGCGCGCGCGCGCAAGCTCCATCAACAGGCCCATGGTCTCAGCCGTGAGCCGGTGCTTGGCGTAATCGGCGAGCAGAGGCCCCAAGGAAAATGACAGCCGCGCAAACCGATCCGGATCGCCCGCAAAAAGATCGCGCAGGTGAACGTCGCGCAATGCCGCCGCATGCGTTACCAATGCCTGCCAAGCGGGCAGCATCGTCAGCGGATGTCCGGTCATGGTTGGATCATGGCGTTCACGGCGGCTGGGCTCTTACGAGCGCTGACCAAATCAAGACGCTAACCCCCGCAATCGATTCACTATGATCGGGAAGCGATCTAGAGCTGGCGCCACCATACCAACGCGCTCGGTGGAAGCCAAACCCCCGAATACCGAAGGCCTGCGGAATCAGGTACTTAGTAAAGGTTGTAGAGGCCTTCTGGAAGCTGCGTCGCCGGCCGCCCGGCAGCCATCGAAGCGAGCTTAGGGCTTCGCGGGATTGGCGTTTGCCGGCTTCGAAGCTGCGGGTTTCGAACCTGCCGGCTTCGCGCTCAACGCCTTGGGCGAAGGCCCGACAATAACCACGGTCAAGCCATCAGGATCATAGATCCTCTTGGCCGAACGCTTGGCATCGGCGAGCGTCACGGCTTCGATAAGCCCGTTGCGCTTGTCGATGTAGTCGAGACCGAGATTGTCGCGCTGCACGGCCAAGAGGATTTCGGCGATGCTGCCGTTGGTCGTGAACCTCAGCGGCCAGGCCCCGGTCAGATACTGCTTGGCATCGTCGAGTTCTTTCTGGGTCGGCCCGCCGTCGCGCATTTTTTTCCACTCGTCACGAATAATCGCGATGCTGGTGTCGGCCTGGTCGGCCCGCGTGCCCACCGAACCGAACATCAATGATCCGGCGTCATAGGGCGCCAAGCTAGTCGAGACGCTGTAGGCAAGCCCGCGCTTCTCGCGCACTTCGTTCATGAGCCGGGCGGCAAAACTGCCGCTGCCGAAGATGTAGTCGTTGACTGTGGCGATATACCAATCCGGGTCGTTGCGCATGATTCCCCGTTGCGCCATGTAGACCATGCTTTGCGCCAAGTCCTTTTCGACCCGGATGGTCCGGCCCTTCGCCGGCGCGGCAACCTGGCGTACGGTGGCGTTAAGGCCCGTGGCCTTGGGGAGATCGCCGAACAGCGCGTCGATGGCCTTGCCAAGTTCGACCGGTGTAATGTCGCCGGCAGCGGAGACCAGCAGACGGTCGCGAGCGAAGCGGCTTTTCACCCACGCGCGAAGATCGTCAGTCGTGATGGCAGAGACGCTTTCGGCCGTACCGTCGGACTCGCGGGCGTAAGGATGGCCGGCAAAGACCGCTTCCATCAGCGTATTGCGCGCGATGCGTCCGGGACTCTCTTGGTTACTGGTGATGCCAACTAAAATTTGGCGGCGGATGCGCTCTACCGGTTCGGTGTCGAAGCGCGGGGTAGTCATGGCCATGCGCATGAGCTCGAGAGCCCTTGCGGCGCTCGGCGTTGTGGTGACGAGATTGCCGCGGATCATGTCACTGTCGTCGCCGAAGCGTAGCGTGATGGCGCGATCTTGCAGCTCGGACTGGAAAGCAAATGAATCGAGTTCACCGGCGCCTTCGTCGAGCAGCGACACCGCGAATCCCGAGAGGCCGAGTTTAGGGGCGGGGTCGAGCGCCGAGCCGCCCTTGAACGCGAATGTGATGGCGATGACCGGCGTGGTGTGGTCCTCGGCGAGATAGGCCGTGAGACCGCCCGGGCTCTTGACCTCCTGCACAGTGAGGCCAAGCGCCGGCAGCGCGGCGAGGCTGATCGCGAGGCCGGCCGCGGCGGATAGCCCGCGCCGAAGAAATGACATCATCATGGCACCTGCCCTCCCGGGGCGTCCGGGGAAGCCGGCGGCAAAAGAATTCCCGTGACGGAAGAATATTGGGTGAACAACTTGCGCGCAGCGCTGCGCACCTCTTCGGCGGTGACTTTTGCCACGTCATCGGGCCATTTCTCGACATCGTCCAGAGTCTGGTCAACGACCAGCGCAGAGCCGATGGCGCGGGCCGCCGAGGTCGGGGATTCTCGGGCATACGCGAGCCGCGCGATCATGCGCCGCTTGGCTTGATCGACATCGGCATCACTAATGCCGTCCTTCAGCAACGCCGCCATGGCTGCGTCAAAGGCGGCCTCGGCTTGCTCCGGCGTTACGCCGGGGCTTGGCGTCATGCCGACGTAGAACGAGCCGTAGGAAACGCCATCGGCGCCGTAGCCGGCGCCGAAGCCCGCGGCTACTTTCTGTTCGATCACTAACTGGCGATAGAGCTTGGCGGTGGAACCGCCGCCGATAATTTCAGAAAACACTTCCAACGCGTGGACGTCTTTGCGATCGCCGATGCTGTAGCTGGGGGCGATAATTTGCCGCGACCACTGTGGCTGGCGCACGCGCTCGTGGCGCATGACGATGCGCGATTCAGCACGCGGCTGCAGAAACGTCGAGCGGCTGCGCGGCTTGTATTCGCCGACCTTTGGAATTGCCCCGTAATATTTCTCGGCCAGCGGCTTCAGCTGTGCCATCGTGATGTCGCCGGCGACAACAAGGATGGCGTTGTGCGGCGCGTAGTAGGCCTTGTAGACATCGAACGCGTCCTCGCGCGTCAGCGCGTGCATTTCCGCTTCCCAGCCGATAATCGGGACGCCGTAATGATTGGTCCCCCACAACGCCGCCTCAACGCGCTCACCCAATAACGCGCCCGGCACGTTATCGGTACGCATGCGCCGTTCCTCGATGATCACCTCGCGTTCGGTCTCGACTTCCTTCACATCAAGGGTGAGATTGCGCATGCGGTCGGCCTCGATATCCATGACCAGGGGCAGGCGATCGACCGCGATGTTCTGGTAGTAATTGGTATAATCCTGGCTGGTGGATGCGTTCTGATTGCCGCCGTTGCGGGCGACGGTGTCGGTGATGGCGGTGCCGGGATAACGCGGCGTGCCCTTGAACATCAGGTGTTCGAGAAAATGCGCGATGCCGGATTTCCCGGGCGCTTCGTCGGCGGCGCCGATCTTGTACCAGACCATATGACTGACCACGGGCGCGCGGTGATTGGGGATGACCACGACCTGCATGCCGTTGGCCAGCGTGAAGCTTTCGGCGCCGTAGACGGCGGCCTGGGCGGACGGCAGGCCCATCGCGGCAAGGCCGAATAACAGCGTGAGGATGTGGGCAAAGCGTCGCGGCATGAATCCCCCGGAAGGTGACCGTGGCGCCCGGGTGCGGGCGCGCGAGGTAGGGAACATGGGGCGGTCCCGACGGCAGGTCAATGCAAACTCGTGGCTTTGCCGGTAACATGAAAATCGTGTCATTCGGCGGTTCTTTGTAACCCGGGGTCCTGTAGTCTTACGTCGCCGGTTGGGTGTTGGGGGTGCGCAAATGGCCATCGATCTTCCCGTCTTTCGAACGACCAAGGAGGCCTTGACCTTCTGCTGGCATGAGCGCCGCGCCCTGGTGCGGGTTGGCGCGGCGCCACTCGCGCTGGTCATCGCCGTCTCGGAGGCCGCCTACGCCCTCATCCCACCAGCGGTGCAGGAAGACGGCGCAGGGGTCCTCCTCTTTGTTTGCCAATTGCTTGCCTTTTTGCCGCTAGGGAACGTCTGAATAAGTAGCAGAAGGGACGAATTTGGTCATTTGCAGTCTCACGAATGTTGTGCGGATGGGGAAGATCAATCGCGGTGGAGGAGTTTTTCTGTCCTCGCGGCGTTCTGTGGGCTGGTCTGGCCCGTTACGCC
>CAMDRB010000075.1 GCA_945906455.1 Caenispirillum bisanense
GCCGGCGTAACGGGCCAGACCAGCCCACAGAACGCCGCGAGGACAGAAAAACTCCTCCACCGCGATTGATCTTCCCCATCCGCACAACATTCGTGAGACTGCAAATGACCAAATTCGTCCCTTCTGCTACTTATTCAGACGTTCCCTAATTGACTTGGTGTAAGATAGGCGCGGTCACGGTCTTGCGCGAGGTCTGTTCATGCCGTCAAAAACTCTCCCCAGCAAGCCTGCGGCGCCAGGCCGCAATGCGCCGCAATTGCCACCGGTGCAGATCTGCGGGAAATGTGACGCTGAATTCCGCTGGGAGCCGAGCAATCCCACCATAAAGGGTTCGGCTTTAGTGGCACGGTTGTCTAAGCCGTCGGACGAATGCGATTGCGGTTACGGCAACGCGCCACCGCCGCTTTTTTTATGAATTCCGGCCGTTAATCAGAACCGCTCCATACCCAGGCCTTCGATATCGATCTCCGGTCGGCGGCCGGCGATGAGGTCAGCAATGATCCGTGCGGAGCCGCAGGCCATGGTCCATCCCAACGTGCCGTGGCCGGTGTTTAAAAAAAGATTGGCAAAGCGTGTCGCGCCAAGGATCGGCACGGAATCCGGAGTGGCCGGCCGCAATCCGCACCAGGGATGCACGTTCGTATAGTTCGAGACGGCAGGAAACAGGTCCTTGGCGTTGCGCAACAGCGGTTCGACTCGGCTCGGGTCGAGCGCCGCGTTCCATCCCGCGAGCTCGGCCGTTCCCGCTACCCGCATCTTGTTGCCAAGCCGCGAGAACACCATAAACTTGGTTTCATCGGTGATGCTGATGGTTGGCGCCGCCGCCGGTTTTTCAATATCCACGGTGATCGAATATCCCTTGGCGGGATAGACCGGTAAGCGCAGACCAAGATCGCGCGCAAAATGTGGACTGTAGCTTCCCAGCGAGAGAACGAAGACTTCAGCCTCTTCGTCGCCCTTGTCGGTGAGGATGCGGGTCACGCGCCCGTTCGCGGCTTCGATACTGCGTATGGTAACGTTTTGGCGAAAGATGGCGCCGCGCGCTACGGCGAGTTTCGCCAGCTCCTCGGTAAAGCGCAAAGCATCGCCGCTTTCATCCTCCGGACTGAGCAAGCCCCCCGCCAGGTCGTTCTTGGCGGCGTGGGCCAGGGCCGGCTCCAGGCGCACGCACTCGTCCGCGGTGAGCACGTTCTGCGGCAACCCGAACGCCGCCAATTGTGTTGCCGTGGCACGGCCGTTCGCGAACTCCGAAGCCGTGCGGTAGATGTGCAAAATGCCTTCGGTGATTTGATCGTACTGAATGTTTGTCCGTTGCCGTAAGGTCTTGAGCACGTCTCGACTGTAGAGGGCAACACGTAGCGTGCGCGCCATATTTGTCTTCGCGCGGGCATCGGTGCAATTGCGCAAGAACTTCAAGCCCCAACTCCACAACGGCGGATCCCAGCGCCAGGGCTTGAAAAGCAATGGCGCGTCAGGCTGAAACATCCACAGGAAGGCCTGTGCGGGCATATGGGGAGCCGCCCAGGGCTTGGCATGACAGGCCGAAATTTGCGCGCCGTTGGCGAAGCTCGTTTCAAGCCCGGGACCGGGCTGCCGGTCAAGGACCGTGACCTCGTGTCCGTCTTCCGCCAAAAAATAGGCCGTTGCGGTTCCGACGACACCTGCGCCGAGCACGACAATTTTCATCGCTGCTCGCCCAGGATACGGTGAGCCCCGCCCAAGGAGTCAGAACCACGGCGATTTTCCGGCGTCAGCGTCATCACACCAAGGTATAGTCGATCGGAGTAATTCGCCAGAAGCGTCGATTGAAAAATATGCCCAACGGTTTGCCGAATATTTCGTTGTCCCATGCTCTGCTTTCCGCGGCGGAGATGTCCGCGGCCGATAAGGCAGCGGAATCCCTCGGTATCTCTGGGTTCAAACTTATGGAGAGTGCCGGCGCCGCCGTGGCGCGGCTAGTTCGCGAACGCTGGACGCCGCGGCCGCTGGTCGTGCTGTGCGGGCCGGGCAATAACGGCGGCGATGGTTTCGTGGCGGCGCGGCATCTCGCCGAGGCGGGCTGGGAGGTTCGGCTCGGATTATTCGGCCGGCTCGACGAACTGCACGGCGATGCGGCGGCGCATGCCAGACTTTGGCGAGGCCCGGTCCTGCCATTAACCGTCGGCGCCTTGGATGGGCATCCCTTGGTGATTGACGCATTGTTTGGCGCCGGACTCAGCCGCGGTCTAAGTGGCGCGGCGCGGGAGGCGATTGCGCGCATCAACGCCGAAAAGCTCGAATGCGTTGCGGTGGATGTGCCGAGCGGCGTGAGCGGCGATACCGGCTTGGTGCTGGCGAACGCCGGTGGAGATAGCATTGCACCCGCCTGTGCGGCGACCGCCACGTTCTTCCACCCGAAGCCTGCTCATCTGCTATTTCCGTGGCGGGCGCTGTGCGGCCATGTGTCCGTGTTCGACATCGGCATTCCCGCCACCGTGCTTGACGCCATCGGCTCAACGACTTTCCGCAATGCTCCGGGGCTCTGGAGTCTGCCGTCACCGGCCTGGAGCGATCACAAATATGCGCGCGGCCATGCTGTGGTGGTTGGCGGGGCCTCGATGACCGGCGCCGCCCGGCTGGCCGGGCGGGCGGCACGTCGCGCCGGAGCAGGGCTCTTGACGTTCGCCGTTCCTGCCTCTGCACTGCAAATTTATGCCGCTGATTCCCCCGGTGCTTTCGTACACGCCGCCGATACCTTTGCGGAACTGGATGGGATTCTTTCGGATTCTCGGCGCAACGGTGTCTTGATCGGCCCCGGCGGCGGTGCCGGTGCTGAAACGGCCGGGCATGTCCTTCGGATTTTGGGCTCCGAGCGCCCGGTCGTCCTTGATGCCGACGCTTTGACCAGTTTCCAGGGCGACCCGACGCCGCTGTTCCAAGCCATAAGGCGCCGCGCCGCGCCGGTTATAATGACCCCGCACGGGGGGGAGTTCCGGCGCTTATTCAAGTCCTTCCCTGAAAAGGCCGGGAAACTGGCGCTCGCCCGCTTGGCCGCCGCGGCCAGCGGCGCGATTGTGGTCTTGAAGGGGGCGGACACCGTGGTTGCCGGGCCGGACGGGCGCGCCGCCATTGCCGATAATGCACCACCTTGGCTGGCAACCGGCGGTTCTGGCGACGTTTTGGCCGGATTTGTCCTCGGTCTCCTGGTGCAGGCAATGCCGGCTTGGGAGGCGGCGTGCGCCGCGGTGTGGATGCACGGGGAAGCTGCCGCCCTGGCCGGTCGCGGCCTGATTGCCGAGGACCTGCCGGAAATGCTACCCAAAGTCTTGAAATCTCTATAAATATCCACCAACCCGGAGATCGGGCGAGGATTGGACCATCGGGGCTTGATCCGAGTGGCGGTTATTGGCTATCTACCGCATCCATTTTTTTGGTGCGCGGCATTTCGGCTGGAGGAAACGAAGCTGGATGAGTTGCGCGCCCGCAACTTTCCGCGGGTGTGGTGGAATTGGTAGACACGCGAGGTTTAGGTCCTCGTGTCCGTAAAAGGACGTAGGGGTTCAAGTCCCTTCACCCGCACCAAATCCAGGTCACGAGGCCGACGGCGAGATTCAAGCGAAACAGTTTTAACGATTATCACGGGGTCACGAGTTTTTCATGCAAGTCATCGACAAGAACACCGACGGCCTGACCCGCGAATTCAACGTCGTCATCCCGGCAACGTCGATCGAGGAGCGGGTTGTCTCGCGCTTGAACGAGGTCGGCCGGCAAGTCCGGCTGCCGGGCTTCCGTCCGGGCAAGGTCCCCATGAAGCTCTTGCGGACCCGCTTCGGCCAATCCGTGCGCGGCGAGATCCTTGAGAACGCCATCAGCGAATCCACTCAAGCCGCGCTGACCGAAAAGGCGTTAAAGCCCGCGATGCAGCCGAAGGTGGAGCTTGTGACCTTCGAGGAAGGCAAGGACCTGGAATTCTCTGTAAAGCTCGAAATTCTTCCTGAGATTGGCGCAACTGATTTTGCCGGCATTGAACTGACCCGCCCGGTCTCGCCCGTGTCCGACGAAGAAATGGACAAGGCGATCCAGGATTTCCTCAAGAGCCGCCGCACGACCGAGATCGTGACTTCGGCCCGGGGCGCGAAGAAGGGCGACGCCGTTGTCGCCGATTTTGTCGGCGCCATCGATGGTGTTGAGTTCCAGGGCGGGAAGGCCAAGGACGCGACCATTGAGATCGGGGCCGGCACGTTCATCCCCGGGTTCGAAGATCAGCTGATAGGCGCCAAGGCGGGCGCCACCGTTACCGTGAACGTCACGTTCCCCGAGGATTACGGTGCCAAGGACCTTGCCGGTAAACCGGCCGAATTCAAAGTCGACGTCAAAGAACTGCGTACTTTCACGACACCCGAGCTGACCGATGAGCTTGCCGCGCAAACCGGTGACGCCAATGCCGAAGCGCTAAAAGCCCGCATGCGGACTTTCCTCCAGCAGAGTCATGACTCGGCGTCGCGATTGCGCGTCAAGCGCTTGCTCTTGGATCAATTGGCCGAGCGCCATTCCTTCCCGGTTCCGATGGGCATGGTCGACGTCGAATTCGACGCCATCTGGCGCCAGATCGAACAGGTCAGGAAGAGCGGCCAACTCGACCCTGAAGATGCAAGCAAGAGCGAGGATGAGCTGAAATCTGAGTATCGGGCCATTGCCGAGCGCCGGGTACGCCTCGGCCTGCTGCTTTCGGATATCGGACAGAAGAACAGCGTCGCCGTGTCGCAGGACGACCTAGCCCGGGCGATGACCCAGGAAGCCATGCGATATCCCGGTCAGGAGCAGGCGGTATTCGAGTATTACCGGCGCAATCCTCAGGCTCTGGAATCACTTCGCGCTCCGATTTTTGAAGAAAAAGTCGTCGATTTCATCTTTGCCAAAGCAACGATCACTGAGGAGACCGTTAGCCTGGAGGAGTTGATGCTCGATCCTGACGACGATGCCGCAGGCGCGGATAGCGCCAAGGATAAGTCTCCGAAGAAAAAGGCCAAGGCAAAGAAATCGGCCAAGCAGGAGACCGAGGCCGGTTAAAGCCATCCGCCCGCGGCGGCCGCACGACCATTCTTCTCGCGCTTGCGGGGAAACATTTGTCACTTATGTTAGATCCTTCGAGGGCGCATCGGCATTTCTTGAAAACGGCCCGAGAGCTTCTCCTCGGATAAAGTTTTCGAACGTCATATCAGGTGGTTCATGAGAGATCGCGATCCCGTTGAATTTTATGCCAGCAGTCTGGTTCCCATGGTGGTCGAGCAGACCAACCGCGGCGAGCGGGCCTACGACATTTATTCCCGGCTTCTAAAGGAGCGCATCATCTTTTTGACCGGTCAGGTCAACGACATGGTGTCGTCGGTGGTTTGCGCCCAGCTGCTTTTTCTCGAAGCCGAAAACCCCGGCAAAGACATCAGTTTCTATATTAATTCGCCGGGCGGCGTGGTGACCGCAGGTTTGGCGATCTACGACACCATGCAATACATCCGCTGTGATGTTTCAACGGTCTGCTCCGGCCTGGCGGCGTCCATGGGATCATTGCTTTTGGCGGCTGGCGCCAAGGGCAAGCGGTTCTCCCTGCCAAATGCGCGGATCATGATCCACCAACCTTCAGGCGGCTTCCAGGGCCAGGCGGCGGATATTGAAATCCAGGCACGCGAAATTCTGAGCCTGCGTGCGCGCCTCAATCAGATCTATGTCGACCATACCGGCCAGACACTCAAGGGTATCGAAAAGGCCATGGACCGCGACAATTTCATGAACGCTGAAGATGCCAAGGAATTCGGGCTGATCGACATGATCGTGAAAGAACGCCCCAAGCCCACGGACAAGGACGGTTCCAGCGGACCAGCACCGATCGGTCCTGTCGCCGTGTAGCCGGAATCGGCCCGGTAAACTTTTCGCGAAGTCCGCGACTCTCAGCCGCAGCCGCCGGAAATATCGCCGAGACGATCTCAGAAGTCATTGCTCAGCAACGCGAATTTGCGGATTTCAGAAAAATGAGGCTACGGCCGCCGCGCGCAGCCTCCGGGTTCGAGGTTGTGCCCGGTGGAAAGGCTCGGTTAACATACGACATGTAGGATTTGAACCGGTCGGCCCATCGCAATCTATTGGGCGTCCCGGTGGAGTAGGTAATGACAAAGTCGTCCAGCGGCGATTCTAAGAACACCCTTTACTGCTCATTCTGCGGAAAGAGTCAGCACGAGGTCCGCAAACTCATTGCCGGGCCCACCGTATTCATCTGCGATGAATGCGTTGAACTCTGCATGGATATCATCCGTGAAGAGAACAAGACGAATTTGGTCAAATCGCGCGAAGGCGTGCCGACGCCGCGCGATATTCTAAAGGTCCTCGACGACTACGTCATCGGTCAGAGCCATGCCAAGCGCGTTCTGTCGGTGGCCGTGCACAATCACTATAAACGGCTTTCGGCGACTACCAAGAATGCCGAAGTGGAAATCTCGAAGTCCAACATACTCTTGATCGGGCCGACTGGCTGCGGCAAGACTTTGCTCGCGCAGACACTCGCGCGCATTCTCGACGTGCCCTTCACCATGGCCGATGCGACCACGCTGACCGAAGCGGGCTATGTCGGTGAGGACGTTGAAAACATCATTCTCAAGCTCTTGCAGGCCGCCGATTACAATGTCGAGCGCGCCCAAAGAGGTATCGTTTATATCGATGAAATCGACAAGATATCGCGGAAATCCGACAATCCATCGATCACCCGCGACGTATCGGGCGAGGGCGTGCAGCAGGCTCTCCTCAAGATCATGGAAGGCACCATTGCCTCGGTGCCGCCGCAGGGCGGCCGCAAGCATCCGCAACAAGAGTTTTTGCAGGTGGATACGACCAATATCCTGTTCGTCTGCGGCGGGGCATTCGCCGGCCTAGAAAAAATCATCGGCCAGCGCGGTCGCGGGACGTCGATCGGCTTCGGCGCCGACGTCAAATCGGCGGACGAGCGTCAGACCGGCGCGATCCTGCGCGAAGTGGAGCCGGAAGATCTGTTGAAGTACGGACTGATTCCGGAATTTGTCGGTCGCCTGCCAATCCTTGCGACGCTTGAAGACCTGGACGAAGGCGCGCTTGTCGATATTCTGACCCGGCCGAAGAACGCGTTGGCCAAGCAATACCAGCGCCTGTTTGATATGGAAAACGTTCACCTCACGTTCAACGACGACGCGCTCCGGGTAGTCGCGAGGAAGGCCATTCTGCGCAAAACCGGCGCCCGGGGTCTGCGTTCCATCATGGAAAGCATCCTGCTCGATACCATGTTTGACCTTCCGGGACTTGAAGGCGTCGAGGAGGTGGTCTGCAGCGGCGAGGTTGCCGAAGGGCGGGCTAAGCCCTTGTATATCTATGCCGACCGCCGGGGCGACGTCAGCGCTCCGGCCTGACCCCCCTTGGCCAGCCCGGTAAATCGCCATCGGTCACGGCCTTGATTCGGTGGACAGATATCCTATCTACAGCGCTTCAGCATGTGTCGCGATGGCAAGGTTCGCAAACTCATGCAGCCAACGCCGATGCGAACTTTGGGATCAGGATCGGCGCTAGCAACTTAATGAATCTAGTGTGGTTTTTGCCGTTAAAGGTCCTTATATGAGTCTGCCAAGAAATCTAAGGATTTCCGAACCGCCATGCGAGGGTGGCTCTCGGGACCGTCAAGTCCGGAGCGCCAAATCAGGAGCGGTCGGTGGCGGCTTCCTGCAACCGTTGCAGGGCTTGCTTCGTTAGCGATAGTGCGTTCGGACAGCCTCCTGTCCAGCGCGTGAAAGAGGTATTCGGTGGATTCTCCTAAAGGCCAGTTCTTCCCGGTTTTGCCGCTCAGGGACATTGTAGTGTTCCCGCACATGATCGTTCCCCTGTTCGTTGGGCGCGAAAAATCGGTGCGTGCCCTTGAAGACGTTATGGCGGACGACAAACAAATACTGCTCGTTGCCCAGAAGGATGCCTCGCAGGATGACCCGTCTTCCAAGGACATTTATGACGTCGGTACCGTTTCGACCGTGCTGCAACTGTTGAAGCTGCCCGATGGCACCGTAAAAGTGCTGGTCGAGGGCGGGCAACGCGCCCGCATTACGGGCTACAAGGAAAACGAGTCGTTCTTCGAAGCCTCGGCCGAATTCCTCGATGAACCGAAGGAAGAAGAAAAAGAGCTCGAGGCGCTGTCGCGCTCGGTCGTTACCCAGTTCGAGCAATACATCAAGCTCAACAAAAAAATTCCGCCGGAAGTCCTGGTCTCCGTGAACCAGATCGAGAACGCCTCGAAACTGGCCGACACCGTGGCGTCGCATCTGACCCTGAAGATCGCCGAAAAACAGGAACTTTTAGAGGTCAAGACCGTCTCCGAGCGCCTGGAGCGGATTTACGGGTTCATGGAATCCGAAATCAGCGTTCTGCAGGTTGAGCGGCGTATTCGCAACCGGGTCAAGCGTCAGATGGAAAAGACCCAGCGCGAGTATTACCTCAACGAACAGATGAAGGCGATTCAGCGCGAACTGGGCGAGAATGAGGAAGGTCGCGACGAGGCCACCGAGTACGAAGACAAGATCAAGAAAATAAAAATGTCCAAGGAAGCGCGGGATAAAGCGCTCGGCGAGATCAAGAAGCTCAAGAGCATGAGCCCGATGTCGGCGGAAGCCACGGTCGTGCGCAACTACCTTGACTGGCTTACGGCCATTCCGTGGAAGAAGCGCAGCCGTGTCTCGATTGATTTGAAAAAAGCCAAGGCGCAACTCGACAAAGATCATCACGGTCTCGAAAAGGTCAAAGAGCGCGTTGTCGAATACCTCGCCGTGCAAAGCCGCACAAAAAAGGTGAAGGGTCCGATCCTGTGCTTGGTCGGACCGCCGGGTGTCGGCAAGACTTCGCTGGGGCGTTCCATTGCCACCTCGACAGGCCGCAACTTTGTCCGGGTCTCGCTGGGCGGCGTACGGGATGAAGCCGAGATTCGTGGCCACCGGCGGACCTACATCGGGTCCATGCCTGGGAAGATCATCCAGGGTATGAAGAAGGCCAAGACCTCGAATCCTCTGTTCCTCTTGGACGAGATCGACAAGCTCGGTGCCGATTGGCGCGGCGATCCGTCGTCGGCGCTGCTCGAAGTGCTCGACCCGGAGCAGAATTCAACCTTTCAGGATCACTACCTGGAGGTCGATTACGACCTTTCGGATGTACTTTTTATCACCACCGCAAACACGCTGCGCATGCCGCAACCGCTCCTGGACCGGATGGAGACTATTCGCCTCGCGGGTTACACCGAGGATGAAAAAGTCGCCATAGCCAAGCGGCACCTGATTCCCAAACAGTTCGCCGCTCATGGTCTGAAGAAGACCGAATGGGGCGTATCCGATGACGCCGTGCGCGACCTGTGCCGCTACTACACGCGCGAGGCCGGCGTACGCAACCTCGAGCGCGAGTTGGCGAATTTGGCGCGCAAGGCAGTCAAGGAAATCATCCTGCGAAAGCTAAAGAAGGTCGCCGTTACCCAGCGGAACTTGAAGAAATTTGCCGGGATTCAGAAATTCCGCTTCGGCCAAGCCGAGCGGGAAGACTTGGTCGGCGTGACGACCGGGCTGGCGTGGACGGAAGTGGGCGGCGAACTCCTATCCATCGAGGCCGTGATCATGCCGGGCAAGGGTGGGGTTACGCTCACCGGTAAACTTGGCGACGTCATGAAAGAATCGATCCAAGCGGCGCGCTCTTATGTCCGAAGCCGGGCACGCGCCTTCGGTATCAGGGTCAAATTCTTTGAGAAGCACGATATCCACCTGCACGTGCCGGAAGGGGCCACACCGAAGGATGGTCCGTCGGCGGGCGTGGCGATGTGCACGTCAATTGTTTCGGCATTAACCGGGAATCCGGTTCGCCGGGACGTGGCCATGACCGGTGAAATCTCCCTACGTGGACGGGTTCTGCCCATCGGCGGGCTCAAGGAAAAGCTATTGGCGGCCTTGCGCGGCGGCCTTGTGACGGTGCTGATCCCGAAGGAGAATGAGAAGGACCTTGAAGAAATTCCCGAGAACGTCAAACGCGATTTGAAGATCGTTCCGGTGACGACGGTCGATGAGGTTCTTTCGCTGGCCCTGGTCAATCCGCTCGTGCCGATCATGAAGGATGATTTGGAAGATGAGCCGCGGCCGTCCAAGCCGGTGGAGACCGAAGTTGACGAGGAACCGCTTCTGACTCATTGACCGTGCCCTCCGCGAATGTCGTCGGCCGGGTAAAATCCCGCGACGACGGTTTTCGGGGTATCGCCGCCATAAAGCGGAGGCGCGGGACCGATTTCGGGCCGTTATCCGCAAGAATCCGCCAAAATTGGGTGTTTACCGCATTGACGCCCGCGAAAATCGCGGCTTACACTTCTTGCGCTTGGTCGGCACAAAAGGGGCGGCGTCGGCGGAAAGAAATGGCAGGGCGGTGGGCAAGATGACACGCTCGCAGGTCGGGGGATGCCAGATTGTCCCGCAGATCAATTCCATAAGTCTAAATCAGCAATCGCTTTCAGAATCATCAAGGGGTCGCAAATGAATAAAAACGATTTGGTTGCCGAAGTTGCCGAAACGTCAGGCATGACAAAGGCCGACGCTACAAAGGCCGTTGACAGCGTGCTCGACGTAATCACCGGCTCGCTGAAAAAGGGCGACGAGGTCCGTTTGGTTGGTTTCGGCACGTTTTCCGTAGCCAAGCGCGCCGCGAGCGAAGGGCGCAATCCCCGCACCGGCGAAAAGATCAAGATTCCGGCTTCCAAGCGGCCCAAGTTCTCGGCCGGCAAGGCCTTGAAGGACGCCGTCAACCGGTAAGAAATTTTATTTTCGTGATAGTGCCGGCCATTTCCATGGCCGGCACTTTTCTTTTCAGCGTCCCAGCCTTAGTTTGCCGGTCGCACACCCCGCCAAGGGGCGATTAGCTCAGTTGGTAGAGCGCTTCCTTTACACGGAAGATGTCGGCGGTTCGAGTCCGTCATCGCCCACCACGCTAGCTTCTGTTAGTGAGCGAAGCGAACTTACAGAAGCTAGCGCGCTGCCGAGCGAAGCGAGGCGGCCACGCTTAGCTTTTCTTATTCGGGCAGCGAATTAGAAAAACTAGCGCCCCTTCGAGCCCGAAGGGCGAAGGGGCGCTGGTTGCCGCAAACTCCCGCGCTCAGCGCCCTTACGAACGCTTGCGCGCCGCCGAGCGAGTTCGAATGGCGTCGGGCGGAAGGCCGCCGCCAGTGGATCGCCCGCGGCGTGGCCGTCTCCTGCCTCCCGAATTCTACTCGGCATGTCACGTCGCCCCGTCACCGGAAGCAGGAGGCGCCCAGGCCGGTCACGCTTTTGGTCCGCCCGCTCTGACCCGGAAAATCATTCATAAGCGCAGCAACCATGCATTGAGACACTTCGACCGGCGATGCGGGTTCGTTCGTACTGGCGGCGCTGCCGTCAAAGACTAGTATGGCGCTTGCGTTAGGGTCTGAGGCCCGCGCCGCGTCGGTCTTTGGTCGATCGTGCCCCACCGCGTGGTGTAGGAGCGGTGCTCCTGGGCAGCGTTGGCTGCGCGGTCAGGCTGCCACTGCCGGCAGACTGACGATCGGATTATCGCTCAGTGGAGCGATGGTTTCCAGGCTCATGTAGCGGGCACGCTGGACGGCCCATTCATCGTTCTGTTCCAAGAGCAATGCGCCGATCAGGCGGACGACGGCGGCCTCGTTTGGAAAGATCCCGACCACGTCGCTGCGCCGCTTGATCTCGCCGTTGAGCCGCTCCAGTGGGTTGGTTGAGTGCAGCTTGGCCCAATGCTGGGCGGGGAAGTTCATGTAGGCGAGCACGTCGGCCTCGGCATCGTCCATCAGCGCCGCCAGTTTGGGCACGCGCGGTCTGGCTTGGTCGGCGACCTCGCGCCATTGCTTTTTGGCGGCGGCCGCGTCGTCTTGGGCGAAGGCGGTGCCGATCCAGGCGGAGACGATGCGCCGCTGGGTCTTGCCGGCATAGGCCAGCGCGTTACGCATGAAGTGCACCCGGCATCTCTGCCAGGTCGCCCCGAGCACCTTGGTGATGGCCGCTTTCAAGCCTTCGTGCGCATCGGAGACGACCAGCTTGACGCCACGCAGGCCGCGACGGGCGAGGGAGCGCAGGAACTCGACCCAGAACGGCTCGGCCTCGCTGTGGCCAACGGTCATGCCCAGCACCTCGCGGCGTCCGTCGGTGTTGACCCCGACCGCGACGATCACCGCGACCGCGACGATGTGGTGGTCGCGCCGGGCTTTGACGTAGGTGGCGTCAAGCCAGATGTAGGGCCATTCGCCTTCGATCGGCCGGTTGAGAAAGGTCTGCACCCGCTCGTCGATCTCGCCGCACAGGCGCGAGACCTGGCTCTTGCTGATCCCGTCCATACCCATGGCGCGGACGAGATCGTCGACCGAGCGGGTCGAGACGCCCTGGATGTAGGCTTCCTGAATCACCGCGGTCAGCGCCTTCTCGGCCAGCCGCCGGGGATCGAGGAAGGCGGGGAAGTAGCTGCCCTTCCTGAGCTTCGGGATCCGCAGATCGACCGTGCCCGCGCGGGTCTCCCAGTCGCGATCCCGGTAGCCGTTGCGCTGGTTGCGCCGCTCGGGGCTGCGCTCGCCGTGGCCGGCGCCGCACAGCGTCTCGGCCTCCAGTTCCATAAGCCGTTGTGTCAAATCGCACCCAAACGTGACCCCCTTTTCGCGTCCAATTCCGACCCCCTTGGCGGGCTGGAATAGGGGCTTATCCCCGTAGTGCATAGGAGGGCCCCGCGGCCGACGCCGCGCGCCGCAGCGAGCGCAGGCGGAGGCGGCCGTGG
>CAMDRB010000076.1 GCA_945906455.1 Caenispirillum bisanense
CGCTCTATCCCCCCCCCCCAACCGATATATTGTTAAAAGTCGAAGGGTCGGCCGTCAACGGCGGGGGTCTTGCGCTAAAGCCCTGTAAACAGACTGCATGCTCAAGGAACAATGACGATGGTCCACCCGCTGCCCGGTGCTCGTTCTTATAGTGTGGCCGTCATTCCAGGCGACGGCATCGGTAAGGAGGTTGTCCCTGAAGGAATTCGCGTGCTTGAGCGCGCGGCCTCGCTGCATGGCTTCCGCCTTGAGCAAACGTGGCATGACTTTGCCTCCTGCGACTATTACGCCCGGCACGGCCGCATGATGCCCGAGGACTGGAAAGCGCAGATCGGCAATCCCGATGCAATTTTCTTCGGCGCCGTCGGTTGGCCCGCAACCGTTCCGGACCACATCGCGCTTTGGAACTCGCTGATCTGCTTTCGCCGGGAATACGATCAGTACGTCAACCTTCGCCCCGCGCGGCTCCTGCCCGGCGTGGTATCGCCGCTACGGGGCCGCGAACCCGGCAGCATAGACTTTTGGATCGTGCGCGAAAACACTGAGGGCGAATACACCTCGCTCGGCGGGCGCATGTTCCAGGGCACCGAGCGCGAGGTCGTCATCCAGGAAACCGTCATGACCCGCATCGGCGTCGACCGGATCGTGCGATATGCCTTCGAGCTTGCGAAACGCCGCCCGGCGAAGCACCTGACTTCGGCGACCAAGTCGAACGGCATCGCCATCTCCATGCCGTTCTGGGACGAACGCGTCGAGGCGATTGCGGCGGAATTTCCCGACGTCAGATGGGACAAGTATCATATCGACATTCTGGCCGCGCATTTTGTCCTCAATCCGGACAGGTTCGACGTGGTCGTCGCATCGAACCTGTTCGGCGACATCCTCTCCGACCTCGGGCCTGCCTGCACCGGCACCATCGGCGTCGCGCCATCGGGCAATATCAATCCCGAGCGGAAATTCCCGTCGCTGTTCGAACCGGTCCACGGCTCGGCGCCCGACATTGCCTACAAGGGAATCGCCAATCCGGTCGCGCAAATCTGGTCGGCCGCCATGATGCTCGATCATCTGGGCGAGCCGGCCGCCGCCGCCGCCATCCTTCGCGCCGTCGAAGCGGTGCTGGCCGAGCCCAAACTACGAACCGCCGACATGAAGGGGCCGGCCAACACCGAAACCTGCGGCAAAGCCATCGCCGAGGCTTTGCGCTAACCGTAAGGTCAGCGCAGCACAAAAGGATTGGCGGCACTGGTTTCGGTGGCGATCCAGACCGTCTTGACTTGCAGATACTCCTTGATCGCATCGATGCCGTTCTCGCGGCCGATGCCGGAACGTTTGTATCCACCGAAGGGCGCCATGTAGCTGACGGTTCGATATGTGTTCACCCAGACCATGCCGACACGAAGGCGCTCGGACATCCGCATCATTCGGCCGACGTCGCGGGTCCAAACGCCCGCCGCCAGACCGAAGCGAATATCATTGGCGATCCGCAGCGCTTCTGCTTCATCGTCAAAGGGAATTACGGCAAGGACAGGCCCGAAAACTTCCTCCTGGGCAATGCGCATGTCGTTGCGCACATCGGTAAAGATCGTCGGTTGCACGAACAGACCGCGATTGGCGCCGGGTCCGGTGTAGGGCTCGCCGCCCAGCACACAGCGTGCGCCCTCCTGTTTCGCGATCTCGATATAACCAAGAATCTTGCGGTACTGCGGCTCGGTCGTGACCGGACCAACATTGGTATCCAGCGCCATCGGGTCGCCAACCTTGGCGGCTTTCGCTACCGCCAACAGTCGGTCGACAAAGCGGTCGTGGATCGACCGTTGCAAGAGGAGCCGCGACCCGGCAACGCAGGTCTGCCCGGTCGCCGCGAAAATGCCCGATATGGCACCCATGACAGCCGCCTCGATATCGGCATCCTCAAACACGATGTTCGGCGATTTACCGCCGAGTTCGAGCGAAACCCGCTTCAAGCCCCGCGCAGCGGCCTCATAGATTTTCTGCCCCGTCACGTCGGAACCGGTGAACGAGATCTTGGCCACGTCAGGATGATCGACCAGGGCGGCGCCAGCGCCGGCGCCAAAGCCCGTGACGACGTTGACGACGCCCTTGGGAAGACCCGCCTTCTCGCACAAAGCCATGAATTCCAGGGTCGAGGCCGACGTGAATTCCGACGGCTTGATGACCGCCGTGTTGCCGGCCGCCAGGGCCGGCGCCAGTTTGTAGGCCAGCAGCAATAACGGCGAGTTCCAGGCGGTGATCAGCCCCACGACACCCAATGGCTCGAAACGGGTGAAGTTGAACATGTTTAGCTTGTCGGTGGGCAATACCGCGCCTTCGATCTTGTCGGCGAGACCGCCGAAGTAGCGATACCACTGCGCCAAGTACCGCGTCTGGCCGAGCATTTCGGCGTAGAGCTTGCCATTGTCGCGAACCTCGATTTCCCCCAATCGCTCGGCCTCGACTTCGACCAGATCGGCCAGCTTCATGAGGATGCGGCCGCGCGCGGAGGCTTTGACGGCGGACCAGGGTTCAAAAGCCGCCTTGGCGGCGGCCACAGCTTTGTCGACGTCCGCGGCGTTGGCCTGGGCGACCTTCGCCCAGACTTCGCCGGTATAGGGATTTACCGAATCAAACCATTGCCCGGCAGCGGGCTTGACCCAGCCGCCGTTAATATAGAGATCGTACTGCTTCATTTTCAGTGCGGCTCGGTCACGTCGGGAAACCGCGCGCCGGTATTGCTACGGGTGCGCGGGCGTCCAGAAGAATGCCGAGGTCGACCCGTAGTCAACCCGCAGCTTCGCGAGCAGCGATACGGCCTTCAGGTCATGGTCGTTGGTGCCGATGTCCCAAGTGTTGGCGCCAAGCGTATCCCCGGCTCTTTTGTCGCCGACGTAGGTGTACAAGGCATAGCCGTTGTAGGCCCACTGCTTGGTCCCGTCCTCGCGCGTCAATATCGTCCACCGCCACGACGGTTGTGCTCCCTTAGCCACGGCGAGCGGCCGCCAGGTCTTGAGGCATTCCGCCTCGCACGACTTGGTCCCCATCGCCCGGCCCATGGCCGGCTGATAAACCCCGCCGCGCGCACCGTCGTTGCTCTCGGGGCGCCCATAGATGTCGTGGCGATAAATCGTCTTGCCGTCGGCCGTCGTCATAATCTTGCCGTCTGGGCTGGTTTGCAGGACGACCTGCGCCGGTAGCGGGTAATGTACCATCAGCGCCGGCTGCCACCGCTTGTCGAGGCCGCTGCCGTTGACGTCGCCGGCCATCAGGTCGCCAGCGTATTTGTAAAGCGGTCGGCCCTTGTGAACCCACTGAACCGTGCCGTCGCCGCGATCGATGAGTGAAAACGCGCCAACCGGATTGGCCAGTGCCGGCGCCGCGAATGGAATCCAGACTTCGGTCGCCGGTTCCTGCCCCGCCTTTCCGGTAAAGGCGTAGAGTGTCTTGCCTTCGTTATCGACCAGCACATGGCCGCCGGCATCGGCAATGTCGTGCACCGAAATTCCGAACGGCGTCCCGCCGCCCTCGGGCGGTTTTACCGCGAGGACTCGCCAGACGTTGTCCGCGCCGCTGCCGTAGCTATCGCCGGATTGTTTGTCTTTTGCATGGGTGTATGCCGGTTTGCCTTGGTAGGCCCACTGCTTGGCCCCATCCTCGCGAACAATGATCGACCAGTTGCCCGACGGCTTGGCATTGGCGGCCGGCGTCGCGGCTGGCCAGACAACCGAGCAGACGGCGTCACAGCTGGATTTTCCGGCGGCGGTATCCTTGTCGTAAGTATAGAGCGTCATGCCCTCGGCATTGGCATAGGTGTAGTTGGTGCCCCTGACGGTGCCGCCGCCGATGAGTTTATTAAAACGGACGAAGCCGTCAGCCTCGCGCGTAAAACCAAGGGCCGCGACGGTAACACCAACCGGCGCGATCTCGGGGGCATCGGTGGCCGGCGCCGGCTGCGCGGCAAAACCGAGCCCGCTTGCAGCCAAGTGAGCCGTGAGCGCCGCGGCGGTACAAAGGGCGTATCTGCGAATTGTCATCTGAAGCCTCCAATTATTGGTCGTTCGGATCATGTCGCCTAGCCCAGGACCTCGGTGATCGTCCGTGAGGTCGCGTTCTGATCTTTACCCCAGCTGCTGACGGGCACGCCGAGCGCCTGCTGAAGCGTCAAACCGACCCGGGTCATGCTGTCGCCGGGGGCGGCGATGTGGATGCCGGTTTTCACCCGCCCTCCCGCCGATCCGGCGGTGATCATGGGGATGTTTTCGGCCGTATGGTAGCGCGCGTAACCATGATCGGTGGTGTAGAGTACGAGCGAACGGTCCAGAAGCGTCCCATCACCTTCCTTGAAACTGTCGAGCGCGGAAATGAATTCGTGCAGCGCTTCGATGACGCGCGACTGGAACCACGTCACCGTCGGCTGGTAACCCAGCGCCGGGTCCACGGCCTCTTCGTGAGTATAGATGTGGTAGACGTCGGTGCTGCCGGGCTTGCGGAGTGTCGAGGCCGTGCCGGCAAAGTTGACGTTGATGACCTGGGTCTGGCCGCAGGCCAGCGCATAAGTCAGCAGCGCGGCGAAGGCTTTGTTAGCCGCCAGCGCTTCATGAATGAGCCGGCCCGTCGGCTGTTCCTCAGGCTTGCGCGGTACCACGCAGGACTCCAACGGCGCCGGCCGTTGCAGCTGTAGATTCAGCTGATTCTCCGTGGCTCGGAGCGACGTGAAGAATTCGTCCAACCGCGTGCGGTCCGCCGCACCCAATTTCTTGGCCAAGTCGGCGCGCTCGTCGCTCACCGCGGAAAGCGCGCTCTTGCGGACCATGACCTCGGGATCGGGCGTAAAGCTTGCCGCATTGGGGTCGGTGAATTCGGGCCCAAAAATCCGGGTATAGAGCGCGATGGGTAAATGTTCACCGGGATTGCGGGCATTGCCGCCGCGCGTACTGTAACTGGTGGGGGTTCCGTCGCAGGAAACTTCCAGTGAGCGGAAGCGTGTGCGCGAGCCGATCGTGTCGGCGATGATACTGTCGAGCGATGGTCCGGGCGCCACGCCGGGTTTTGGCATCGCGCCGCCCAGACCGACTGAATGGCCCGGGACGTGGACCGGTACGGCCCCGGATACATAGGCCCTGAGACCGCTGAAGATGTTGATCTTGCTCTTGAGCGGCGCAAGAAGACCGAGATGGGGCATCATTTCGTAGCCGGCCCCGGTGGTCTTGGGCTCCCAGGAGCCCGGGTTGAGGCCGAGTCCCTGGAACCAGGTGCCGAAGCAGACCGGAAGCGGCGCGCCGCCCGCGAACGCGCGGCCGGTGCTGTCGAGGAAACAATCGAGCAGCGGCAACCCGACGCTGACCGCCGCGCCGCCCATCATGCCGCGCAATACTCTTCGGCGCGTGGCGAGCTCGGTACTTGTGCTCATGTTTATCCCTCCGAACTAAGGATTAGAATATGTCGGAACGCCGGCCGCACTGGCCAGTTGATCCGCATCGACTTGATAAAACGCCTTGCTTGTGACGATCGTCCTCAGCAGATCCGGCAACCGATAGCCGTTCGCGCGGAAGCGCTCGTTGATGTAATTCATATACGCGGCTTGACCTTGGGACGCGACGGTGCCGGCGCCGTAGGAGTAAAGCTTGCCGACCAGACACGAGGGCACGGCCGGGTGGTCGTGCAGGATCTTGCCGACATCGGCGGCGTTGGCGAACTTGATCCCGTCGAGTTCGCCGCCGGCGTCGATCTTCGCGCCATTTTCATTGGTGCGAAATCCGGCCGCCGAATCCGACGTATCGAGCGCCAGCCCAATGGGGTCGGTAATCTTATGGCAGCCGGTGCACATGGCCTCGGAGGCATGGGCGCGAAGCCGCTCGCGCACGGTCTTGTAGGCCGGATTTGTCGTATCCTGCACGACCGTGAAACTGACATTACCCGGCGGGTCGGGAACGCGCTGGCAGAGAAAAACCTCACGTAGCGCCTTGCCGCGCAGCGTCGGCGACGTGCGCCCCGGGTGCGAGTAAAGCGCGACAAAGCTGGCGTGCGTCAGAATGCCCGCGTTCAGGCCATTGTCGGGGACCTCCGCCGGGACCCACGGATCCGGCGTGCCGACGGCCATATCCGCGTCAACGGGCATGCCATAAATAATCCCGAGTGTCGGCGTCAGGAAGGTGCTGCGGGTCGTGAACAGGTCGCGGTAGTCGCTCTTGCGCGCAAGCAATTGATCGGCGATCGTGCGCAAGGTCTGCTCTTGGGCTTGCTCGACGACCGCACCGATGAATTTCGGGTAGATGGCCGCGTCCTTAGCCACGGTCGGAAACTGATCGAAGCCGAGCATGTCGGTGAAGAAGGCGCGCACCCCGGCTTCCAGGCGCCGGGACTTCAACAATCGATCGACCTGCCGCGCCAAGCCTTTTTCGGTATTGAGCTCGCCGCTCTCGGCCGCGCTCAGCAGCTGATTGTCCGGCGCCGCATTCCACAGCATGAAACTCAGGCGGCTGGCCTTCGCATAGGCGTCAAGCCGGTATTTACCTGGATTGTCGGGATCGTTCTCAATGCTTTCCTGGCGGAACAGGAACATCGGCGAGACCAGCAAGTTCGTCAGGCCGACGTTGAGCCCGGCGTAAAAACTCTTCAGTGACTTGGCGGCCTCGTTGGCCACCGCAACCTTGGACTCCAGCTCCGCCGGCGTCAGCGGGCGGCGGTAGAGCATGCGCCCGGTCCGCGCCAAGAACTGGCGTGCGCAGGCATCGTCGGGTGCATTCGCCGACACCGGTTTGCAGGGAATCAGCACGTCCCGCCGCGCCGGGTCGACAACCTGCCCGGCAATGGTCCGCGCCATGCCGTAGTACTGTTCGAATCCCGTGGCCGTCACACTGACCTGGCCGGCGCCGACGGCAAGTAGTCCGCCGGCACGGAAATCCGGTTCAAATCGCCCGCCGATGGTAACGTCGCCGCCAAAAACATCCCTGACGATCTGCATGTACTGCCCGGGCGAGAGCCGCCGGACGACGGCGCGCCCACCGGCCGAGGCCGGCTCAGCCGCGATCGCCCAGTCGGCGGCGAAGATCGCAAGCATGCCTATGAGCACGGCGAACCAGCCGCGACGATTGGGTCTCAACACGCGAACCAGAGCCGAAAACTGGGACATCGAGCTGCGCTCTTTCTTCTTCTATCTACCGGCCGCCGCACTCTTTTGCGACGGCGGAATCGTGAAGGCCGGAACGGCTTCGATTTTATAGGCCGCGGAGATCGACATGTTTTGTCCGGTCTTCGGGTCGGGGTTGGCGTCGGCCAACTTGCGCAGCGCGTAATACGTGCCCGGGATGTTGACACCGATCATGCCCTCCATCCCGTAGCCGCCGATGCCGTACATATAAAAGAGTTGGAGCCAGGGTTGGTAGCCGCCGAGCACGCCTTCGGCGCTGCCGTCGGGCTTGAGCTTCAGACGCAGGTGCGCGCGCTGCATGTCCCACTGCAAAGGCAGGTAGGCGCCGCCGGTAATCATGTGCAACTCGCCGGGCTCGATGGTGACGACGCCGTCCTTGATCTGACCGCGAAAACTGCTTTGTGTCCGCGGGTCCGGATCGATCTTGAAGGTCTGATCGCGCTGCGCCTGGGAATTGGCGTCGCGTATGACCCGCGACATGCCGCGATTGAACGTGACTGTCACCTTGCCGTCGCGGCTCAAATCGTCGCCGGTGACGGTAATCAGCCAGGCCCTGACGACGGACTTTCCCGCGTCCCAGGCGTAGGACCAGTAGCCCGCCCGGTGCGGCGGCGTCGCGCGATGGCTGTGGATGCAGCCCATGGCGCGGTAGAACTGGTTGTCGATGCCCTTTTCGCGGGTTTCCGGATCCTCAAAGGACCCCGGTTCGGCCTTGTTGTCGAGGTCGAACCCGGGCGAATACCTGCCCGCCACCGTGTGAATATTGGGATCGGGAACCGACGTCGGATTGTCGTAGACATTGACGGGTTTGCCGTCGATCCGGCCGCGATAGACCACAATGCCGGGAATTGGGCCGGCGCCGCTGCCGCCGTTGTACAAGACCATAAGCTCCTCGATCTTGTCCGGCTCATAACCCATCCCCTTGAAGATGCCGCGGAACATGTCCTCGATGCCGGGGTTCTCGCCGCCCGGGCAGTCGCCGTCCTCGGAATGCATGGCTAAGGTCAGCCAGTCGACGACAAAGCTCTTGGTCTCGGCCGAAGCCGGGCGGACCGGCGCAATCGAGATGGCCATCACCGCCGCACATGCCAGTCGGGCCGAAAGAATGCGCGAGACCATGCAACGCCTCCCCTGGAGATCTGCAAAAGTACGCTGACCGACGCTTGAAAGCACGCACGCCCCGATAGCGCTTCGGAGCCCATAACCCAGGTTGGCGGGAGAGCCGATCAGGCCTCCCCCGGCGCCGGCGAGATTATCGGCCAATGGCCCCTTTAAGTCCACCACGGTCATCGGCGCCCGCCACCAAGAGTGCCCCCGTTACAGCGGCCCAGCCCTGCCGGTTTTTGACTCAGGCGCCGGAGTACCTTAATTTTGCCGCCGTGGACGGCGATCGCCCGGAAGTCTTCGGGTTGGAAATTTACCGTTCTTAAGACGTCAGGATAAGCATCAAGCCGATCATGGCCGATGCGCTCATAACTCTAGCCGGGAGGAATTACATGAACCGCATTCTGCAGATGACCGCACTCGCTGCCCTTCAGATCGGCTGCGCAACCGTTGCGCTCGCCGGAGAAGCCGCTCCGCCGCCGCCGATGTCGTTTTTCATCACCAGTGTGGGTCTGGGTAAGGGCGGGGACCTCGGCGGTATTGCCGGCGCCGACGCCCATTGCCAGGCGCTGGCCAAAGCCGCGGGGAGCACCGCCACGAATTGGCGCGCGTATCTCAGCACGCAAGGCGCTCCGGCCGTGAACGCGCGCGACCGTATCGGCAAGGGACCGTGGTTCAATGCTAAAGGCGGCCGCGTTGCTCAAAGTGTGGCCGATCTCCATGGCGACACGCTCGATCAGGCGCGCATGGGCAATACGCTAACCAAGGCGACGGCCCTCACGGAGAAGGGCGACCCGAACAAAGGTGTCGGCGACACCCCCAATCAGCACGACATCCTGACGGGCTCGCAACTGGACGGTAATGCGTTTCCGGCAAGCGCCGGCGACCGCACCTGCAAGAACTGGACAAGCTCCGCCGCCGACGGCATCGCCCAACTCGGCCATCATGACCGGACCGGTGGCCCGGGCACGTCTTGGAATGCCGTGCACCCAAGCCGCGGCTGCAGCCAAGAGAATCTGGTTGCCACCGGCGGCAACGGCCACTTCTATTGCTTCGTCCCTAACTGATCCGCGGTTATCCGAACAAGCAAAAGGCGCTCCGCGAGGAGCGCCTTTTGTATTTCTGCCGCGAAGTTGAGAGAGGGACGACTGGTGCCCTACCCGCCTCGCGTGCCTACATCTTGAACCGGATGCCGCCGTAGAACTTGCGGCCGATGGTGTCGTACATCACCGGATTCACGTTCATGTACCAGTAGTTGGTGCTACCGACCATGGGCGGTTCCTTGTTCATCAAGTTCGAGATGTTCAAGTAACCCTGGACGCTGCCGCCATCCGCCATCTCGTAGAAACGATAGGTGAGCGCGAGGTCATGGAAGAGGCGGCTGTCGATGTGGTTGTTGTCCAGCGTCGGGAAAGCGACCGTCGACACTGGGCAGCTGCCCGGCGCGCACTGGACATATTGAGTCGTGCTGTTGCCGTAACGCCCGGCGCTCATGAACCGGCCGGTCCACGCGACGGTGAACTTGTCGAGCGCGTAGTTAGCATTGAACATCCAGCGCCAGCTCAAGGGGCCTTGGCCGCTGTTCGTCCCGGCAACGTCGACCACGGGATTGCGGCCGTCGTCGCGGTTTGAATAGACAATGTGCGTGCCAATGGCGCGCAACGTCAAATCGCCAGCCAAGGCGTCGTTGAAGCGATCGAGCGCCGTCGAGTAGCTGCCTTCGATATCCCAACCCTGCTGATGTAGCGCGGTGAGGTTGAACGGCTGGGCGTCGATCAGCGTGATCGGGCCGACCGTATACCTGGCATCGCGAACCGCATCGAACGGCAGACGCGTGATCGCTGCGCAGAAACTAGTCTGCCCGAGGAAGCAACGATCCAACAATTCGGTGCCACCGATGCTGTCGATGGCGCCTTTGATGTTGATATTGTAGTAGTCGACCGAAGCGCTGAAGCCCTCGAACCACGACGGCTGATAGACGATGCCGAAGCTGGTGGTGTCGGCCTTTTCAGGTAACAGCAACGGGTTGCCGGAGGTGCTGTTGAGGTAGCTGACCGGCGTCGCGCCGGGGCGGAACGGATCGAGCAGGCCGGGAGACTGGCCGCCGCCACCGTTGTTGTAGAGTTCGCCGAGGTTGCCGGCGCGAATGTCGCGCGAGCGGGTCAACCGCGTGCGGACGTCGTCGAGCGGTTGGTAGGTCAATCCAGCCTTCCAGGTGGTGACATAACCGGACGTGCTGTAGCTGGTCGCGCGCACGGCGGCATTGAAATCGAGCGACTTGGCCGCGACCCGATCTTTCAGCAAGGGTACGACGGTTTCCAGGTAACCTTCGGCGACCGTGTATTTGCCGTCGGTGCCCTGGTAGTTGCCGGCGGTAAATGGACGCGACTTGGTGAGGGGATCGACGATCCCAGCGACCGCTTCGCGGCGCCATTCAAAGCCGGTCGCGACCGACACCGGACCTGCCCAGGCTTCGAACGGATTGCCCGTCAAGCCAACGGTGAAGACATGCTGGGTATTGCGCTGGTAGAGCTGCGCACGTCCCTTGGAGTAGGCAACCGCGGCGGCGTTGTTGTTGCCGTAGCCGAACGGATTCCAGGGAACGCAGGTCGCATCGGTCACGGTCGTGACGTTCACACGGCAAACGATC
The DNA here is from genome assembly GCA_945906455.1 of Caenispirillum bisanense. Classification (GTDB taxonomy): domain Bacteria; phylum Pseudomonadota; class Alphaproteobacteria; order Rhodospirillales; family Rhodospirillaceae; genus SHVO01. The sequence continues at coordinate 10,899 of CAMDRB010000076.1, forward strand.
TGCCCGGCGGTATTGCGCACGGCGTCGAAGGCGCGACGGAAATTGACCAAATTAAGAACACGGCCCGAAAGATCCGAACGCGTTAGACCGTACTGGCCATAAACATTCCACTTCCAGTCCGTGCCGAAAGCATCGAGTTCGCCCTCAGCGCCGGCCGAATAGCTCCAGAGGTTGCGGTAGTTGTCGGTCTGGATGGGCGGCATATCGAGGTTGAAGCTGCCCATGGTGAACTGGGTCTGGCCCAAGGCGGTCATGCGCGCCAGAACCGTCGGATTGAGGAACGCGTTGTCGGCCTTGATCGTCATATTCCCGAGCTGGTCGTCGAGCTTCGAGCGGGCATAACCGTAGCTGGAGCTATTGAGAAAGTTGAAGAACACCGAGGTCGTGTCGGTGATCTCGTAGCTGACACGCCCGAAGTAGGCCTGGCGGCTGACTTTGTTGGAGAGGGTCTGGTTGTAGAAAGTGACGTCGGAGGACTTCCAATCTCCGCCGACAGTGAATTGGCTGTTGACCAGCGCGCCATACAGGTACTGGGTCGGATTGCCATTGGCGTCGAACTGCGTGCCCTTCAAGGGACCGGCGGTGATGATGCCGCCCGGCGTCGCAAGCAGCGTAGACACCTGATTGCGCAACAGCCAGCGCGGGTTGGTCGGCGACTGACCGGCACCGGATCCCCAGGCCGGGTTCTCGAACAGGTGCGCGGTCTCGTAGCCCCAGAATGCGCCGCGCTGCTCGGAGGCTCCGAAGATACCCTTGTTCCAGGCGTGCTCGCCGGAGACCAGGACGTGGCCACGGCCGCCGCCAAACTCGGTGCCGGTGGTCAGGCTGACTTTGTAGCTGGGGTCATCGCCATAGGTGGTGATGCCGCTCTGGATCTCGCCCTTTACGCCGCGGAATTCTTTATCGAGGATGAAGTTGACCACGCCCGAGACCGCGTCGGAACCGTAGGCGGCCGAGGCGCCGCCGGTGACCACATCGACGCGGTTGATGAGCGGTGTCGGAAGATCGCTGACGTTGACGGCGCCGTTGACGTCGCCCGAGACGATGCGGTTGCCGTCCAACAGCACCAGGGTGCGGAAGACGTCGAGGCCGCGCAGGTTGAGGTTATTCTGTGACTGGCGGCCGGTCGAGATTTCGTTACCGCCCGAAGTCGTGGTCTGCGCGCCGGCGAAGGCCGGCAGGCGCTGCACGAAGTCGGAAATGTGCTGCATCGGCTGCTGCTCGATCTGCTGGATGCCGATGACGGTGACCGGCGTCGGGGCTTCATAGCCGTCGCGGACAATGCGCGAACCGGTGACGACCAGTTCTTCAAGGGCGGCGTCCGCGGCCTGTTGGGCGGACTGCGCCGGCTGCGCCTGGGCGCCGTGCGTGGCGGCGAAGGACGCCGTCAGCAGCGCGAAGGCGCTGACCGTGCTCATGGCACGGGCTTTTGAACTCAACCCGAAGCGGCGCTCCTGGCGAGCATTTGCATTGGTGTACAACATGGCTTTATCCCCACTAGTTTAATTACGGCACCTCGGCCGACATGGCAGCGGCTCGGATTGAAATATTCATGGCGCGCTGGATGGGTTTCCGTTCAAGCCTATGGGCTGAACGGCCGGATTCTTCCCCTCGGCTCCGTGACCGCAGATCAGAAGCCTGCGACCGCGTCCCCGCTCGCCCTTTGACGCCAGTATGAATACCCGCTCACGACGGGAGTTGCAAGCGCTCTAGAGCGTGTTGCGTTTAGATAGAACTATAGCCGGCCTCCCGGAAGTAATTTGAGCACTCGGTTGGAGTGATGGTGCCGAGCGTCGTTGCGAGCGCATCGTGAACTTCATCGACGCTGCGGCCCATGGCCTTTCGCATGGCAT
>CAMDRB010000077.1 GCA_945906455.1 Caenispirillum bisanense
GATCTATCGAGGACCTCAAAGCCGCTATTCACAGATTCCTCGCCGAGATCAACGCCAAGCCAAAACCCTTTACCTGGACCAAAGACCCAAACAAAATCATCGCCGCAGTCAAACGCGGGCACCAAGTGTTAGATTCGATCCACTAGGCAACATCTCTGAGGCGGAGCGAGATCTCGTCGAAGCCGGCCGGCTTGCCGAGCGGACTATGCGCGGCAATCCGACAGCGGCAGCGGCGACGCTTCTGGCAATGTGCTTGGCCAGCACTGGCCGGAAATCCGACGCCGCCCGATATTTTGCCGAACGCACCCAAGGCGGGACAGCCGGGCATGATCTCCTGATGTGTTATGGCCAGGTCTTTACGCAACTTGGCCAGCGCGAGAATACGATTGCCGCCTATGACGCTGCCGCCGAAAAAAATCCCCTTGCTATAGCTGAGAATACGATTCCGCCGGCGGAATGGGTTCGAGCCAATCGCTTTGCAGCCGACAGTCCAAGCCCTCGCTATGCCGAGCTCATCGGGCAATACGATCTCATGCATAAGGCCGGACAGTCGGACAGTCAGAGCCGGGGCGCGAAAACTTTTGAGGGCTTTGTCGGTTTCGCCATTGTCGCGCCTTATGTCCGCCGGTTCCGGCGGGATCTCGGTGCGCAATCAATGCTCGACTATGGCGGCGGCCGTGGCGCGCAGTACGAACTTGGCGCCATATCGGTTGGCGGTGAAATTTTCGCCGGCCCCAAAGCCTATTTAGGGATCGACCGCGTCGCCACTTTCGATCCCGGATTCAGCCGGGACCTGCCATCAGGGATTTTTGATTTGGTCATTTGCGTCGATGCCCTTGAACACTGCGACCGGCAGGATCTGCCGTGGATCGTTCACCAGCTGTTCGAGAAGGCGCGGCTGGGTGTTTTCGCCAATGTTGCGTCATACGCGGCCGGGAAAATTCTGCCCAATGGTGAAAATGCGCATTGCACAATCGAAGATGCGCCATGGTGGATGGCGCTTTTTGGGTCCATGGCCGACGAGTTCCCGGCAGTTAGCTATCGCGTCATTGTCTCGAAGGACTTGCGGCAAAATTCTCGTGTCGCCTTTGAGCGGCGTGTCCGAGCGCCCGCCTGACTCTTGCATCTCTGACCCCTTGACCGCCGACCCTGCCCGGGGTACCACAGATCCCGTGGTGATTTGAGACCGGATTGCGGCCACGTTAAAAACCGCTAAAAGGTCGAGGGCTCAAGCCCCCGTGCCAGATCCGGTCGGGGGCTTTTTTGTTTGCCCAATGGTATGTGTCACCAGAGGACAGAGGACGACGATCATGACCGCCGAATATGAAAACCAGCGACTCTGGGGCGTAGAAACCCAGATGGTCCGCGGCGCGACCGAGCGAAGCCAATTCAGCGAGACCAACGAAGCCATCTTCCTGACATCAGGCTACGTTTATAAATCGGCCGAGGAAGCCGAGCGGTCGTTCAAGGGAGAAATCGACCGTTACGTCTATTCGCGTTTCGGCAATCCGACGGTCGGCATGTTTGAAAAGCGGCTTGCGCTCATCGAGGGAGCCGAGGACTGCCGCGCTATGTCGAGTGGCATGGCGGCCGTGTTCGCCGCTCTGGCCTGCCATCTCAGCGCCGGTCAGCGTCTGGTTGCCTCCCGCGCGCTCTTTGGTTCTTGCCAGTACATCTGCGCCGAATTGCTGCCGCGATTTGGAATCAAGGTTGAATTCGTCGATGGCGTTGATCTGTCGCAATGGCGTGCCGCGCTCTCCAAGCCGACTAACGCCGTTTTCTTAGAATCTCCGTCGAACCCCGGCCTTGAGATGATCGACCTGAAGGCAGTTTGCGACTTGGCCCACGCGGCTGGCGCGCTCGTGGTCGTGGACAACGTCCTCGCCACGCCAATCTTGCAAAAGCCGTTCAATTTCGGTGCCGACGTCGTGGTTTATTCCGCGACCAAACATATCGACGGTCAGGGCCGGTGCCTGGGCGGTGCGGTGCTCGCTTCCAAGCAGTTCATTGTCGAAAAGGTTACGCCCTTCATGCGCCATACCGGGCCCAGCCTTTCACCCTTCAATGCCTGGGTTCTTCTCAAAGGGCTGGAGACCCTCGATTTGCGCATGCAGCGCCATTGTGAGAATGCCCTAACTATTGCGCGGGCGTTGGAGAAGCAGAAGGGCCTTACGCGTCTGCTCTATCCTTGGCTGGCGAGTCACCCCCAGCACGCATTGGCTACGTCACAGATGACGGCTGGCGGATCGGTGATCTCGTTTGAGCTGGAGGGCGGCAAGGCGGCTGCCTTCCGGTTGCTCAATGCCCTTAAGATCATCGATATCTCTAACAATCTCGGCGATGCCAAGAGTCTTATGTGTCACCCCGCGACCACTACGCACCAGCGGCTGACGCCCCAGGACCGGGCCCGCGTCGGAATAACAGATGGCTTCGTCCGTCTCTCTGTCGGCCTCGAGAACGTCAATGACCTGATGGCCGACCTGACACAAGCTTTCGCGGCATAGCCTGGGGAATCACTATCCGTAGTGGCGCGGCTCGCGCACCCCTTTTTAGAGGCTGCCGCTTACCGCCGCCGCGTAATATCCTCGTGGTCGTTATTAGAGCAAGAGGTAAATTCGATTGAACGCGTCCGCATCGAATTACGAAAAGGTCACCAAGAATATTAGCGTTTCGGTACGCCCGTTCTATCTCGAAGAACAATCGGCGCCCGATGAAGACCGCTTCGTCTGGGCTTACCGCGTTAACATCGAAAATCGCGGTGTTGAGACCGTGCAGCTATTGAATCGTCACTGGCGAATTACCGATAAGTTCGGCCGCCTCCAGGAAGTCCGTGGTCCAGGTGTCGTAGGCGAACAGCCGATTCTGCGACCGGGTGAGTCTTTCGAATACACCAGTGGCTGCCCGCTGGGCGCGCCTTCGGGCATCATGACCGGTAGTTACCAAATGACCACCCCCGCAGGTGAGCGGTTCGATATTGAAATCCCCGCATTTTCACTCGATAGTCCCCATGAAACAGCGAACTGAACTGCGCCCGGCACAGCCCGCGAGCTAGAAGCAAGGATGCGCGCCATGACTTTCGTTCCCGAGAAACAACCCGCCGTCTCCGAAGACACCAGCATCGCGCGACCGACCCGCGCTGCGGCCGAAGCCGCCGTCCGCACCCTCATTCTGTGGGCGGGTGACAATCCGGACCGCGAGGGCCTTAAAGCGACGCCCTCTCGGGTCGTGCGTTCTTACGAGGAATTTTACGCAGGTTACCAACAGGACCCGATCGAAATCCTCCGCACCACATTCGAGGAAACGGAAGGCTATGACGAGATGGTGGTCTTGAGGGACATCGCGTTTGAAAGCCACTGCGAACATCACATGGTTCCCGTCATTGGAACGGCCCACGTAGCCTATTTGCCCGACAAGCGTGTCGTCGGCATTTCCAAATTGGTGCGGGTGGTCGAGGCTTACGCCAAGCGCCTGCAGATTCAGGAAAAGATGACATCTCAGATCGCCAATGCCATCAACGACACGTTGCGACCAAAAGGTGTTGCCGTGGTCATGCAAGGCGAACACCAGTGCATGACAACCCGCGGCGTCCACAAGCCCGGCGTCGGCATGGTAACATCGACGATGCTCGGCGCTTTTCGCGAGAACGCCTCGACCAGGCGCGAATTCCTGGCGATCATCGGGAAATAGGGGCCGTCAATCACCAGCGTGCGAATGGAGCACGGCCAGGCGCAGGACCGGGATCCACCCTCGGGTCGCGCGCCACGACGCGCGCGGTTCAATAATGCCGGCCTTCGCCGGCGGGTCCGAGAGCATGCTTTCCGGCACAATGCTCTACCGGATAAACTGCCCCATCGCTTGGCGCAACTGAGGCTGTAACTCAGCATCCAAAGCATCGAAACCGGCGACGATCATGCCGGTCCAGACTTGCTGCTTTTCGGCTTCGGTCGTGCCTTCTGGAACCGTCCGGGTGTTCGTCGAATTGCCACTGGCCGATGACAGCACCTTTCCGGTGGGATCGACGATGGCGACTTCAATCTCCAGTGCCGCCTGATATTCGGCGACCTGGTCCTTTGTGAACCAGCCCTTGATGCCTTTCTTCACGGGCAGCAGTTTCTCGACGATGTCGCCTTTGCGAACCGTCAGGCGCAGGGCATTGACGCTATTGCCCGTGAGCATGAAGCGGCTCGCGGCCCATTCGCGCGCGCCGTCTTCAAATCTAACCTCTGAACGGTAGTTAACGTGAGGATACTCCCGCGGCGGCACGTTTTCGATCTTCAGGTCGAGAGAGGTCGCGTCAACATTCAAGATGGACTTACTGGCAAATTGCAGGCTTGGTGGCGCGCTTTGAGCAACAGCCAAGCGGTGTATTGCTCCGGCCAGGAGGAGCGTGAAGGCGGCGGCGCACAAAACACGCGCCGTTGTGAAGCGAACTCGTGCGAAAAATAAACGCGTCATGGTTGTCCGTCCCTTTCGTCTTCGGCGCGATAGTTGCTTACGATGGCATCAAGTTCTGTCACCGGAAACACGTAATCCGTGCGGCAGAACTCGCAAGTCATAGTGACCAATCCATTCTCGGCAAGAGAGCTGATTTCTTCTACCGGAAATGAGGCAAGAATGCGTACGCTGCGCGTCCGTGAGCACCGGCATTTGAAGCGGATCGGCCGGCGGGCGGCGGGCACAACCCCGATCGCGGTAAATAGTCGTGCCAACAATCTTTCCGGCGCAATGGATAAATCGAGCAATTCCGCGTCCTTAAGGCTACCCAGCAGAATGACCGCGGTTCGCCAAGCGTCATCCAGAGCCTCGGGGCTCGCCAGCCGCACGCCGCCCGCTTCGGGCATGCGCTGCAGCAACAGCGCCGCCGCCGTCCAGGGCTGGCCCGCCAGCTTGGGCGGCGCCACGGCCACCTTCAGTGCCGCCTCCAGCTGTTCAGACTGCCGGAAATAGTGATGGACTGCTTCGGCGATGCTGTCGCCGGTAAGTTCAACGATGCCCTGGTATCGCTCGGTATCTGGGCCTTGATCAACCGTGAAGGCTAAATTGCCCTCAGATCCCACGAAGTGAGGGCGGAGGCCGTCCGGGCGAACGCGGAGAACTTCCGCGGCGACGGCGGCTGCATCAAATTTTGCCCAACCTCGCACCTCGCCCGTGCTCGTCACATCCGCAACCAGCGTATTGACAGCTCCCTTGCTTTGAATCTGCAGGGTAAACACGCCTATGTATTTGAGACCTCCGGCCAATGCCACGGCGGTCGCGACGGCTTCCGCGAGCAACGCTGAAACTGGCTCAGGACCGCAATGGCGCGTGAGAATGTCGGTGATGGCGCCGGTGAGCAGCACCAATCGCCCGCGAAAGGCGCCGCCATTCACAAGGAAAGGTAGGCAAATATCTATGAAGGGATTGCTGGTGGACTGAGCGCCAAGTGCCGTATCAGCCGTCATCGACAGAGGCACCAGAGCAGCACGCCCTTTTGGGCATGCAGGCGGTTCTCGGCTTCATCCCAAACCACTGACTGGCGGCCATCAATAACGCCGGCCGTAACCTCCTCGCCCCGATGAGCGGGCAAACAATGCATGAATAAGGCATCTGGCTTGGCCAGGCCGATCAACGTTTCGTTGACCTGAAAAGGGGCCAATAAGCTGTGCCGACCGCCCGCATCGTCGCCCATCGATACCCAGGTGTCGGTAAAAATGCAGTCCGCACCCCTAACTGCCGCTTGCGGGTCGGTGCCGACGGAAACCTTCGCGCCTTTGGCGCGGGCCCAGGCGACGGCCTGCTTCGAGGGCTCAAGTCCCGGCGGACATGCCAAGCGTAATTCGAAGCCAAACTGCGCGGCCGCGTGGATAAGGCTGGTCGCGACGTTGTTGCCATCGCCCGACCACGCCACGACAGCGCCCTTAATCAAGCCTTTGTGCTCTTCATAAGTCATCACGTCCGCCATGATCTGACAGGGGTGAGACTCATCGGTCAACCCGTTGATGACGGGTACGCTAGCGTACTTCGCCAATTCATGGAGTTTTTCCGGCGCCGACGTTCGAATCATGATGGCGTCGACATACCGTGACAACACTCGTGCTGTATCGGCGATGGATTCGCCGCGTCCCAACTGCGTATCCTGTGGCGACAGCGTGACGACCGCCCCGCCCAATTGCTGCATGCCCACTTGAAAAGATACCCGGGTCCGCGTTGACGGCTTCTCGAACACCATGGCGAGGGTAAGTCCGGTTAACGGCTTTTCGGTCGCCTCACCGGCCTTGCGGTTTCGCTTCATTCCAGCCGCCGATGTCAGAATCGACCGCAAGGCCTCCGGCGCGAGAAGGCTCAGATCAAGAAAATGTTTGGGCGAGGCGAGCATGTTGATGGGCCTTGCAAACGGCTTGGGTTAAACGGCCAACGACACTGCGGCGCGATCGATCATGGCGACCGCGGCGTCGACTTCGGCCTCAGTGATGATCAGGGGCGGCAGCAGCCGCACGACGTTATCGCCGGCACCCACCGTCAGCAGACCCTCGTTCATGAAACGGGTCACGACGTCGCCGTTGGGCACCCGACACTTCAGGCCAATCATGAGCCCCTTGCCGCGCGCAGTCTCGAAGACCTTCGAATGCTTGCCGACCAGCGGCGTAAGCTTGGCCCATAGGTAGCCCGCGACCTTCTGTACGTGTTCCATGAAGCCCGGCTCCAGCATTACGTCCAGGACCGCGTTGGCTGCAGCCATGGCTAGCGGGTTGCCGCCGAAAGTGGATCCATGCGTACCGGCGGTCATATATTTCGCGACAGACTCGGTGGCTAGGCATGCGCCAACCGGGAAGCCACCGCCCAAGCCCTTGGCGAGCGCCATAACATCCGGCGTAACGCCGGTCCATTCGTAAGCGAACAATTTGCCGGTGCGGCCCATGCCGGTCTGAACTTCGTCGAATATCAGCAACAAGCCGAATTCGTCGGCCATGGCGCGCAGGCCGCGTACATAGTCGGGATCGAGCGGCACAATGCCGCCTTCGCCCTGGACCAGTTCGACGGCGACCGCTGCGGTCTGAGGCGTGATCGCCGCCCGCGCCTCGTTGAGATTGCCGCAAGCTACTTGATCGAAGCCATCGACCTTGGGCGCGAAGCCGTCGAGGTGGTTTTCCTTGCCGCCCGCGGCGATCATGGCGAGGGTGCGTCCGTGGAACGCGCCACGGGCCGTAATCACCCGGTACTTGTCCTTGGCACCCTGAGCCTGATGATAGCGCCGCGCGATCTTGATGGCGCACTCGACGGCTTCAGCTCCTGAGTTGCAGAAAAAGGCGGTATCGGCAAAGGAGTTGGCAACCAGCCGCGCTGCCAGTTTTTCCTGCCCGGCTACGCGATAGAGATTGGAGGAATGCCAGAGCTTTTCCGCCTGCGCCTTGAGCGCCGCCACCAGATGAGGATGGGCATGGCCGAGCGCGTTCACGGCAATGCCCGCGCCGAAATCAAGGAAGCTGCGGCCGTCGTCGGTGTAGAGCATGGCGCCCTGACCCCGTTCGAAAACGAGATCGGATCGCGCATAGGTCGGCATCACTGCGGGAATACTCACAACATCGCCCCCAAAACCGGCGCTGGCCGCGCTCGCGCTCCAATCTCTTGAAAGTAACAAACCGGAAAAAAATCAGGGCGGCCTTCAGACCGCCCGACGATCAGGACTCATACGCCAACCCGCGATTTTGTCAACGCCGGGAGCAGGCATTACGCCCAGTGCGAGCGGCGAATTGGCCGCGAAATCGCGGCTCAGGCCGAGCCTCAGGCTTTGAGTTTGTAGCCGCTCTTGATCACGCCATAAGTCCAGATGAACATGACGAGGTTTACGCCGATCAGCACGGCGATGCCGGTCAGCGGACGGCTTGTTTCATGGCCCAGGAACCCATAGCGAAACCCGTCGATGTTATAAAAGAAGGGGTTGTAGTGCGCCAGGAACTGCGCCCAGGGCGGCAGCCGATCAACGGTATAGAAGGTGCCCGACAAGAACGTCAGTGGGGTGACGATGAAGTTGGTCACGGCCGCCATGTGATCGAATTTTTCCGCCCAGACGGCCGCGAGGATTCCCACCAACGACATAAACAGGCAGCCCGCGACGGTGTGAAATAGTACCATCCAAAAACTGTAAAGATGCAGCTGCGCAAAGAACGCCATGGTCGCGGCGCAGACCGCTCCTACCGCAATGCCCCGCGTTACCCCACCCAAGGTCCATGCCACTGTCAGCTCAAGGGCGCTCAAGGGCGGCATCAAAACGTCAACTATATTGCCCTGTACTTTGGACACCAGGATAGAAGAGGACGTATTGGCGAAAGCATTCTGAACCATAGTCATGATGATCAGACCAGGCACTAGGAAGTCTTCGAACGGGTAGCCCACGATCTCCGTGCTGCCGCGACCGAAGGCAAAGACCATCATCAGCAGGAACATGAGTGTCGTTATCACCGGCGCCGCCACGGTCTGAAAAATCACTTTCCAGAAGCGCCGCACCTCTTTCAAATAGAGTTCCCACATCCCGCGCCAATTGACCCTGCCGATTGTGCGGGGCAGCGGGATGGAGAAATTCGTGGTCGGGGGAGCTGTTTGGTCGGGCATCGACACCGTCAATCTGAAAGTTGCGGCGGTTATCATATCAGGCTCGCCACATGGGTCCGTGACAAGGTATATCCATCCCATGGCTTCGCCCAGCCCTTTCAAAGTCCCGCGGCCTCCGCGGGCCGACACGCCCAATGGCCTTGCGCACAAGCGCGCTTCAAGACCCATGACCAAACAGCGCCTGGAGAATATCGCCAAGTTCCATGTCGAACGCTTCGCCACGACCGCGACTCATCTCAAACGGGTATTGCTACGCCGCGTGGAGCGAGCCGTCCGATCGCATGGCGGCGAAACCGGTGAGTTCGTTGCAAGTATCGATGAAATCGTGGCGCGCTTTGAGCGCAGTGGCGTGGTGGACGACGCCCGCTACGCAGCGGGCCGCGCCGCGGCTTTGCGCCGTTTAGGAAAAAGCCCCGGGAAAATTCGCGCGCTGCTGGTCGCCAAGGGGGTGGCGCGAGCATTGATCGACGCGGCGCTGAACGCAACGGCGATCACCGAAACCGGCACCGATGCGGCATGGGAGGCGGCGATTGCCTATGCGCAACGCCGACGCCTCGGACCCTTCGGAGACCGCCAAGGCGATGCCGAGGCACGACGCAAAAAGGCCGCTAAAGATCTCGGGGCCCTTGCCCGCGCGGGTTTCTCTTATGAAATCGCCAAGCGGGTTTTGTCCGGCGGATCTAAGGATTAGGACCGGGCGCGAAGGGCGGCGCTCTCAGCACGAACGCGCACCCAGATGACTGCCGCATTCAATAGCGAAAAAATCACGGCTAAGTGCCAAGCGCCAAACACCAGGGGCAGAGTCGCGATTTCCAGGACCACGACAACGTAGTTTGGATGTCGCAGGAACCGATAGGGTCCGGATTTGACCAGAGGCGCTTCCGGCAGCGTGATGATCCGCGTCGTCCAATAGGGCTCTAAGCTGGCGATGACCCAGAGCCGTAAGCTCTGTAGGATCAGGTAGAGGACCAGGGGCGGTGAACTCACCTGCGGCGCGGTCCACGCGACCCACCCGACGATCGCCGCCAGCCACGCCACATGCAGTCCGACGATGTAGCGGTAGTGCGATGCCCCGACTTCGTAAGCTCCGCGAGCAAGAAGCCGGCGCGTATTGCGATTGGCGATCACCAGCTCGGCGAGCCGCTCCACGATGACATAGATGAGCAGGGCCGCCGTCATGCCGGATTCAGGGTAAGTCGAGCAGAGCCATTCCGACTGAAAAGCCGGGGCCCATCGCCACCATCAGTTGCCGGCCCGATGCACCCCGCGCCAGAGCGCGATCAAGGACCGCGAGCACGGTAACCGCCGACATGTTGCCGTAATCGGCCAGCACGGCGCGCGCGTCGGCCAGCGCTCCATCGGGCAGTTCGTAACAGTCTTCTATAGCCTCCAACACTTTCTGGCCACCGGGATGAACGATCAGGCCCGCGAGATCTTGCTGGGTCAAGCCATGGGCCGCGAGGAACGTGTCGGTGACCGCGCGCATCTTCTCGCGGACAAGCGCCGGAATGCTGTTCGAAAACAGCACGCCGAGTCCGTCATCCTCGACTCTCCATCCCATGATATCGCGCGTTCCAGGCCAGGTGTGTTCACCCGACGCCGCTATACTTGCCAAAATCGGCGCGCCCGGCCGCGTCGGAGAATCTTCGCTGTCAGCCCGAAGAACCACGGCCGCGGCACCGTCGCCGAAAATTGTCGTGCCGATGATATTGGCCTTGCTGTCGTCGGCGGCCCGAAACGTCAATCCGCATAATTCCGTGCACATCAGGAGTACCCACCGCCCGGGAAGTGCCCGCGCCATGGACGCTGCCCGGGCGAGCCCGATCACGCCACCGGCGCAGCCCAGGCCAAAGACCGGCAGGCGCTCGACGGTCGGCGGCAGTCCTAAGGGTTTCTGCAACAAAGAATCTAGGCACGGCGTTACTATTCCGGTGGAAGAAACCGTGACCGTCACCGCCACGTCGGCGGGATTCACCCCGGCATGCTGCAAAGCCTTGAGGCCGGCGTCCGTCAGCAGCTTGACGGCGTTCTCCTCGAACAGCCGCGCACGCTCTGGCCATCCATGCGGCTCTGCGTACCACGCCAGCGGCACGCAGGAGTACCGCTGCTTCACGCCGGCATTGCCGTAACTCTTGCTCATGCGCTGCATTAGTTCGGGCCGGTGACCAAAGACCTCGGCGGCCATGGCCATGACCTCGTGCTGGCGGATGAGAAAGGACGGATAGGACGTCGCAATGCCGAAAATGGAAACGTTCATTCTTGGGTGCCGGGCGGCAGCTGGCAAGCGATCGGGGTCACCGCTGAGTCTAAGGCCAGATCCCCCGCATAAGCCTCCCCTTGAAATGCCGGCCTCAGTTTCTCCGCCAAGAACCCGGCCATACCGGCGCACTGATTTTGCGCCGGTATGGCCCAAGCAATAAATACCCCGGCATTGCCGTGAAACGTGCGGATCCACTCGGTCCGCGCGAAAGCGCCTAATGCCGCGCCGAGGTCTTGCGTGGCCCCTGCCCGTAGCCATTGCGGCCGGATGCCCAAATGCCAAATCGCATAGACACCTGGCTTTCCGGTAAGTCCCGCCGCCCCGGGATTAAGATCCAGGAGACGAGAATAGGGTCGGTCGAAGGGATGCCAGATCGCGGCTGGCGGCGAACCTTTGCCTGCAAACGGCGCGCCCAACCGTTTGGCCAGGGGCGCCTTTTTCAAGGGCGCACCGACGGCTTCAAAAGCAGCCTGGCAAGGATTGCGTTGACCAAGAGGACGATAATTCCCGCCGCCACAATGTCGGTAAAGAAATGCGCGCCTTGCGCCACCCGCACCAGCCCCACGCCCATGCCAAATGCAGTGCCGGCGAACACAGCCGGAGCGCGCCACCGCGGCGGAAGCAACAGCGCATATGCCGTAATCCAGAACGCGATGGCGGCATGGCCAGACACAAACGAGCAGTTTTTTTCGCACTCCTCGGCGATTTTCCAGGCCGGTGTATAGGCAGCATCGCCACCGAACTGAAGGACATCTTTTGGACGAGCGCGGCCCCAGTGCGGCTTCAATATCGTTTCGACGATCAGCCCTGGCCCGGTCAGGAGCGACAACAGAAGATAAGTCATACGCGGCGTTGTCAACCGCCACGACCATCGGGCGTCAAAAAGCCCGACAATCCACAGAGCGACGCAAAGGACAAAGCTACCAATGATGACGTCGGGAACGAACGCGCGCACAAATTCAAGGAATCCGTCCGCGCTCCAGCCAAAGCCTTTTCCTGGCAGATAGAATGCACCGCTCAGAGTGAAATCCATGCCCGGAACAAGGAGCAAAACGACGAGCACCGCCAGCGCCCAGCGGCTGGGATGTTCGCGAAGATCGCCGGAAAGTTTCGTCATCATTGAGTTTAGCACTATCCGTCTTCGCGGTGAAAAAGATATGCAAGCCCGAGCATGCTTGCCACCAAGGCCGGCGTCCAGGCCGCGAGCAGCAAAGGAAGGCTCGCTGACAAGCCTAGGGCGTAGAGAAAGCGACTGAAGAAGTACAATAGAAAGCCGACGGCCAGCCCGGCAATACCGCGCTGAGTCCAACCGGCGAGGCGCGCATTGGCGGTGATATTGAAGGCCGCGGCGATGAGCACCATCGCGCACAGCAACCACGGCGATGCCAGCAACGAATGCCAATAGAGTTTATGCGCAAGGGCCGAAAATCCGGACCGCTCGGAGAAGCGGATAAACTGCGGCAGTTGCCAAAATGACATGGTCTCGGGCGCCGCGAAGCTGGTTTGAACGGCGCTCATGGTGATCGACGTCGGCAGGGCATAGGTGTCATAAAAAGTTGCCGGCGCGCCGGGTAAAATGTCCCACACTTGCTCGAGGCGAAACTCGCCTTCGGCCAATCGTCCGCCTTTGGCCTCCAATCGCCGCGCAAACTTTTCAGAGACGTCCGTCTGAAAGATGGAAATGCCTTCGAGCTGAAGCGTCTCGTTCGCGTAATGTACCGAGGAAGCGAAAACGACGGTCCCGACTCCGGCTGCGGACTCGCGCAGCCAGAGGCCGTTTTCACCGATGTCGAGCGTGGTTGTTTGGCCGCGGATAAGGTGATCGTC
>CAMDRB010000078.1 GCA_945906455.1 Caenispirillum bisanense
AGCAACTGCCGCTCCTGCGGGCCGCCCTGATGGCGCATCAGGCCAGGCACACCATCACCGCCACCCTTGAACAGCAGGCCAAGGCCGCGTAGCCTGCTCAACCAGTGACGCCTGCCAAGCAATTTTCAACAAAGTGCGGGACATCCCCATGCAATGACTACCGCGACGGTCTTGCCCCACGTTAACGCCATCCTGAACGCGCTATCGACCATCCTACTGCTGGCTGGATTCACGTTTATCCGGGCCGGAAACCGCGCGTTGCACCGAAAATTCATGATCGCGGCACTCGTTGTATCGGCGGTATTTCTGGCCTGTTACCTCACCTATCATTTCACCGCGCCGATTTTTGTATTTCCGGGTACCGGATGGACCAAGCCGGCCTACTATGGACTGTTGATCAGCCATGTGATTCTGGCGGTTGCCGTCGTGCCGATGGTCGCCATCACCGCCTGGCGGGCGCTCCACGGCGCCTTCGATCGCCATAAGGCGATCGCGCGCTGGACACTGCCGGTCTGGCTCTACGTCACCGTGACCGGGGTCATGATTTATGCCATCCTTTACCACGTTTACCCGGCCACGGCCTGACGCGATGGCTGGGGCCCTAAGTCTCCGGCCTGAATCGCAGACAATATGGACGATCGGGAAGTTATTGCGCGATCGCTGCCGCCACCAGTCGATGTGCCGGTGGACGGAAATTTTGCCGGCAAATTAACGCCGGACCTGCGTGCCGAGCTATTCGGTTGGAGCCTTCTCTCATTGGCGGCCCTGGCGCTTGCCGGGCTGCTGGCACTTTTGCTTGCGCTTGCGCGCATGCCCGGCGCGGAAGTAATTTTCCCGTGGGCGGGCCAAAGCTTCTTTCAGAAACTCTTGGTCGTTCACGTCAGCTTCGCCTTCTTCATCTGGTATTTGGGCATACAAGGCGCCATGACCGTCATCGTCACGGCGCAATCGGCAGCCGCGCTAGATCGACCCACGCTCGAACAATCCGGGGGCGGCTTCGGCATTTTCGTCGGCCGTTTCGCCGTTCTCGGCTTTGGTCTGAGTTTTGTCGCGTTGTTGATTCCGGCCCTCGCCGATCTGGGGGAACCGTCCCTCAACAACTATATCCCGCTGCTTGCCCACCCATTGTACTTTGGTGGATTGCTTATGGCGGCGGTATGCTTGGCGTTACCGATCCTGCGGCTCTTGATCTCGCTCGCACATCAGCGTTTTGTCGAGGCAGGGACCTTTGGCGTCGCCTGCGCCGGCGCGATTTATCTCATTGCCCTGGCCTGCGTTGCCGCGGCCTTCTTTACGCTGCCGCCCAATACCGATCTTGCGAGCGCGGCCGAGTACGTCATGTGGGGCGGCGGACACGTCCTGCAATTTGCCAACACGGCACTTATGCTGTGTGGCTTCTACCTCCTTGCGCGCGTCACACTTGGTGAGACGCCACTGCCGCCTGCCTGGTTCAAGGCGATGCTGCTGCTCCTCGTTGCCGGCGCCACTGCCGGGCCCTTACTCTACTTAACTTACGATGGTGGCAGCCCCGCCATGCGCATGACGTTTACCGACCTCTATTGGTACGCGCTTCCGGTGCCGGCCGGTGTCGTCATGCTGAGTGTGGTTGCCCTTCTATTTCGGCGGCAACGTGACGTCTGGGCCGCCGCGCCCGAAGTCAAGGCGGTGGCCGCCGCGCTCGCTCTGTTTGCCTTCGGGGGAATCATCGGCTTCTACGAAGGCTCGGTCGACACGCGTACGCCGGCCCACTATCACGCCATGCTGATCGCCGTGACGCTCAGTTTCATGGCGCTCTATTTCGGATTATTCCTGCCGCTCCTGCACCGGCGCACTGAACGGCGGCGTTTGCGCACGGCTATGTACCTATTGCTGGGCGGCGGACAATTCGTGCACTCGCTTGGCCTCTACCTCGCCGGTGTGGAGGGCGTGGCCCGCAAAACCGCCGGGGCGGCGCAGGATCTGGACACGACCAATAAAATCGTTTTCATGGTCGTGGAAGGAATTGGCGGTGTTGTCGCCGTGGCTGGCGGGCTAATCTTCATCGTTCTCGCGGTCAGATTGCTGTTGGCAAAGGCCGAGCATGATGTTACGGCAGGCTGAGGTTTCCCGCCGGCTGGCGCCGGGGC
Organism: Caenispirillum bisanense; assembly: GCA_945906455.1. Taxonomy (GTDB): domain Bacteria; phylum Pseudomonadota; class Alphaproteobacteria; order Rhodospirillales; family Rhodospirillaceae; genus SHVO01. Next base: position 2,127 of record CAMDRB010000078.1, read on the forward strand.
GGAATAAAGCTGGCATTTCAGGTCTTTAGTATCGGGCGCCGTTCGGGGCTGGATAGAATATATGCAGATCCGCAGCTACCTAGAGCTGATGAAGCTTCGCATCGGCTTCCTGATCGCACTCAGCGCCATGGCCGGCTATGCCGCCGTGGCGACCCGGGTGGATGGCTGGCAGCTCCTGATTCTTTTCATCGCCATGCTGCTCGGCTCATCCGGCTCGGCCGTGTTCAACCAGTTTTACGACCGCGATCTCGACCGGTTGATGCCGCGTACTGCCTTGAGACCGCTGGCCGCCGGCACCTTAGGTGATCCGCGCCGTGCGCTGTGGTTCGCCGGCATTCTGTTGATGGCCGGTTGCCTGATCGCCGTGCTGGCGTTCAACTGGGTGGTCGCGGCGCACCTTTTCCTCGGTGCTTTTACTTACGGCGTTGTCTACACCGTGTGGCTGAAGCGCCGGCACTGGACTAATATTATCATTGGTGGAGCCGCCGGCAGTTTCGCGGTGCTCGCCGGAGCCGCGGCCGTTGACGGCTCACAATGGCTGCTGCCGACGCTTATGGCAATTACGCTCTTTCTGTGGACGCCTTCGCATTTCTGGTCTTTGGCTATTCTGATCAAAGATGATTATGCCAAGGCTGGCGTGCCGATGCTGCCCGTGGTCCTGGGCGATGCGGCCTGCGCCAAGTGGATCTTCGCCAATACCGTTGCGCTCGTGATTTCCGCGATGCTGCCGACACTCTTCGGACAGTTAGGCGTTCTTTATGCCGTCGTCTCCACGGCATTCGGTATTCGGTTTCTGTGGTTGAATTGGAAATTGGTCCGCGATCCGTCGCGCAACTTGGCCCGACGCAATTTCTTGTTTTCGATGCAGTACCTCGCGGGAGTCTTCCTCGCAGTCGTCATCGACAGACACGTCTCGCTCGCGACGTTCGGCCTTTAACTTCACTGCGCCAACGCCGGCCTGTTTACATCAGGTCAACGGCATATTTCTTCAGAGCGGCGAGGGTGCTGTATTCCAAGGCGCCTTCGTGGGTCGCCGCAAGCACAACCTTAGGGGCGTGCCCGGCCTCCAGGGCTTCCTGCCAGCGCGGCGCGCACAAGCACCAGCGGTCACCGGGCTTCAGCCCGGGAAAACCGAAGTCGGGTACCGGCGTCGAAAGATCGTTGCCCCGGCTTTTGCTGTAGGCGAGGAACTCGGCCGTCGCGATCATGCAGACGGTATGTGAGCCGCGATCAGTCGGTCCGGTATTGCAGCAGCCGTCGCGAAAGAAGCCGGTGAGCGGCTTGACCGAGCAGGTCAGCAATGAGCCGCCCAATACGTTACGTGCGGGCCGCTGGGGTTCACTCATATCGCGCATCGTTGCTCTCCGCTGGTTGAAGCCAGTATAGCGCAAAGCGGGGACGCTGTACTAATCCCCAAAGGCCCTTACGCGCGGCGGTGCCGCGGCCGTTCCCCGTTTCTGAGGCAAGGGCAACTGGCGAGCGCTTTGCGAAACATGGTAGACTGGCGGCGCTGGCTCGAGACGAATTCGAAGAGGCAAATCATCATGGTCAAAGCAGTCACGGCGCGCGCCCCTTTGCCAAGGCTGAGCGACGCCATCGCGCAACTGAGAAATCTTCTCGGTGACCGGATCTCGACCTCGACGGCCGTCTGTGCGCAACACAGCACCGGCGTATTTCTTTCCGCGAATGATCCGCCGGACGCTGTCGCCTTCGCGCAGTCCACCGCCGAAGTGGTCGAGATTGTCAAAATCTGCGCCGCCCACGCTATTCCGATCATTCCCTTTGGCACCGGCACGTCGGTTGAAGGCCACATCGCCGCGCCGATGGGAGGTTTGTCGCTCGATGTGAGCCGGATGGACCGCGTCTTGCAAGTCAATACCGAGGATCTGGACGTGGTCGTCGAGCCCGGCGTCACCCGCAAAGCCTTGAATTCGCATATCCGCGATACCGGATTGTTTTTTCCGATCGACCCCGGCGCCGACGCTTCGCTCGGCGGCATGGCCGCGACCCGGGCGTCGGGGACCAATGCCGTGCGCTACGGCACCATGCGCGAGAACGTGCTCGCCCTGCAGGTTGTGACCGCCGACGGTGGCGTGATCCGCACCGGAGGCCGCGCGCGCAAATCCTCTGCCGGCTACGACCTGACCCGGGTATTCGTCGGATCCGAGGGAACTCTCGGCATAATCACCGAAGTCACGCTTAGGCTTTACGGGATTCCGGAAAAGACCGCGGCGGCGGTATGCTCGTTCAAGACCATCGAGGGCGCGGTCGATACGGTGATCAGCACCATCCAGGCGGGCGTCCCGATTGCGCGCATCGAGTTGCTCGACGATTGCCAAATCGACATCCTCAACAAACAGGCCAAGTTCGATTTTCCCGTGCTCGACACGTTGTTCATGGAATTCCATGGCACCGCGGCCGGAGTTCAAGAGCAGGCCGAGATGGTCCAAGCTCTGGCCTCGGACAACGGCGGCGGAAACTTCACCTGGACGACGCAGGCCGAGGAACGCACCAAGCTGTGGCAGGCACGTCACGACGCCACGTGGGTCGACAAGCAGGCCTATCCGGGCTGGGACGTGTTCGCGACCGATGTCTGCGTGCCGATTTCACGCCTGGCCGGGGTCGTGACCAGCAGTAAGCGTGATGCCGCGGACTCTGGGCTGATCGCGCCGATTGTCGGCCACGTCGGCGACGGCAACTTCCACATGCTGGTGATGGTCAAGCCCGACGATCCGGCCTACCTCGCGCGCGTCCATGCGTTTAACGACCGTCTGATTGGCCGCGCCCTGGCGGCCGGCGGGACCTGTACCGGCGAGCACGGCATCGGGCTTGGTAAGATCAAGCACCTTTACGCCGAACACGGCGACAGCGTTCATGTCATGCAGGCGATCAAGCGCGCGCTTGACCCGCAAAACATCATGAATCCGGGAAAGATTTTCGCGCCGGCCGGCAAGTAGCCCGAAGCGCGGGCGGAACGCAAGCGCCGGGGCCGTTGCGCGGCCCGATCGACGGCGCGAAACGGTCCTTGGCGTTTTAGGCGTGGATGTCGACCTTGTGCGTTTGCGGCAGGAAGATCAGTCCGACGACCAGCGAGAATGCCGCGAAACCGACCGGATACCACAGTCCCGAATAGATGTTTCCGGTTTCGGCCACAATCGCGAAGGCGAAGGTCGGTAGGAAACCGCCGAACCAGCCGGTACCGATGTGATAGGGCAGGCTCAAGGACGTGTAACGGATTCTCGTCGGGAAGAGTTCGACCAGAAAGGCCGCCATCGGTCCGTAGACCATCGCCGCCAGCGTCATGATGCCGAGCAATATCAGCATCACCAGCGGAAAGTTGATCTTGTCGGTGTCGGCCTTGGCCGGGTAGCCGGCGGCCGCGATCATCGCCGCCGCCGATTTTGTCCATTCGGCGCGCTGCGTGCGCAGATCGGCGGGCGACAAATCGTTGCCACGGAAAGAAGGCAGGACCTGATCGCCGACCCGCAACTCCGCCACGGTTCCGGCCGGGGCGCTTTCCGAATTATAGGTCACGCCGGCGTTGGTCAGGTAGGAGCGCGCGATATCGCACGACGTGCTGAACGTGGCCCGCCCGACCGGATCGAATTGGAACGAACACTCGCTGTCGTCGGCATAGACCACTACCGGCGACGTCGCCACGGCTTGTGCCAGGACCGGATTGGCCGCGGCCGTGAGCGCATTAAACAGCGGGAAGTAAGTCAACACCGCAAGCAGGCAGGCCGTCATCATGACGTTCTTGCGGCCGACTTTATCGGAAAGCCATCCAAACAAGATGTAGAGCGGCGTCGCGATGACCAGGGCGCTGATCATCAGGAGGTTGGCCACCGGACCGTCGACCTTCAGGATCCGTTCCAGGAAAAACAGGGTGTAGAACTGCGAGGCATACCAGATCACCGCCTGGCCGACGAGTGCGCCAAAAAGGGCGATCAGGATGATCCGCACGTTTTTCCAGTTGCCGAAGGACTCCTTCCACGGGCTCTTCGAAGCTTTGCCCGAGGCCTTCATGCGTAGATAGATCGGGCTCTCGGCCAGTTTGAGCTGGATCCACATCGTCACGGCCAGCAGCAGGATCGACGACAGGAACGGGATGCGCCAACCCCAGGCGTTGAAGGCTTCCTCGCCGATCGCATATCTGGTGCCGAAAATGACCGCCAGGCTCAGGGCCATGCCCGCCGTAGCCGTGGTCTGAATAAAGCTGGTGTAAAAACCGCGGCGGTTTTGTGGCGCGTGCTCGGCCACATAAATCGCGGCGCCGCCGTAGACACCACCGACGGAAAGGCCTTGCAGCATGCGTAAGGCCACGAGGCACCAGGGTGCGGCGACGCCGATCTGCGCATAGGTCGGCAGCAACCCGATCGAGAAGGTGGCGACGCCCATGAGCAGAAGCGTGATGATGAACGTATTCTTGCGGCCCCAGACGTCGCCGAGGAACCCGAACACCAGCGCGCCAAAGGGACGGACCGCGAACCCGGCGGCGAAGGCGAGCAAGGCCAAGGTGAACGCGGTTGACTCGCTCACGCCGGCGAAGAAGTGGCGGCTGAGCACGACGGCCATGGAGCCGTAGAGAAAGAAATCGAACCATTCAAAAACGGTGCCGATGGACGAGGCCGCGATAACTTTGAATTCCGCGGCCGTCACATTCCCGGTGTCATTGGCCCCTGTGTCATTGGCATGAGCGGAAACGGACGAAGTTGTTTCATCGGTCATTGGATATTCTCTCACTTTCTCAATGGCTGCTCAGACGGGCCGCGCTTCAGGCTTCGGATACGTCCTTGCGGCGAAAAAAACTACACAATAATGCTCTCGGCTGAATGCCCGCGGACATCCGCAGAGCGAACCGGCGCAAATCGTTTATCGAGTCAATCTTGAGCTAGATGCCGCTCCCAACGTGATCGTTAGCCGCGACATGCGGAACGCGAATCTCTCCCCCGTCCCGGCAGTTAGCGCTACCAGAAACGGCCCCATAGCATCAGTGATCGATAATCCGGCGTCCGGGAAGATGCAAGGCTTTACGCACGGCAAGAACCAAACCGGAACGGGCCAACGGGTCAGGTAAGCCGCGGTGTTTAAGGACACGCAAGGAGTTCGGAGCGTTCATCGGTCATGACGCAGTGCAAAAAGATTGGCGCCAGCGGCGGTCGGCGCTCGATCACGGCGCCACCGGGGTTAGGTTGCCCCGCCACTTGATCGCGTTGCCGATTTGAACGAGGTCCGCCGGTGTCGGGGTCACGGTCGCCTTGCTCGGGGCCACGCACGAAAAACTCGCGGCGGCATTGACGTCGCCCTTGCCGGTGTATTTCGCGACCTTGGGATAGGCGCAAAGCGGACGCTGGCGGACGACGGTCCGGGAGCCTTCGCCGCCCGAGAATTGGGTGGCGATCAAGCTCTCGGGCGGGACACCCTGTTCGACCCAGCGCACCAACGCCGACACGATATCCTGGTCTGGGCCAGTCGTTGGTGACTGCGAACCCCGCGATTGGTTGAACGCGGTCGGGCCGGTGCCTCCATTGCAGTGCGCCATTCCGGGCACCATGAACAGCCGGTAGTAGTTCTGGACATCTTTCGAGCTGAGCACGAGCGCGGCGATTTCGCCGGGCGACAGTTCGCTCAAGGCCTTGTCCAAGCCGGCGGGGTTCGCCTGGTATTTCTCGAACACCGCCAAGGCGGCGAAGAAGTTCGGCGATTCAGAAGGCGTGTTGGTCGCATCGTTCCAGCCGTGGTATTGGATGATCTTGCCGCCGCGAGCCTTGAAGCGTGTGAGGTCGGGGCTGGGCGCGGCAAGAATCGCATCGAGTTTCTGCCTGATGGCGTCGTAGTCGGTGTCGAAATTTATTTTGCGCCAGTCGAAGTCCTTCTTCCCATAGAAAAAGTGGCCGATAAAATTGCCGTATCCGCCAGTGACGGCGGTATTGGCCATGCCCTGCCACAAGAATTCGGAGCCCGGCTGAGGGCCTGGCATCAGGGTCACGCCGGCACTGGTGTGGGAGCCGCGGTAAGTGGCGCGCACGAGATCGACTTGCTGCGGCGTCAGGCAGTCCGCGGCGTCGCCGGCTTTGCATTGTAGGCGCTTGGGGTCGTAGCCGCAGGCCCTGGGATCGGTGATCTCGCCGTCCTTGAGGCCGTCCTTGGCGTCGCATTGAGCCTTCACGTCGGCGTTGATCATCGGCAGTTTCGCAGCCGGAATGATCGTTTCAGATCCCGGTGTCGTGCGATGAAGAACGTTCTGCCAAATCAAGTGCATGATGTCGTCGGAATAGAACATCGTCGGAGCGCCGACGATGATGCCGTCATAAAGGTCCGGATAGCGCTGGGCCATCATCTGGCCCTGGCGCCCTCCGCCGGAACAACCGTCGAAGTACGCCTTCTTGGGAGCCTGGCCGTAGAATGTCGTGATCACGGCCTTGGCGGTATTGGCGACGTAATAGTGTGTGCGGTAGGCGTAGTCGTTGACCTTCTCCGGATGCCCCAGGGCCCAGCTTTCCGCCTCGCCGCCTTCATGGCCGAGATTGGTGCCCACCTCGGCGAAGCCGGCCTCGAGTTCCTGCGCCATGCGCCCATAGGGAATCCCGCCTAAGTAGCCGCCGGTGGCTTCGGTCTTCATTCTGCCGTTCCAGGCTTCCGCGGTTGGCGGCAGCCAGATTTCGAACAGGATTTCCGAATCAGGCGTCGGCCGCGCGACAGCTTGGACACGGCAGAAGGGCTTGGTCACCGACGTGGTGCCGGCCGCGTTCTTGAGATCGATTGAAGTTACTGATGAAGCGGCGGTGATTTGCACCGACGCAAAAGTCACGCCCATGAGGCTGGCGCAATCCGCAGCGTGAGCAACGTTCCCCCCGCCAATGGCGGTGAACGCGAAACACGTCGAAAGCAGCAAAGTTCTCCGGAAATTCGCGCGCATGCCTGCCCCCCCGAGTTTTAATTTCGAATGGGGCATCATAGAGCCGCGCTAATCTACTTTGCCAGTTCCTTCTTGAGGAACGATAGGGTCCGTGCGAGAGCATCGGCGCCGTTCTTGCTTTCGAGATTCGAGCCAAAGCCGTGGACTTCATCGGGGTATACAACGAGGTCAACAGAGGTGCCGAGCGCGCGCGCGTTCTCAGCAAGTTGCAGGCCGGCCTCGACGGCGATGACCGCATCGGCGTCGCCGTGCAGGATGAGAAGGGGTGGGTAACGCCTCACCGTATCCTTTAAAGGCCACGGCTCGGTCCCGTAATAGACCACCGCCGCGTTGATCTTTGGGTCGAGGACGACGGCGCCCGTGGCCAGTATACCGCCGTTGGAAAAGCCGATCAGGCCAACCTTACCGTTGGACGCTTTTTCGCTTCGCAAGTGCTCCGCGAGGTCGCCGACGAGCCGCGCCCATGCCGGGTAACGCGTTTTAAAAACGCCTCCCCCAGCCGCGCTATAATAATAGACCAGATAAGCATCGATGCCCGCGGTCGCGACCGCAGCGGCATAGGCTCTGTAGGCAGAGATCCGCCGGTCGAACCCGCCGGCGCCGTGAAGTATCAACGCGGCCGGGCGAGGAGCGTCGCCGGCCGCGCGGAAAGCGATGACTTTGACCGCGCGCTCGCCGGCGGGCAGCGCCATATCCAGTCCAGCGGAGCCGGGCGCGGTGTCCGCCGCCCGAGCCGTCGCCAAGAGACCGAAGATCAGAAGTATCGAAAACAGTTGCGCCAGTTGCCGTGTCACGGCGCGGGCAATCACGAACGCGCCGACTTTGGCGTGCTGGTTTTAACCGGCGGGGCGACCTTCTTGACGGACTCCACCTTGCATCGCTGGCCGCGGATGGCGATCGAGCTGAATCGGTCGAAGGTGCCGGCCCCGTCGCTTGGCAGCAGCCTAACCCCGAGAGAGTATTCTAGGCCGATACAGGGTGAAAAAAGATCGACGCGATACCACTGCCGGTCGCGGCTCTGGACATATAGCAATCGATCGCTCTCGCTGTGCCAGCTGTAAACGTTGCGATATTGAATAAACTGAATCCTGGATTCGGGCTCGTCGGCGGCGGGAGGTTGAAAGACATAATCCGTCCGGCCCGCGCAGCCCGCGAGCGCGATGACGGCGCAAACAGCCAATACGAACCTACGCATGATCACCTCACTTTGGGCCCACTGGCCGAAAATCAAACGGGCGCCGGGCACCGATCACTAGACGACAAACGATAAATTTAATGACTTGCCCACGGAAGTCCATGGCGTAGGTCAAGTCCGACGGCCATCGCGAGTCAATGACGACGTTTTGACGGGCGTCAAACCCTGCGCCGGTATTGGGCGCTATAAGGATCGCATGGCCGGAGCCCACATCGTCCCCGCCATGGCCGGCCACCACGAGGCCCAGCCCTGCAGCTCTTCTCCCCCCTGGCTGTGGGGCTGTTTTTTCTGGGTTCTGAAACACCTCGTTTTTTCGGGCCGTGCACGATCCAAGGCGAGCCATTAGGCCGCCGTCGCCGGGCCAGTTGTGTTGGCGGTAGCCCGGCAGCAACGTCGACTAAGGCCGCGGGCCGTAGTGCGGGGCGGCGGCCCCCAGTTCGAGCGCGCCGAGGTCCGGCGCCTTGCCGGCATGGCCTTCGGTCACGGTGGGTAGTGCCATACCGCGATCGATGGCCGCGGAACCCCGGCGCAGGTGAAAATCAAGATCGGCTGGGTTGTACAGCTTTTGCAGCGATCCCAAGTCCTTGGCGTCGAGGCGCGGCACTTTCACGAAAACATCGTAATCGACCAGCACGCTATGCTGGTCCTGACCGGTGCCTTTGCTGTAGTCCGCCAGCGTAGCGAATTCGCGCTGCTGGCGCTCGCTCGAGCGGGTCACGACGTCGGGCGGCGGCGAATTCCACGCAAACGAAATCTTGGCGCCCGGCATCGGACTGAAGCCGTTGTAGTCGGACGACGTGTAGCTGGTGTCGGTGGTCACGCTGAACAGGATCGGTCCGGCGTTCTGTCCTAGGATCAGATTGTTGCGCCAGTGGGCGTTCTGCGGCGTACCCACTGTCTCCGACAGAATAGTGTTGTTATAGAACAGCACGCCCGCCGAACCGCCGGTCAAGCGCGTCGATCCGCCCGGCAGGTTGTAGGCGATGTTGCGGATCCAATAAACCGGACCACCCAGCGCCGGCTGATTGCAGAACGCGTGCGACGGATGATTGATGAGCATGTTCCGCATGATGCGGATGTTGTGCATGCCGCCGTCGGCCTCGATCGGGTTATCGTGACTGTTAGCGATGTAGTTGTTGTAGAAGTCGATGGCGACCGGGCGGCGGTCCCAATACTCCGGCGTGGGATATTTCGGGCCGACTGCCTGGCCGGGGGCGCCGGCGACAGAGCCGTCAGGATTGCCGTAGGTTTCGATGTTGATACCGTCGTGGAAGTCCTGCACATGGTTGTAGGCGACGACATGCCCCGGGCCATAGAGTTTCACCGCGACGTATGAGGCCATCACCGGCGGGAAGGCCTGGCCATCGACGCCGTTGAACCGGCTCCAGGTGTCGGGCTGGAACCAGCCGATCAGGTGCTTGGGATCGTTACGGCCGTAGAACCAGTTGTCGGCGATATAGAAATTGCTCGAGCCCGAGTAGTTGGTGAACACGCCCTCGCCGACATTCTCGAAGCGCGAGCGCTTGACGGTGAGCCCCTTGGAGCCGGCGATGAACTGGATACCGGCCAGGATGGCGACGTCGGAATTGCGGAAGGTGATGCCCTCGAAGTAGGTGTAGTCGGCCGCTTGCACGTTGAAGAGCACAGTGTTTCCGGCGCCGTCGAAGATCACTTCGCCGTCGCCCGCCGCCTTGATGGCAATAGGCATCTCGGCCGTGCCGTCGGCGGTCAAGAAGTAAGTGCCGTCCTGCGGGACCGTGCGGTTGACCCCAGCATTGTTGGTGTATTCCAGCCGGTTGTACTTGTAGAGGCCGGCGTGGACCAGAAGCGTGTCGCCCGGCCGAACGCGCGGGCGCCCAGCCGTCGCCCAGTCGGTGCCGGCACAGGTGAAGTTGTAGGCGCACATCAGGCCTTCGAAGGCCGGCACTAGCTTCTCGCCCTTGAAGCCGTGCGGATAGACGTGGAACACACGCCCGCCTGGGAACGGCACCGGCTCGGGGCGTGTGCGGACAATCATCGACTTGCCGGCGGGACCGCCGACACCGTCAGGATCCTTCATTGTGAATCTCGCTTCGTAAGCGGTGTCGGGCTCAAGATCGAGGATGCTGCCGGCGAACATCGGCGGGGTGATGACATAGAGCTGATCGGAATTAACGATATGCTCGCCGCCGATGCGCAGCAAAGGCAGGGCCTCTTTCCAATCGCGTGCGCCCTGTTTGCGGAAACTGACTTCGACGACGGCGTTGCGGTTGGCATCGCCTTCGATGAACCA
>CAMDRB010000079.1 GCA_945906455.1 Caenispirillum bisanense
ACTGGCCCTCATCAATATCAGCCTGAACCCGCTCTCGAAGATCTATTGAATAGGCTTTGCCCATGATCCACCCCCAGAACACTGGTGAATCACAAATCAGGCCAAAAGGGAATCCCCTCCGATTCCTATTTTAGGCACGATGCTCTAGAGCGGGACGATGTCAGATTGCGCCGGCGGTGACGATAATTAGGGTCAGAGTAAAATTCCGCTCGCGGATCGAGCCATTCGTCTGCCGTGGCGCGCGGATTTTTACTCTGACCCTAATTATCCGACGGGTGATTCCGTCCAAAATTATCCCGTTCTAGGTCCGATTAATCGGTAGTGACATGACCACGATCTACAAGATCCTTCGCCGCGAGGAGTGGCTGGACGCACAGAAAGCCGGCACGTTTGCGGGCTCAGATATCGACCGCCGCGACGGTTACATCCACTTCTCGACCGCGGCGCAGGTGCTTGAAACCGCGCGTCGCCACTTTCGCGAGCAAAGCGATTTGGTCGTGCTCGAAATCGATGTCGCCCGACTTGGGCCTGGACTCGCCTGGGAGCCATCGCGCGGCGGCGCGCTGTTTCCGCACCTCTACGCCAGCCTAGCCCCGGAAAGCGTTTTGCGAGTCCATCCGGCGCCCCTGGGCGCCGACGGCGTGCCCGTACTCGAATTCCTTGACCACCCATGAAATTCGTACCTGGTACGAATTTCTAAGGCAGGAGCTATACCCCGAGCGCGCGCATAAGCGCCTTGGGATCGCGATCGATCGCCGTTAGCAACGCCTGGGCGGGCCCTTCCGGAGGCCGCCGGCCCTGTTCCCAATTGCGCAACGTGTGGGCGCTGATGCGAAAGGCGCGCGCGAAGCGCTCTTGTGACAGCCCAGTCTTGGCGCGGATCGCGGCGACATCGACCGGCATCACGCGGCGGATCTGGCCGGACGCCAGTCCTCGCTTGAAGTCGATTTTGGCGGTCGTTGATCCGTCGGCCTTCGCCTGGCGCGCGATATCCCGTTCGGTGGTGGCGTCCATGACGGCCCGATTTCTGCGGGCTTGCTTGCGGGCACTTTCAGCCGAAAGCTTGACGATAGCCATCGCGTTCCTTTCGATTGGCAGGCCGCGCGGAGATTATCCTTCGCGTACGGCCGCGCCAGGTATAGACGACGAGTAAGATGTCCTGGTCGACGCGACCGATGGCGCAAATGCGCTGTTCCCCGTAGCTCCGCCGCGTGTCGTCGAACTCCAAGACCGGTCCTTCGAAAATGAGCGCGGCGTAGGCGAAATCGAAGCCACGGGAGCGAAGGGTCGCTTCGCTCTTGGCGTCATCCCACTCGAACATCGGGGACCTGTATAAGCCATTGGCTTATATAGGTCAATGGCGGAGAGGGAGCGCTCGATGCGCTCAATAACTCGACCGGCTGCCGGGGCGCGGTGCGCCCACGCCGCCGTTCTCGATGTCGGCCGGCACTTCGACGGCGACGGTGCGTGTCCGGCCCGATGGTCCGGGGAATTCCTTGAAGATGGCGTCGAGCATGTAGGGCATCACGGTTTCGACCTGGCCATTAAGGCCCGTACTGATCGCGCGTCCTTCGAACAAGCGCAGCTTCGGACCGGTAACAAATGTCGCGCCCCGGTACATGTTCAGGGCGACGCGGCGCGTGAACAATTGGCGGGTCTCGGTGTAGCTATGGTTGTCGAGGAACGGGTCATAGCCCCAGCCATAACCGAACGGCCGGTTGAAATTGCCGTAGCCGATGCCGAGCGAGAGATTGAACCCGCGGCTGCGCACATCGGGCGTGGGGCCTTGCGCGTCATACTCAAGGGTCACGACATAATCGGCGCCGCTGGGTCCGCCGCTTCCCGAAAACTGTTTCATGCCGAGCGCGCTCAGCCGCGTGTTGATGAGATCGCCGAACTGGCGAAAGGCGATGCTTTGCTCTTGCTCCGGCCCGACGGCAACGATGGCGAACGTCTGCCCCGTGGGCATGCTCGCGAGGGTGTGAAAGCGCGTAACGTCGGCGACGACGTATCTCGGACCGGCGCAGGCCGAGAGCGCCAACATAACGGCCGCGGCGGCAACAATTCGCTTGAACATGTCATTCTCCATCAATGGACTCGACGGATGCCCCAGGCGGAGGCATGCCGACGTTACCGAATATTATTATAGCAGGTCCTAAACCGGGCGCCGCGCCTTTAAGGCCGCTGAAATCGTGCCGTCATCAAGATAGTCGAGCTCGCCGCCAATGGGCATGCCATGGGCAAGACCCGAGACCACCGTATTGGTGCCCTGCAACCGCTCGGCGATGTAATGGGCCGTGGTCTGCCCGTCGACCGTGGCGCTGAGGGCCATGATGATTTCGCGCACTTCGGACGCGGCGGCCCGGCCGATCAGGCGGTCGAGCTTCAGATCGGTTGGTCCGACGCCATCCAAGGGCGAGAGCAGTCCGCCGGTGACGTGGTAGCGGCCCCGAAACGCCGCCGTGCGCTCCAAGGCCCAGAGGTCGGCGACGTCCTCGACCACACAGATCAGGGATTGGTCGCGCCGCGGATCGGCGCAAATCGAGCATGGGTTCCGGCTATCGAAGTTCCCGCAAGTGGAACAGATCTTGACCGCCGCCGCCGCCGCTTGAAGCGTCTGCACCAAGGGATCGAGCAGCGTCTCGCGCCGCTTGATGAGCGCCAGCGCGATGCGGCGCGCCGAACGCGGACCAAGCCCCGGCATCTTGGAGAGTTGGCGGATCAATGCCTCGATTTCTGCGCCGGCCATGGCTGACGTCGGGCTTAAAAAGGCAGCTTGAAGCCCGGCGGCAACGGTAGGCCACCGGTGAACTTGCTCATCTCGGACTGCATCCGGTCGTCAACCTTCGCTTTGGCGTCGTTGACGGCCGTGACGATCAGATCTTCCAGGACCTCGGTTTCGCCGGGTTCAACCAGCGTCGAGTCGATCTTGAGCGCCTTGAGCGCGCCCTTGCCGTTGAGAGTTGCCTGGACCAGGCCGCCGCATGAGCTGCCGGTGATTTCCAGATCCACGAGCTTCTCTTGCATTTCGGACATGCGCGATTGCATGTCCTGCACCTGTTTCATGAGTTGCCCGAGATTTTTCATCGGCCGCGAGTCCTCATCGACAGCGCTAATTCGAATCGTCGGAATCGTCGGCGCGACGGACGGCGTCGACGGTGGCGCCGGGAAACGCCTCGAGAATCGACTTTACCAGCGGATCGGATTTGGCGTGTTCCAATTCCTGCTCATGGAGTGTCGCTTGACCGGCAGCGTTGACAACGCCGGCCACCCAGCGTTGGCCGGTCCACTGGGTCAGGAGCTTGCCCACCTGGCCGGCCAGATCCCGCGCCGCGTTCTTGTCGGGGTTGAATTCAATCAGTCCGCTTTCAAAGCGCACCAAGCGCGCGTTATGCCTGAGCTGGGTCGCCAGCACCGCTTCGCGCTTTTCATTGAACAGGTCGACGACGGCACCGAAGCTCTGCGGCATCGAGGAAAATTGGAGCGGCGCCTGAGGAACCGCGTGAAGCTGCGCCTGCGCCGACGCCTCGGCCATCGGGCGCGGCGCTGGTTCGGCAGCCGACGCGTGGGCGGCCCCGGAGCTCACGGCGCGCGCGCCGCCACCGGGCGCGGGCGCAGGGGTTGAAAGCGGGCGCGGTGGGCTATTCGCCCGGTTGCCTTCGAGCGCCCGGTTGCCTTCAAGCGCTTTCAGCGCCTCGGCCGGGGTCGGCAGTTCGGCGGCGTAGGCCATGCGGACCAGCACCATTTCCACCGCCTGTAAGGGCATCGGCGCGGCGCGAGCTTCGCCCAAGCCTTTGAGCAGCATTTGCCATGAGCGCGAGAGAACCGGCATGGCGAGCAATCCTGCCATGACCACGCCGCGCGTGCGCTCGGTCTCCGCCATGGCCGGATCGTTGGCGCTTTCGGGCGTGACCTTCATGCGGGTCAGCCAATGCACAAGTTCCAACAGATCCTGGAGCACAACAATGGGGCTGGCGCCGGCGGCGTATTGAGCCGCGAGCAGATCGAGGGCAACTTTGACGTCGCCCCGCATCACGGCTTCGAGCAGTTCAAACACCAGCGCCCGGTCGGCCAATCCCAGCATGTCGCGCACCGCGACTTCCGTGACTTTGCGCGGCTCGCCGCCGGCCTGGGAGATCGCTTGATCGAGGATCGATAGACCGTCGCGGGCCGAACCGTCGGCCGCGCGCGCGATCAGCGCAAGCGCGCCATCATCAACGGCAGCACCTTCGCGTTTGCTGACTTCGCGGAAGAGCATTTGCAGATTGGCGCTTTCGATGCGGCGCAGATCGAAGCGCTGGCAGCGCGAGAGAACCGTCACCGGCACCTTGCGGATTTCCGTGGTGGCGAAAATAAATTTTACGTGTTCGGGGGGTTCCTCCAGCGTCTTCAAGAGCGCGTTGAAGGCCTTCTCCGACAGCATGTGGACTTCGTCGACGATATAGATCTTGTAGCGCGCCGTGACCGGGCGGTAACGGACGCCGTCAAGAAGTTCGCGAATATCGTCGATGCCGGTGCGGCTGGCGGCGTCCATTTCAAGGACGTCGACGTGTCGGTCCGCGGCAATCGCCTGGCAATGGACGCAAGCGCCGCAGGGCTCGGGCGTCGGGCCACCCTTGCCGTCCAAGCCTACGCAGTTCAAGGCCCGGGCGATCAGTCGCGCGGTCGTGGTTTTGCCGACGCCGCGCACGCCGGTGAGCATGTAGCCATGGGCGATGCGCCCCGACGTGATCGCATTGGTCAGGGTGCGGACCAGGGCGTCCTGGCCGATGAGCTGAGCGAAGGTCGTCGGCCGGTATTTGCGCGCGAGAACCCGGTAGCCCTCTGGATCGCCGTCCTTGCCCGCCCGATTACCTGACCGATCGGCGGAATTGCGTTCGGTCACGGCAGGTTGGTCCATGGCAAAGGGGTCATCGATGGATCGGGAAAGGGTGAGAGACTGGACAGCGACCCGCACCGAAACTCGTTACGGCTGCTTCCTTCCGGACCTGACCGGGTTGGCGAGGGGTACGTCCACCGCCAGCCTCTCAAGGGTCACTATATCAGATGTCCGCGCGCCCGACGCAAGCCCTCGGCGGGCCCAGGATCGGCGGGCATAACCTCCTGGAGTCGGCCAGGTTTCTGGCCGTTGCCGGAACCCCCGGCTCCGGCCGAAACCCGCAAATTCCACCTGCCCGCGGCGGCGCGAACCCATATACTGCGCAAGACATGACAAAATCGGCTGAATCCGCCCGACCGCGCCCAAAACCCGTCGTGCTTTGCATCCTCGACGGCTGGGGTCACCGCGTTGAAAAAGAGGACAATGCCATCGCCCAGGCACGCCTGCCCACCTGGGACCGACTGCTCGCGAGTTGCCCGCACGCGCTGCTCGCGACCAGCGGGCTGGACGTCGGCCTGCCGACGGGCCAAATGGGAAATTCGGAAGTCGGTCATATGAACATCGGCGGCGGGCGGGTGATGTCGCAGGATCTGCCGCGCATCGACATCGCCGTGGCCGACGCGAGCATCGCCAAGACACCATCGCTGGTCCAGACCATCGCCGCGCTGAAAAAAAGCGGCGGCGCCTGCCATATCCTCGGGCTGATTTCCCCCGGCGGCGTGCATTCCCATCAAGATCATGTCGTCGCCCTAGCGCGCATCATCGACGGCGCCGGTGTGCCGGTGAGGATTCACGCCTTCCTCGACGGGCGCGACACCCCGCCACAATCGGCGCTCGGTTTCATGGAAAAATTCCAGGCGGATATTGCCGGCCTGAAGAATACGCGCCTCGCCACGGTCGGTGGGCGCTATTACGCCATGGATCGGGACAAACGCTGGGAGCGCGTCGAGAAAGCCTACCTCGCCATGACCGACGCCACGGGCGTCGGCGCCGCCGATCCGCTGACGGCGATCAAGGCTTCGTACGGCGAAGCCGTGAGCGACGAATTCATGCTGCCCGCGGTCATATCCGGCTACGCCGGCATGGCCAACGGCGACGGTGTGCTCATGGCGAATTTCCGCGCCGACCGCGCCCGGCAAATTCTCTCGGCGCTCCTCGACCCGGCGTTCGTGGGCTTCGCCCGGCGGCGCCCGATTAAATTCGCCGCCGCCACCGGCCTCACTGAGTATTCCACCGCGCACAGCGCGTTTATGTCGGTCATGTTCGCCTCGCCGCAGGCGAGCAACATGCTGGGCGAAATCATCAGCAGGGCGGGGCTCAAACAACTGCGCATCGCCGAAACCGAGAAGTACGCTCACGTTACCTTCTTCTTCAACGGCGGCGCCGAGCAGGAATTTCCCGGCGAGAGCCGGATCATGGTGCCAAGCCCCAAGGTTGCCACTTACGACCTTTGCCCGGAAATGTCGGCGCGGGACGTCACCGACAATATCGTCGATGCCATCGACAACGATCGCTTCGACGTGATCGTCGTCAACTACGCCAACGGCGACATGGTCGGGCACACCGGGATTCTCGCCGCTGCGGTCAAGGCCGCTGAAACCATCGATGGTTGCCTCGCCCGCCTTGAAACCGCGGTAAAAAAGGCTGGCGGCGTCCTCGTCATATCGGCCGATCACGGCAATCTCGAGATGATGCGCGATCCGGTCTCGCGCGAGCCCCATACCCAGCACACCGTCGGAACGGTGCCGGTGGTGTTGGTCAACCCGCCGGCCGGTATCACGCAAATCCGCGACGGTCGCCTCGCCGACTTGGCGCCGACGGTGCTCGAACTGCTCGGCCTTCCCCAACCCTCGGAGATGACCGGGCGCTCGCTCATGCGACCATCGGGCTCCAATGCGGCCGCCAACGTGACTGCGCGCCGTGTTTCGGCTTAGACCTAACGCCGGCAGTCTTGCCGCGCTGATGGCGGCGACCGCCGCAATTCATCTATTGGTTTGGACTACGGACGTGCGGGCGCAAAGTGGGGCGCAAGTTGCGCCGCCAGACGCCGCCAAATTGCCCGCTCAGCTGAAGGCGCTGGAGCGCGAACTCGAACAGAACCAGATCGACCGCGACCGCCTGCAGTCACAGGCCGCCACTTCGGCGCGCGCGCTCGAAGCCATTCGCACCGACATGATCGCGGTCGCCAAAGCGATCCAGGATCAGGAACATTCTTTGACTGTGCTCGAAGCTCGCGTCTCGGGACTGGAGAGCGATGCCGAGCGCCTGACAAAAACCCTGGGCCGGCGCGATCTGCAGATGGTTGAAGTGCTCCTGGCCATCGAGCGCTTGGCGCTCAGGCCTTCGGATGCGTTGACGCTCAATCCACTGTCACCTTCCGATGCCGTGCGTAGCGCGATCCTGCTGCGCTCGGCGCTTCCCAGCATCAAGCAGTCGGCGGCGGCGCTGCAAGGCGAGCTCAAGAACCTCTATCGCGTGCGCGCGGAAATTGTCGAGCGTCGGGAGGAGGTCGCGGCCGGCGCCGCGGCGCTTTTGCAAAAGCGTGCCCGGCTCGACACGCTTGTCCGCGAGAAAGCCGAGAAGCACGAAGTCCTGCTCGCGCGGGGCGAGGTTGCCAACCAGCGCACGGCGAAGATCGCCCGCGAGGCCGAGGATTTGCGCGCCCTGTTCGCCAGATTGGCCGAGGAAAAAATCCTGCGGGAGCAGGAGGAGCGCAAACTTGCCGCGAACAAGGCTGCCGCCAAGCAAGCACAGGCCGCCGCCGAGAAAGCCCTGGCTGAGGCGCCAATGCCACCCACTTCGCCCACCGGCCGAGTCGTCCTGAAAGCACCGCCTGGGGCCGAGGCCGCAGCCAAGACCCCCGGCTCCGAAAGGCAGCTTGCCGCTCTGCCGCCGGTTTCACCGATCCCGGCCAAAGGCGATGAAGAAGCTGTAACCAGGTCCTTCACAAAGGCGCGCGGCACCATGCCGTTCCCCGTGGCCGGAACCCTCGCGGGAAAGTACGGCGCGGCCTCTCAAGCGGCTGGCGAGGCCGGTTTATTGGCCAAGGGCATTACCATCGCCGGCCGGGCCGGTGCGCAGGTTGTCGCGCCCTTTGACGGCCTGGTCGCCTTCGCCGGACCGTTTCGCGGCTACGGGCAACTCTTGATCATCGAACATAGCGAGGGATATCATACGCTTCTGGCTGGCATTGGGCAGATCGACGCGACCGTCGGACAACGTGTTCTCGCCGGCGAGCCGGTCGGTATAATGGCGGACGACGGCGCATCTACCCTTTACGTCGAATTGCGCCGAGACGGACAACCGATAAATCCCCTTCCCTGGCTCGCGGACCGCGCAGGAAAGAACAGCGGATAACAATTGCGTGTCGCACATCTCTTTGGAAACGGTGTCACCACTATGCGCGTGAAACTTTTAACCGGCATTGCCATCGTTGCCCTCAGTGTCGGCTTCGCGGGGCCGGCGCCTGCAGCCGCAGCGGCGGCAGAGGCCAAGAGCAGCGCCAAATTCGGCGATGACACTTACAAATACCTGGAGCTGTTCGGTGACGTGTTCGAGCGCGTGCGCAAAGATTATGTTGAAGAGGTGTCCGACCAGGAGCTTCTCGAAAACGCCATCAACGGCATGCTCACGGCGCTCGATCCGCATTCGGGATATATGCCCGCCAAGGGCTTCAAGGATATGCAGGAGCAAACCAAAGGCGAATTCGGCGGCCTCGGTCTCGAAGTGACCATGGAGGGCGGCGTCGTTAAAGTGGTATCGCCGATCGACGACACGCCGGCAGCCCGGGCTGGCGTGATGCCCGGCGACTTTATTATCGCCATCGATGGTAAGCCCGCTATCGGACTTGAGCTGAATGAAGCCGTCGATAAGATGCGCGGTCCCATCGACAGTTCCATAACGATCACCTTGCGCCGTATCGGGGTGGACCCCTTCGACGTCAAGCTGACACGCGCGCGAATTCAAGTTCAGTCGGTCAGATCGCGGGTTGAAGGTGAAGTGGGCTATATCCGCATCGGCGGCTTTACCGAGCAAACCCAAGTCGGGCTTGATAAGGCCATCAAAGACCTCAAGGCCAAGATCGGCCCCGAGAAGGTCAAGGGCTACGTTGTCGATCTGCGCAATAATCCCGGCGGCCTGCTGGATCAGGCGGTGTCGGTATCCGATACATTCCTGGATCGCGGCGAGATCGTCTCCACGCGCAGCCGCCGCGCCGAGGAGACCCAGCGCTACAACGCCAAGACAGGCGACGCCACGGAGGGCAAACCCATCGTCGTCTTGATCAATGACGGTTCAGCTTCGGCATCGGAGATTGTCGCCGGCGCCTTGCAGGATCATGGCCGCGCCATCCTGCTCGGCACCAAGAGCTTCGGAAAAGGCTCGGTGCAGACGATCATTCCCTTGGCGCGCGGCGAAAGCGCCATGCGCCTGACCACGGCGCGCTACTTCACGCCGAGCGGCCGGTCGATTCAGGCCAAGGGCGTCTTGCCCGATATCGAGGTTCTGCCGGCAAAGGTCGAGCAGATTGCGCCCAGCGGTCTGCGGCGCGCCGAGGGCGATCTTCCTGGCGCATTGACGAACCCCGATGCCAAGCCTGCGCCCGCCGCCAAGCCGGGCGCGGCTCCAGCACCCGCACCGGCGCCCGCACCGGCGCACGCACCGGGCGCCAACGCTGATCCTTCTAAACCCGCGGAGACGGTGGCCGCCGCTGCCGATACCGATTACCAACTGCGCCGCGCCCTCGATCTTCTGCAAGGCATCGCGCTCTACCAGAGGGCCGCCGTCAATTAGTCGCTGGCGGATCGGGATTTCTGCCCCTTAAGGGGGTGTTAACGGTGAACCCCTTACAACATCTTTGGGGAATACTGTGACCCGTGACCTAGACATTTAGAGTCGCGGTAGATCTGGAGGATTGCATGGCGTTTTCGCCAGCCGCCCTGCGCGACTTGTTCCGCCGCGATAAGGTGAAGGATCCCTTTGGCGGCGACGATCTCTATGACGGTGAATCGCGCCTCGCCGGCAAAGGCCCGAAGGTTGCCCTCGCCGCCAGCGGTGTGCTGTTCCTGCTGTTCGGAGGCGGTATTGCGGCGATCATCGCAACCAGCGAGGCCCCCGTGGTTCCGGAGCCGGTCCTGGGCAGTTTCGCCGACCTTGAAGTCGCCGAAGATATCGAAACACCGGAAGCGGTAGCCGCGCCGCCGGCTGCAGGTGCTCCTCCCGCCACGGCGAACCCCGCCGCCGTCGTCGTCGATTCAACCGCGGCAACCGACCGCTCGGTCGATCGCAGGCCCTGGCTTTCAGCGCCGCCGCCCGCCCCTGTCGCTCGCCCGGGCGTAGCCGAGACCGCTCCCAAGCCGCCCGCTCCTGCTACCGTAGCTCCCGCGGCTAAACCCGCCGAGGTGAAGCCCGCTGAGATTAAGATCGCCGAGGCAAAAGCGCCCGCTGTCGCGCCGCCCGCTGTTCCTCCGCCCACCGCGCCCACATTGGCCGCACCTGTGCCGGTTGTTCCCCCGCCGGCTAAGCCGCCCGAGAGCAAGGCGCTTGCGGCCATCGCGCCGCCACCGGCCACCATGCCCGCGGGAAACGCGCCTAAGCCCGTGTCACTGCCCGCGCCCACCGCCACTCCGAGCGCCGCTACTCCGAGCGCCGCAACTCCGAGCGCCGCAACTCCAAGCGCCGCGGCCATGAAGCCGGCCGCCCCACCAGAACCGATGCCGGCCGCCGAGGCGCTTGATCCCACCCGGGACATCGCCGGCATTCCAGCCCTGAAGGCCCCCGGCGTGGCGCCGGGAGTGCCGCGCCTGTTTGACCAGCCCGCCAGCAACGCGGGCACGACCGCCGGTGGACGCCCGCAGCTGGTCGAGCCACCCTTGCCGCCGACGGATAAAATTGCCGTGAGCGCGCCGCCGCCACGCTACGCCAATCTGGCCGACATTAAACGCGACGCAGCAGCCCCCGCCCCGACCGCGCCGGCAGCCAGCGCCATCCGGGTTGCTTTTATTGTTCAAGGCCTCGGCCTTAGCCAAACGTCCACGGATGCCGCCATCGACAAATTGCCGGCCGCCGTTACGCTGTCGTTTAGCCCTTATTCCCGCGACATCAAGAAATGGGTCGATAAGGCCAAAGCCAAGGGCCACGAAGTGCTGGTCGAAGTCCCCATGGAGAGCAAGCAGTTTCCGGCCGAAGATCCCGGCCCACTTGGTCTACTGACCAGCACCGAGGCCAAGGACAATCAAATGCGCCTGGATGCCATCCTGAAGGACTCCGGCGGCGCGGTCGGCATTTTGGATTCGATGGGCAGCAAGTTCCGTGAATCCGGCGAGCATATTGGGCTGGTCTTCGCCACGCTCAAACAGAGCAACCTGTTCTACGTCCAAGGTACGCCGGGGATCCGCGTCGGCGAGGCGACGGTGCCGACGGTGATCGCCGACTTGATCATCGACGAACGGCCGTTCCGGGCCGCCATCGACGCCCGCCTCGACTTCGCCGAACGCCTGGCGAAATATCAGGGAAGCGCCGTCGTCGCCATGAGCGCAAAGCCGGTGAGTTACGAACGCCTGGTGCTGTGGCTTGAACAAGCCCAGAAAAAGGGCGTCACGCTCGCTCCGATCTCGCAGGTCCTGACCAAATAGCTGCGCGCCCCACAATGACCAAGCCTTACCGCCGGGGCGTAGGCATCGTCCTCGTCAACACCCGTGGCCGCGTGTTTGTGGCCCAGCGCATCGACACCAAGCAGGCTGCTTGGCAGATGCCCCAAGGCGGCGTCGACACCGGCGAGACGCCGCGAGCCGCCGCCTTGCGCGAGCTGCTTGAGGAGATCGGCACCGACAATGCGCGGATCATCGGCGTCACACGAAACTGGCTGCGCTACGACTTGCCGGCCGATCTGCAAACAAAGATGTGGGGTGGAAAATACCGTGGTCAGGAGCAGAAGTGGTTTCTGATGCGCTTCACCGGCGCCGATTCCGATATCGACATCGCAACCAAGCATCCAGAATTCTCGACCTGGAAATGGCTGCCCTTTACGCACTTGCCGCGCGTCATCGTCGGTTTCAAACGGGATATCTATCGGCAGGTGGTGGCGACGTTCAAGGATAGGGTGGCAGCGTTGGCGAAGCCCTCCCCGTAATCCCCGGTATCCCAGTGACAGTGCCCAGAATTGACTTGGGCGTGTCCCAGCGTCCCAAACCCTGCGCTCAAGGAATTTGGGACACTTGACCCGACGTTTGGCTGACCCCGTTAACCCTCTCAAGCCGCTGTAGCCCTTGAGCTGGCCCTTTAACAAATCGGGCGTGAAGCGCCTGCCCCACCGTCATCCCGGCGCTCGTCGCCGGGATCCAGGATAAATGAAACAACATTTCCTGCTTGAGGCCGCCGATGCCCAAGCGGGCGGGAGCGGTCGTGACAGCCCTTCATCGATACGGCCCTGGGTCCCAAGGACAAGCCTTGGGACGACGGGCGGTGCAGTGGCTCGAAGTCGCCTGTCCCGCTGTCCCGGTCCCTACGCACAGGGACAGTGGGACACTGTCTTCGG
>CAMDRB010000080.1 GCA_945906455.1 Caenispirillum bisanense
GTCAGTTTGAATCACAGATCAGCCCAAACGGGAATCCCCCGATTCAAAGAAATCGCAAGCCGCTCTAAGAGGGGGAACGCGAGTTCCCCCTCTTCTTATTTGACTCGACCAGGGGACCCGTGTGGCCTCCAGCGGGCGCGATTTTCGCAGCGGAATAGGGCCCGTTTTGGCTATCCGGACTGCCGGCCCGGGCGTATCATTGGCCGGCGCATCAATTCAATCGGCGACCTTTTCAGGGTGGGCAGCATGAAAGCGCGTTTATCATCGATCTTGTTGGCTTCGACGGCGTTTATTTCAACCACTGTCTTCCTGGCGCAGGCCGGATATGCCGCGTCCGGCGGCGAGCCGGTGATCGCCGATGGCATTGGCGGGGTAGTGACCGGACCGAAAGGGCCTGAAGCCGGGGTGTGGGTCATTGCCGAGACCACAGACACGCCGACGCGGATGATCAAGATCGTCGTCACTGACGATCAAGGGCGATTCCTACTGCCGCAATTGGCGAAGGCCGAATACAAGGTTTGGGTACGCGGCTACGGCCTGGTCGACTCACAAGCGGTCGCGGGTGTACCCGGAAAGAACCTAAACCTGAAGGCCGTGGTCGCGCCCGATGCGAAATCGGCGGCTCAGTATTATCCGGCCAATTACTGGCTCTCGATGATCCAGCCGCCGGCGGCCAGCGAATTCCCCGGTACCGGACCAAAGGGCAACGGCATCGCCCCGAATATGTCCACGCAGCAGCACTGGCTCGTGCATATGAAGGAAGGTTGCACGCTGTGCCACCAGCTCGGCGATCTGACAACGCGCTCCGCCGTCGACCACAGCGAGGAAGGTTGGGCCGAGCGCATCCGCCAGGCGCGCGAGGACGGGGACCAGACGGTCGGCAACCTCGGCCATTCTTACTCCACCGACATGCAGAACAACATGACCCGCTTTGGCACCCAACGCGGCTTGAGGATGTTCGCCGATTGGACACGCCGGATCGCCGCCGGCGAGACACCCGTGGAGACTCCGCCCCGCCCCGTCGGCATCGAGCGCAACGCCGTGCTGACGGTATGGGACTGGGCCAACGGCCGGCAGATCCACGACGAAATCGCCACCGATCGACGCAATCCATCGGTTAACAGTTACGGAGTGGTTTACGGCGCCTCGTCGTCGACGGGCACAATCCAGTGGCTGGATCCGGTGAAGCATGAGATCGGCGAGATTCAGATCCCTGGCCCGGACGGTAAACACGACATCAACGCCTATCCGCACAATCCGATGCTCGACCAGAACGGCCGGCTGTGGGTGACGGATTCGAGCCGCGGCCGCATCATCAACGCTTCGGCGGCCAAGGGTAAGACGGTGAAGTCGCCCTTGGGCGAACGCGCCAACTATTGCTTCGATCCCGCCCTCAGCAAGTACGCGAAATACTACCCGATGACCGGCGACAACACGTCGTCGATGCTGATGTATGATCCGGCGACCAAAAAGATCGAGCGGATCCCGGTGTGCTTCGGCGTGCATCACTTGGGCTTCGCCTACGACAAGGATAACACCCTCTATTTCAGCGGCGGCCGCGACGCCTACGGCTGGATCAACACCCGCGTCTACGACGAGACCAAGGACGCGAACAAGTCGCAGGGCTGGTGCCCGACGGTGCTCGACACCAACGGCGATGGCAAGATCACGCCCGACCGCACGCAGTGGAACGAAATTGGCGCGGCCAACCAGGATCCCAAGAAGGATACGCGCTATCCTGGCGGGGCGTATGGCTTTGATGCTAGCCCGAAGGATGGCAGCATCTGGTTCGGGCGAACGGGATTACCGTCGTCCTTGGCGCGTTTCGAGGTCGGCTCCAATCCGCCCGAGACCTGCAAGGTCGAACTCTACGAGCCGCCGAAGAAGCCCGACGGAACCTATGTCGCCTTCGACACGCGCGGCGTTGGCGTGGAAACGAACGGCCTGGTACACGCCTCGTTCGGCAGCGGTAAGTTGGGTGTCCTCGACCGCACCAAGTGCAAGGTGCTGAATGGCCCGACGGCTACCGGCCAGCATTGTCCGGAAGGCTGGACGTTCTATGACATTCCCGGCCCGAAAATCCCCGGCACCGACGTTTCAGCCGACTGGCATTACCTCAACTGGGTCGACACCTACGACACGCTGGGCCTCGGCGCCAACCTGCCGCTGACCATCGGTTCCAACTCGGACTCGCTGATCGCCATGCTGCCCGACAAGAAGATCGTGCGATTCCGCGTGCCCTACCCGCTCGGCAGCTTCTATAGCCGCGGCATGGACGGGCGCATCGACGATCCCAAGACCGGTTGGAAAGGCCGCGGCATCTGGGCCAGCCAGGGCAAGTTCCCTGCCTGGCACCAGGAAGGCGGCGACGAAGGCAAAGGCCCGATGATGATCCACTTCCAGGTCCGGCCTGATCCGTTGGCCTACTGACGGGCGCCATTCTTCCGGCAGGTGAGCGGCCGAAATACAAGGAGGGGAAACGCAAGTTTCCCCTCCTTCCATTTGCTGCCGCTCTTTTAGCCTATCGAGACTGACAGCCCAGGCGTATGATTTGTGGGCGCATCAATTCAAACCGCAGCCTTAGGCAAGGTGGGTCAGCATGAGAGCGCGTTTATCCTCTATCTTTTTGACTTCTGCGGCTACTTTTTTGGTCGTTGCGTTACCGGCGCAAACCGGTCAGGCCGCCTCCAGCGGCGTGCCGGTGATCGCGGACGGCATTGGCGGGGTGGTGACAGGGCCGAGGGGACCTGAAGCCGGCGTCTGGGTGATCGCTGAAACCGAAGATACGCCGACGCGCTTCATCAAGATCGTCGTCACCGACGACCAGGGCCGTTACCTGATCCCCGAACTGCCCAAGCAGAAGTACCGGGTTTGGGTGCGCGGCTATGGCCTGGTTGATTCCAAGCAGGTCGAGGGCGTCCCCGGAAAGAACCTGAACCTCACGGCCGTGCCTGCGCCCGACGCTAAGGCGGCCGCGCAATACTACCCGGCCAACTACTGGTTCGCGATGATCGAGCCGCCGGCAGCAGCTGAGTTTCCGGGCACCGGCCCGAAAGGCAATGGCATCGCACCGACGATCAAAACCCAGCAGGAATGGGTCACGCACCTCAGAGAAGGCTGCGTCATTTGCCATCAGCTCGGCGATAGAGCGAGCCGCGAGATTATCGACAACTCGCCCGAAGGTTGGGCGGAGCGCATCCGAATGGCGCGCGAAGACGGCGACCAGACCGTCGGCAACCTGGGACGCTCTTTCTCCCACGACATGCAAAACAATATGACGCGCTTCGGCACCCAGCGCGGCCTCAAAATGTTTACCGAATGGACCCAGAAGATTGCTAAGGGCGCGCTTCCACCCGAAGCGCCGCCGCGCCCCAACGGTGTCGAGCGCAATGCCGTAATCACGGTCTGGGATTGGGCGCACGGCCGCGCCCTGCACGACGAAATCTCCGCCGACCGCCGCAACCCGACGATCGGCGCCAACGGCCGCGTCTATGCCGCGTCGAATACCACCGGCACCCTGCAATGGGTGGACCCCGTAAAACACGAAGCCGGCGAAATCCCCCTGCCCGGCAAAGACGGAAAATACGACATCAATGCCTACCCGCACAATCCGATGATGGACCAGAAGGGTCGGATCTGGCTCACGGATTCCAGCCGCGGCCGGCAAGTTACGTCGCGCGCCGAACAGGGCATCAAGATTGAGAACCCGTTGGGTCCGCGCGCCAACTATTGCTTCGACGGAACGCTCAATAAATTCGCGAAGTATTACCCTCAGCCCGGGCAGAACACCTCGGCGATCTTTCTCTACGACCCGACCAAGCCGGTTATCGAACACATACCCGCCTGTTTCGGCACGCATCACCTGGCCTTCGGCTACGACACGGACAACACGCTTTATTTTACCGGCGATGCCAGGCTCGTCGGCTGGGTCAATACCAGAATCTGGGACGAGACCCAGGACCCGGGCAAGGTCCAAGGCTGGTGCCCGGCGGTGCTCGACACCAACGGCGACGGTAAGATCACGCCCGATCCCGCACAATGGAACGCACTCGGTGCACCGGGCGATCCGAAGAAAGACACCCAAATGCGCGGCTTCGACTACGGCGTCGATGTTCACCCCAAGGACGGCAGCATCTGGTTCACCAAGGTCAATCCCTACGTGCCCTCCGGTGTCCACCGCTTCGATCCCGGCGCCAATCCGCCCGAGACCTGCATGTCCGAGTACTATGAACCGCCAAAAAAGGCCGACGGTAGCTATGTGGCCTTCGATGCACGGGGAATCGGAGTCGACATGAACGGGATCGTTCATGCTTCCTTCGGCAGCGGCAAGCTCGGAACCTTTGACCGCAGCAAGTGCAAGGTCATGCGTGGTCCCTCGGCCACCGGACAGCATTGTCCGGAAGGTTGGGCCTTCTACGATGTCCCCGGCCCCAAGATCGCCGGCACCGACAATGTCTCGGCCGACTGGTTTTACCTGAATTGGGTCGACACCTATGACACGTTGGGCTTAGGCGCCAACGTGCCGCTGACCGTCGGTTCCAATTCGGACTCGCTGATTGCCATGCTGCCCAAGACCAACCAGGTCGTTCACTTCCGGGTGCCTTACCCCATGGGCTTCTACAGCCGTGGATTGGATGGACGTATCGATGATCCGAAGGCCGGTTGGAAAGGTCGCGGGATCTGGGCCAGCATGGGTACCTTCCCGATCTGGCACCAAGAAGGCGGCGAAGAGGGCAAAGGGCCGCAGTTGATAAAGTTCCAGGTCCGGCCCGACCCGCTGGCTTACTGACAAGAGTTTCTCAGCGCTTCAGGGCCTTGATGAGCTCGTCGGGATTGGCGTTCTTCTTCGGCCGGAAAAACTGAGGACGCCAGTTGGTCGGCTCGGCGACATAGAGGTTGCCTTCGCTGTCGACGTCGAACTGATTGACGTTGAGAAATCGGCCCGGGTAATGGCCAAACGTCCCCCAGTTGGCGAGCAGCTTACCGTTCGTGTCGTACTTGAGAAACTGCATAGAATCGCTGTCGAAGACCCATAAATGATCGTCCGGATCCATGCCGCAGTAATTCGTAATTCGGATGTTCGGCCAGATGTCTTTGGGTTTCCCGGTCGGGTCGAACACCTGCACGCGGCCTTGACCCATTTCGCCGACGTAGATGTTGCCGACTTTGTCGAATGCGAGGCAATGCGCGTCTTTGGTGCTGCCCTTGGGTCCTAACCGCGCGAGCTCCTTGCCGTCCTTCGAATACTTGATGATCGGCTCATCGGTCGTCGTCCGCTGGATGGCGTAAAAATCACCGTTGGGCAGGAACGCGATATCGGCGGTCGCGGCTTTCCCGACGACTCTCATCACCTCTTTGCCGTCGCGCGTGTACTTG
Organism: Caenispirillum bisanense; assembly: GCA_945906455.1. Classification (GTDB taxonomy): domain Bacteria; phylum Pseudomonadota; class Alphaproteobacteria; order Rhodospirillales; family Rhodospirillaceae; genus SHVO01. The sequence goes on from CAMDRB010000080.1 coordinate 5,377, forward strand.
ATGATCTGATCGTAGGGCGGGCTGCCTTCGTCGATGATCCAAACGTGTTTCTCGGGATCGTACGGGCTGACCCGGACACGGTGGGGTATAGACCCTGCGCCGTTATGATATTTATCGACGTGTTTCCATACATCGATCATTTTCCCAGTCCGATCGTAGACCGTCATAACGAACTCGCGGCGCAGATCCGCCGGCATGAGGCCGCCGGCAACCATGCTGAAGTAGCGGAGCACCCCACCCCAAGCAGGCGTGCTTTCGTTCTTAACGATCCCACTGGCGTAGATATAAACTCGGTCGGGCGACTCGGCGAAAATGCCGCCGACGCGACCCCACTTATACCCCTCCGGAAAAACCGGCTTGAAGTGGTCGGGCACGACTTCATATGGTCCGGTTTCGCCCGTCCCTCCCTTTTCACCGGGCTGGCTGGGAGCGTTTGCCTTGGTGCAGTCTGAATCGGATACGCCCCTGAATCCCCCAATGTTTGTGCACTCGGGAACGCGGTCGGCGGGCACCGGTGGCGGAAGCTTCAGCTCCTGCGCAATCGCGACACCAGACGCGACCACTCCGGAAAGAATCACTAAGTGCCGCCAACTACGTGACCACATCGTGTTTTCCTTCCCTAAGACCACCTTGAGGCGGTCCAAACATCAATGCCGTAAACTCGCCGACGTGGCGCGCCTCCGGCCTCCTGAAGCGGCGCGCCAACGGTGCGACCAGAAAGAACGGCTAAAGCGTTGATTCTCGATTTGTTGCCGGCTTAATACGGTTCCGTAATCAGCCAATAGAGTGAGGCCGTGCCGACTTGCGGCGTTCCAATATCGACCTTCTGATTCGGATCGGTACTGACGAAGATATCGTAGTGGTCGTTGGCGTTCATGTCGCCGGGCTTTTTGTCACAAACGCAGGTATACATCGCGAAGCCTCGGTACGCCCACTGTTTGCCGCCGTTGGCGCGGAGCATGGTTTCCCAATATCCCAAAGGCTGAGCATCGGCCGGCGCCATGACCGGGCGCATGGTCTCCTCACATCTCGCGTCGCAGCCGTTAAGGCCGACTTGCCGACCGACCCCGGGCCGAATGACGACCCCGCGGCGTAAGCTGTGACCGCCGCCAGTATGATAGGCAACAGCCTCGCGGCGGTAGAGCGTCAAGCCCTGCGCATTGGCCCAGACCAGCCCTCTCCCCGGCGTGAGCTGAAATTTGACGCCGGGCGGCAGCGGATAGTGTGAAACAAGGGCGACGCGCCAGCGCTTGTCGACGCCGATACCCTTGGCATAGCCGACCTCGCGATCTTCCTCGTATGTATAAAGCGGCGCGCCCTTATAGGCCCACTGATTGACGCCATCGTCGCGGACCACGACCGTGAAATCGCCAATCGGAAACGAGATCTGCGGGCTTGCCAGCGGTTTCCACGGACTCGCACAAGGCGCGGCGCAGGCCGGCTTGTCCTTGTTGGCGTTGCCGTTAAAGGCATAGACCGTCTTGCGATCCAAATCGACCAGCCCGCGGCCGTTGGCATCCGGAATATTTTCGATGCCGATGCCGCGCGGCAACGGAATATCGGCTTCAGGCTCGTAATATGCCGGCTTAAAGTCTGGCGAGAAGACCGCAGGCTTACTTTCCGAAGCTTGCGCAGCGTCACCACCGCGGGTACCGCGGAAGCCGCGGCCGCCGCCGGAGAGGGCGCCAGCGACGGAGCCTTGAGTCTTGTCTCCAGCGAAGGTGTAAAGCGGCTGACCCTTGCGGGTCCACTGGGTGGTTCCGTCGGTGCGCTTGATCACCGACCACTCGCCAAACGGTTTGGCGCCAGCGGGCGCTGTGGCTGGCGGGTTGGTCTGGGCGCAATCGTCGTAGCAGTTGGATATTCCCGGCCCATCCTTGGCATAGGTATAGAGCGTCATGCCCCGGGCATCGCCGTAGGCCGTCTTGTGGGTCGCGAGAGCGCCGCCAGAAATACTAAATTGAATGCCAACGCCTTGGCCGGCGCCCAGCGGTTGAAGCGAAATCCCGACGGGTGTCGCCAAGACGCTTTCGAACTTCTCTGTGCGGGCCGATGCACCCGCGGCGATCCCGACCGCGAGCGCCGTTGAAATCATCCATGCCGATGCGGGTTTCATGACGCCTCTTTCGCTTGATCTACGTTACGCCACAATATCAGTGACGATCTTGCTGGTATCGTTCGAATACGTTCCCCAGTTGCTGATCGGCACGCCAAGAGCCTGCATGACGGTCAGGCCGACGCGCGTGACCGGGTCGCCGGTGGCGGAAATATGATAGCCGCCCTTGATGCGCCCGTTGGCCAGGCCCGCAGTCATCAGCGGCATATTGTCCAAGGTATGCAGACGCGCATAGCCGTTGTCGGTGAAGTAGTACATGACGATGCGATCGAGCAGCGTGTGATCGCCCTCACGCACGCTGTCGAGGGCGGCCAACATACCTGCGAAACCTTCAAGGCACTTGCCCATCAGCCAGGTGCAGTTGGGCTGGTAACCCAGCTTTGGATCGATGCCTTCTTCATGGGTCCATTGGTGGAAGTTCTGGGTGCTTCCGGGGATGCGGATCAGGGCGCCGCCGCCCGAGCCCGAGAACGCCACATTGAAGACCCTGGTCTGCCCGCAGGCCAGGGCATGGGCGAGAAGTTGGGCATGCAGCTTGCCGTTGGCCAAGGCATCGTTGATGTCCGCGCCCACCTTGGCTTCTTCTGCATTGCCCGGCACGGTGCATGATGGCATGGGCGACGGCTTCTGCAGCTGGAGGTCGAGCTGCTGTTCGAGGCCGCGCAACGCTGTGAAATACTCATCCATACGCGCCTTGTCGGAGGCGCCGAGATCGCCGACCAAATCCTGGCGCTGTTCGGTGACGAAGGACAGCACGCTGCGCCTTGCCATATCCTGCGGATCGGGCTCAAACGAAGCATTATTCGGGTCCTTAAACTCCGGACCGAAGATACGCTTATAGAGTGCGACCGGCGATGGCTCGGACGCGTTGATCGCGGTAGCCGAGCGGCGGCTCCAGGAGCCGACCCCACCGTCGCAAGATACCTCGATCGAACGAAAACGCGTACGCGTTCCGATCGTGTCGGCAACGATGCTATCGAGGCTAGGCGGAGATCCGGCCGGAGTGGGAATGTCGCCCATGGCGCAGACCTGATAACCGGTGCTGTGCGGCATGGCGGACCTAGCATCGAGGAACACTTTCATGCCACTGAAAATATTGATCTTGTCTTTGAACGGATTCAGCATCTCAAACTGGACGTTGTTGGTGTAGCCCTTGCCCACCACCTTCGGTTCCCAGAAGCCGGGGTTGAAGCCTAGGCCCTGCACCCAGGTGCCAAAGGCGACCGGTAGCTCGGCGCCGCTTGCGAGCGCCGTGCCGTTGGTGTTGAGGAAGCAGTCGAGGAACGGAACGCCGACCGTGACGGCCACGCCGTTCAACATGCCGCGCAGGGCACGGCGGCGGTTCATGTTCGTATTCATTTGGGGCTCCCTTTCATTGAATCAGCAGCTGCGGTCTTGGTGAGCGTTACACGAGAAAATTCATCGCTGAGGGCAATCCGCCGCAAAAGGTTGGGTATCCGGAAACCGTCTTTGGCGAAATTCTGTTGCAAGGTCTTGAGCCATTCGGCATCGACTGACGACGCGGGGTTGCCCAGCGCATAGGACGTCAATCGGTTTACGATGCAACCGGTAGTCGCCGGACTGTCGTGGACGACTTGGCCCAGCTCGGCGCCGTTGGTGAATTTCACGCCGTCCATGGCACCGGACGTGTCGAGCGGCGCGCCGTTCTCATGGGTGCGGAAACCACCGGCGCCGTCCAGATTCTCGAGTGCCAGGCCCAAGGGGTCGGTGATCTTGTGGCAGCCCGTACACATGGCCTCAGTCGCGTGCGCGTTAAGGCGCTCGCGGGCGGTCTTATAGACGGGATTGCTGGTATCCTGAACGACGGTAAAATTGACGTTGCCCGGCGGATCGGGGACCTTCTGGCATAGGATGATTTCACGCAAGGCCTTGCCGCGGATGGTCGGCGAGCTACGGCCGGCATGCGAATGCAGCGCGACGAAGCTGACCTGCATCAGAATGCCGGCGCGCGGATCAGCTGCCGGGTATTCGAAGGGCACCCAGGCATCGGGCTCGCCGTTGGCGAGATTGGTGCGCGGTAGCGGCACGGCATAGACCGAGGCCAGGTCCGGCGTGAGGAAAGTCTTCTTGGTGGTGAAGATATCGCGGTAGTCGCCGCGGCGTGTGATCAAGAGATCGACGACGGTCCGCAAGGTCTCCTCAGCGGCGTCTGCGTTCACCTCGACGCTAAATTGCGGATAGATCTTCGCGTCCTTGGCGAGCATGCCAAAGTCGTCAAAGGCGAACATGTCGCTGAAAAAAGCGCGCACGCCGGCTTCAAGACGGGGCGATGCCAGCATGCGGTCGACTTGGCGGGCATATCCCTTCTGGGTGTTGAGATATCCGCTTTCCGCCGCGGCCAGAAGCGTCACGTCGGGCGCGGCATTCCAGAACAGGAAGCTGAGCTTCGAGGCCTTCGAATAAGCGTCGAGCCTATACTGACCGGAATGATCGGGATCGGGTTCGGCGATCTCGCGGCGGTAGAGAAATTGCGGCGACGACAGCATGGCGGCGAGGCTAAGCTCCACGCCGCTGTAAAAATTCTTCAGCTGGGTTGCTGCCGCGTTGGCTGCCCCGACCTGGGCTTTGAGTTCGTTATCCGTAATCGGGCGCCGGTACAACAATCGGCCGACATGGCCGAGGAATTTAGCTGCACAGGCATCATCGGCGGCCTTCTCTGTCGCCGGTTTGCACGGCACGAGCTCGCGACGTGCCGCGACCTGCGCGGCGACGGTGCGCGCCATGCCGTCGTATTGTTCCAGACCGGTCTGCGTGACACTGACTTTCGCGGCCCCCAACGCGAGCAGGCCATTGTCGCGGCTATCTGGGTCGAAGCGCCCGCCAATCTTGATGTCGGAGCCGAAGACATCGACGATAATCTGACGGTATTGATCGGGGCTGATACGCCGCAGTCCCACCGTATGCGTATCGGCGGCAATGCCCAAGGTCGCCGCGGTCAGTGCCGTAGCGACGCCAATCAATGCAAGAGGGAAACGCATACCGAGATCCTTAGCGTGAAGTGTCGGCGGCTTGCAGCTTATTATCTTTGCCCTGATCGATCCGTACGTTGAAGGATGGCACACCCTCGATCCGCCAAGTGGCGGAGATGGCCGTATTTTCCCCGGTCTTGGGATCGGGCTCGGCGTCAGCGTGCTTTTTCAAAAGGTAATAAATGCCGGGAATGTCATGCGCGACATTCATCTCGAAGGCATTGCCGCCCGCGCCGATCGGGAAGAACACCTGCTTCCACGGCTGATAGCCGCCAACGAAGCCATCGATCGAGCCATCGTCCTTCAATTTTATACGGACGTGAGTCTTTTTCAGCTCAAGAGCCGGCATCACCAGCAGGTCGCCGACCATAAACAGCCTTTCGTCAGTGGCGGCGTGGAAGACCTTGTCCTTGATCCTGCCGCGGATTTCAGTGTGCGAGCGGGGATCGGGATCGATGCGATAGGTCATGTTACGGCGCGTATCGGAATTCGCGTCCCACGACGGATGTTCCAGCGCGCGGTCGAATACGATGGTAGCGTCGTCATCATTGGTGAAGTCGTCGGCGGTAATGGCGATCAGCCATGCCGGCTGGTAATCCTGGATCAGGTGCCACCACTGCTCGGTATCGGAGGAGCGCAGCGGCGGATTTCCGCGAAGATTATTGATGCAGCCCAGCGCGCGGAACATCTCATTATCGACGCCCCTCTCGCCGGTTTCCGGATCCTCGAAGCTATTGGCTGACTCCCGGCCGTCGAGATTGAAGCCGAAGCCTTTTTTGCCAACGACCGCGCGCATCTTTGGGTCTGGGACGGTCTGGGGATTATTGTAGGCATTGACGGGCTGACCGTTGATCCGCCCGCGATTGACGATCAACTCATGGGCGGCATTGTCGCCGGTGCCGACCCGGGCGACGATCTTTTGGGCTTCCTCGCGCGTCAGACCGATGTCCATCAGGTCCGTGACCCACTGAATCTCGATGGGCGGATTGATTCCGAGGGGACCACAGTCACCCTCGGTCGAGTACATCCCTTGTGTGAACCATGAGACGACATAGCTGCGCGTTTCGGCCGAGGCCGGGTGCACCGGCGCCGCCACGGCTGCGAAAGCAACCAACAGCGTTCCCGCGCCACGGCCCCAGCGGCGGATAGCGCGCACGACGTTAGAGGCACTTTGATTGTGCATGGGCCAACTCCCTAGCGGCTGGCGCGGAAAGACAGCGCCCAGGACACTCCATATAGTATAGCGCTAGAACGGCATTTCGTCCTTATATTTAACATTATCTACTTAGTCACTGCGCCCCTTGGGTTCCAAATGAGGTCGCGGTTGCGGCTTTGGCGCCCCTTGGGGCTGAGCGCGCGCGGGCCGGCCGGCCGGCCCATAAGCCATGGAAAATGCGGGCTTTTTCGAATCCGGCTTGGGGTCGCAGGGTCTAGCCTCAGATCCGGGAGCACCAAATCGGGGCGATAAGCCATCAAGGCATGCGGCAGGTGAAATTTGCCGCATCGTCGATGCTGCCTGAGCCCTTGTAGGTCGCCAGCGCCGGATAGGCGCAAATCGGTCGGCTGCGATCCACGGGATCCAAAACCGGCATGCTTCTCGCCCGCCCTCCGGCCCCCATTTCGACGCTGTCGCCGCTGACGTGATGGGTGGCGATGACGCTGTCCGGCGCTATGCCCTGCTCGACCCACTTCTCGAGCGCGGTCAGGAAGTCCGCTTCGTTGGGCGTCTTCTTCTTCGGATCGATCGTGTTGCAATGCGCATTGCCGGGCAAAAGGAACAGCCTTGCGTAGTTGGCTACCTCGGTTCTGCCGCCCATCTTGTTCAAGACTCGTTCGTAATAGTCCACCGATGACGCAGCATTGAC
>CAMDRB010000081.1 GCA_945906455.1 Caenispirillum bisanense
AGGTTCTAACCCGCGACCCGCCGCAGGACTTTAGGCCAAGTCCTTTCGATCTCGCCCCGGTGACGGATAGCCAAGTTACGCACGAACGCAGCGATTTCGGCGGCCTTCCCGGTCAATCCGTCCACCGGCCCGAACTGGACTTGCGATCCGTCCGACAACCACGCACCGACGCCCAGCACATTGTGGACCATGTTGCCGTAGGCGATGGAGCGTGAACCGCAGGAGTTGTTCCCCGCCATACCGCCTAAGGTCGCTTGTGCGCTGGTCGACACGTCCACGGGAAACCACAAGCCGTGCGGCCTGAGCTGGGCATTGAGATGATCAAGCACAAGACCGGGTTCGACGCAGGCGGTGCGCGCTTGGACATTCACGTCGAGCACGCGCCGCATATATTTGCTGCCGTCGATGACAAGCGCGGCGCCCGTCGTCTGGCCGCATTGGCTGGTGCCGGCGCCGCGAGGCAAGACAGGAACCTTGAGATCACGCGCGATATCGATGGCGACGGCGACGTCGCGCTCGCTTGTCGGCACCAGCACTCCGACCGGCATGATTTGGTAGATGGAGGCATCGGTGGCGTAACGCCCGCGCGACGGGGCGTCGAACAACACGTCGCCGGCGGTCTCGGCACGCAGGCGGCGCGCGAGGGTCTCGCTGACCTCGTTGCTCGTCGACGCCGTGGGGCGTGATCGCGGTTGCGGCGCTAAGGTTGCTTCCATCGGGCCGTGTTCTGACTGATGCAAAATGGCGAGGACTGGATACAGACGTTGATCGAACGAAATCGAATAATTTCCTCCATATCCGCTTATTGGTTTTAATCATATCATCTTGTATGCAAAATGAGCCTCTTCCACTGGGGACCGCTTGATGCTGACCCTCGGCCTTCATCCTACCGGCCGCCACTTCCTCCAGATCCCTGGCCCGAGCCCGGTTCCGGACCGTATTCTCCGCGCCATGAGTTTGCCCACGATCGATCACCGTGGACCCGAATTCGGCGCGCTGGGCTTGAAGGTGCTTTTGGGCCTGCGGGGGGTCTTCAAAACCCGACAGCCCGTGATCGTTTACCCCTCCTCCGGTACCGGCGCCTGGGAAGCTGCGCTGGTGAACACCATGAGTCCGGGCGATCACGTGCTGATGTACGAAACCGGCTATTTCGCCGCGTTGTGGACGAAGTTGGCGACCCGTCTGGGTCTGTCGGCTGAGGTCATTGAGTGGACGGACGCGGACGAGCAGTTGCCGAATGCGCCCGGCTGGCGCCAAGGCGTGCGGGCCGATTTGATTGAAGAGCGACTGAGGAAGGACATCGAACGCCGCATCAAAGCGGTGTGTGTCGTGCATAATGAGACTTCGACCGGCGTAACATCAAATATTGCCGCGGTGCGCAAGGCGATTGACGCGTGCGGTCATCCAGCTTTGCTTATGGTCGATACGGTCTCAGGCTTGGCGATTGCCGATTATCGTCACGATGAATGGGGCGTCGACGTCACCATCAGCGGCTCGCAAAAAGGGCTGATGCTGCCGCCCGGCATCGGTTTCAATGTCGCCTCGCCCCGCGCGTTAGAAGTGTCGAAATCCGCACGCCTGCCGCGTTCATATTGGGCGTGGGACGAAATCATCGAAACCAACAAGAGCGGCTACTGGCCCTATACGCCCAATACCAACCTGCTCTATGGGTTGTCCGAGGCGCTCGAAATGCTGCAGGCCGAAGGGCTGGAGAATGTCTTTGCCCGGCACGGCAGATGGGCGGCCGGCGTGCGCGACGCCGTAAATAGCTGGGGACTGCCCATACAGTGCGCCGACCGGGCATTGTACTCGCCCGTGCTTACCGGTGTTATCACGCCGGCAGGAATTGACGCCGACGCCCTGCGAAAATTGATATTGGAGCGCTTCGACATGTCCCTGGGCGCGGGTCTTGGAAAATTGAAAGGCCGCATGTTCCGCATTGGCCATCTCGGCAATAGCAACGATCTTACGATCCTCGCGGCATTGGCCGGCTGCGAGATGGGCCTGAAACTAGCCGGCGTCAATCTGGCGGGCAGCGGTGTTGAGACGGCTATGCAATTCTTCGCTGCGCATCCTTCACAAATCAGCCAGGCGAAGAGCGTCTGAACTGGGGAAGAACTGCGCGTCGCGGGGATCGGGGTTTTTACTGCGTTCATGGGACGCATGACTTGGGGGGATCTATCATGAGGCTCCTTCGCCCAACCACAGTCGCATTGACGCTGCTGTGCCTGATGTACTTCATCACCTATCTGGATCGGGTGAATGTCAGCACCGCCGCCGCCGGTTTCAGGGACGACTTCGGGCTCTCGAACACCCAACTCGGTCTGGTGTTCTCGGCCTTCGCCTATCCCTACCTTCTGTTTCAGATCATTGGCGGCTGGGTCAGCGACCGCTTCGGAACGCGCAAAACGTTGATTGCCTGCGGCTTGGTCTGGGCCACCGCGACGGCGCTCACCGGTTTTGCCGGCGGTTTGGCATCCCTCATTCTCGCGCGAATTCTGCTGGGCATCGGCGAGGGCGCGACATTCCCCGCCGCCACCGCCGCTATGTCGCGCTGGGTTGCCAAGGAAAACCGCGGCTTCGCGCAAGGCATCACCCATGCGGCGGCGCGTATCGGCAACGCCGTCGCTCCGGGAATCGTGGTTGCGATCATGGCGACCTACGGCTGGCGAGAATCGTTTTTTATCTGCGCGGCCATAAGTTTCGTTTGGGTGATTTTGTGGGCGGTGACATTCACTGACAATCCCAAGGATCACCCGCGCATCACGCCCGAGGAATTGGCCACGCTCAGCGTCGTCACCAAGCGAACGGTCAATGTGCCTTGGCGGCGCCTTTTCAAACGCATGACGCCGGTGATCATCGTTTACTTCTGCTACGGTTGGACGCTGTGGCTGTTCCTCAGCTGGATTCCGCAATATTTCCTGCACAGCTATAACCTGAAGCTAACCGAGTCCGCGATTTTCTTGTCGGCGGTTTTCTTTGCCGGCGTCGTGGGCGACACGCTGGGCGGAATTGTCTCGGACCGGCTGTACAAACGCACGGGGAAACTGCGCATTGCCCGCAGCGGCATGGTCGCCGTGTGCATGTTCCTGACGCTAATTTCACTGCTCCCGCTGATGTTCTTCCACGACCTGTATATTTCCCTGGCCTGCCTGTCGTTCGGCTTCTTCTTCGCGGAGATGACCATTGGCCCGATGTGGGCGGTTCCCATGGATATCGCGCCCGACTTGGCCGGCACCGCCAGCGGTATGATGAACACAGGGTCGGCCTTCGCGGGCATCGTCAGCCCGTTGATTGGCGGGATACTGATCGACGTCACCGGCAATTGGGAGCTCCCCTTTGTCGGCAGCATCGTACTCATGGTGTGCGGAATGATGCTGGCGTTCCGCATGCGGCCCGAGGACAAGTTCGATTTCGATAACGACCCGAACATCTCCTCGCTCAAGCTGGCGCCGACCTGAGCTTTCGCGGGCAGTCGGACGCCAAGCGTTCGACATCAAAAAAAAAGGAGCGTGCCGTGCTTTCCAGACGAACGATGCTTGTGGCCCCGCTGAGCTTGCTCGCCGCGCGCTCCGCGTTTGCGGCACAGAACAAGATGGTTCTGTGCATGCACACGAACACTTCGGCCGGGGCCGGCTATCGCCGGGCCCTGGAGGGATGGGCGAAAGCCGGTATCAAGAACGTCGAGCTGAACGCGTCGTTCGTGGATGAGTTCCTGAAGACCGACACGCTCGATGGCGCGCGCAAAGTGCTGACCGACAATGGGCTGACCGCAGTCCACGGCGCGCTCAGTGTCGGCGGATTGTTGGAGCCAAACCCAAACCGCGCCCCGGCCCTCGAGACTCTCAAGCGCCGGCTTGACATGTTCGCGGCGCTCGGCATGAAAAAGGTCTATACGACCAGCGGGGGAATGCAGAAACTGACGATCGATGACTATCAGGCCGTCGCCAACAACATGCGCGGCGTGGGCGAAATCGCCAAATCGTTCAACATGATCGTCAGCGTCGAGTTCCTGCGCGCGTCTTTATATATGTCGACACTACTCACTGCGCTCAAGGTTACGCGCGAGGCAGCTCACCCGAACTTCGCCATCCTGTTCGACTTCTATCATTTCTGGTCGGGCCTCAATAAGCTCGAAGACATGGAACAGATCCGCCCGGGCGAGATTCAGCACGTCCACTTTCAAGATGTTCCCGACATGCCGCGTGAGTTGCTGGACAACAACAGCCGGTTCATTCCCGGAGATGGTGTCTCACCGCTGGATACAATGTTGCGCAAGCTGGCAAACAAGGGCTACGCCGGCCCGCTCTCGGTCGAGCTATTCCTGCCGAAGTTCCAGCAGGGCGATCCGTATGAAGTCGCCCGCGAGATTCGCCAAAAATGCGAAGCGGTGATGAGCAAAGCCGAGGTCCTGTAGGCACGCCGACCGCTGTCGCCTCAGTCAATCAATCCGTGGTTTCAAATCGGGGAATCTCAACCCCCGACTGCGGATTAGGGAGCAAGGAAGCGCAGCTCGCTAACTTCAGCCTCCGGTCTTCTTCGCCGCTTCGATCACCGGGATTAAGGTCGGGCAACGCGCTTTTCACAGGCACCGGCTTGAAGAAAATGCCGTCCTGGCCTTCGGGATGGTAGGGCCGTGTCGCCGGGGTGGCTGCCTCCCGCCCACCGTCGCGAGACTCCTGGCGGTCGCTCCCGCCGGCCGGTCAGCGGTCTCCTACACTGACGACCGGGGACACGATCGCACTGATCCATCGGGCGCAGCCGGCTTGGTAAAGCGCCTTGTGGCGATCGCCTAAAGTATCGGCAAAAGCAGTCTTCGTTCTAAGGGCGGTGTGAAAATGGCGTTGCCAGGTGCAGCTCAAAGGGCCGTCAGGTCAGGTGCACGGAATTTATATCTAGACCGTTATATTTACACACAAGAATATCTCTTTTGGTGTGCCTTGGCATGCTGTATATATTATATCGTACGATCGTATAATGACCCGATGCGTGGGAAGGGACTGTTATGAGCGCCTTTGATCGCGTGAATGCCTTTTTTGTAACACTTTGCATCTTAGGGACGGCTTCAGCGCTACCCGCGGCCGCCGAAACGCGCGGCTTTGTCGTCAGCCTATTCGCGCCCGCCTCCGCCAGTACTGAGGGCGACTGCTCTCAGGGGATCAACATCCCGCTCGGTCAACAGTACGCGCTCGATCTGCTCGCGGCCGGCTACACTAAAGAGGCCGTCGATAAATTGGCCGAGGGCCAAGATACAACGATGTTCGGCGGCTTTAACAGCAGTTGGGGCAGAGCCGTCGTCTTTCGCACCAAGATTAACGGCAAACCGGTCAGCGCCTGGATCAATCCGGCCGCGGCCCTCGACCCCAATCTGCATATGGTCGATGGAAAATATGGCTTCGGCTTTAATCTCGACGGCAACGGGGCCGCCTCACCGACCGGCTTTGAAGATCCCTTGACGCACGAGAAAGGCGTCAACAATCAGATGTTTCGGGCGATGGGATGCTTCACAGTCTTCCGCGGCGACGAAAAGGGAATATTAACGCCAGGCGCCCACCACCAGGCTTGGACAATTGTTCAGAACGGGATGCCGGCCTGGCTGATTTCCATTTCCGGCGATGATCTGAGCAAGGACGGCGACGTAACCGTGACCTTCGACGTGGCCGTCGAGCACGTCGAGCGCGATGCCCAATCCCAGGTGCTGCGGGATATGACCTTCAGGATCAATGCGGACCGACGCTCCCATCATGAATTTGCCGCCGAGCTCAAGGGCGGTGTGATCAGCTTGAAGAAGCCCGAAGACTTGCTCGCGGTCTGGGGCGAGGAAATGTTCATGCCGACCCTAGAGCTTCGCAGCATGCGGATGCGCTTGGAGCTGAGGCCTGATGGCGCACTCCACGGCATGATGGGTGGATATATGCCGTGGAAAGACGCCATGAGCACAGGCCTGCAGGCGAACATGGGAATCCACTGGATTGGCCTTTACTACAATCTGAGAAAAGCCGCCGATGCCAATCCAGATCCCAAGACCGGCGAGAACCGGGATATCTCGACTGCCTACTTTATCGACGCTGTACCGGCCTTTGCCGTTGCGCCGGATAAGTCCAAGAAAGTCGCCAGGCGCTAATAGCCGGTCGACAACACATGAGGGCCAAGAAAATGACGCTTTTGTCTAAGGTATCGGGAACCCGCCACCGCCTGCGCCGCTGTCTTAGCGTGGCGGCGATCGCCTGCGTTTTAGCGCCGTTGCCCGGGATCACGATCCCTGATGCCAGCGCTGCGGACGCGCAGCCGGCGGCAGGTCCGGCGATGATGCACCTCCTTTCGGCGCAGCAGTATCGCCAAATCATCGACGATACCTTCGGCCCCGACATCGAGGTCAATGGACGCTTTACGACGGAAACGCGCCGCGCCGGGCTTCTGGCCATCAGTTCCGGAGTCACCAGTGTGACGATGGCGGAGATGGAGGCTTTTGATAATCTGGCCCGCAGCATCGCCGCCCAGGTTACCGATCGGACGCGCCGCGACTACCTCATTCCTTGCAAGCCCGCGTCCGAGCGAGCGGTCGATGACGCCTGCGCCGCTAAATTCTTCGAAGCGACCGGACGGTTTCTCTTCCGGCGACCCTTGACCACCGATGAAGTAAAGATTCAGGTGGAGGCCGCCGCGCGGGCCACGGAGAAGGTCAAGAATTTCTATGAAGGCTTGTCGTTGAGTCTGGCGAGCATGCTGGCATCTCCCGAGTTCCTTTTCCGCCAGGAAATTCCCGTCTCCGATCCCGCTCAGCCCGGCCAGTATGTCCTGGACAGCTATTCGAAGGCTTCGCGTCTGAGCTTTTTCTTATGGAACTCGCAGCCGGACGCGGAACTCCTGCGCGCGGCGCAAGCCGGCGACTTGAATACGCCGGCCGGAATTGCCAAACAGGTCGATCGAATGATCGCGTCGCGCCGGTTCGAAGGCGTGGTGCGCAACTTTTTCTCCGATATGTTGCGGTTCGACGACTTCGGCAACCTTCAAAAGGATGCCACCGTATTCCCGAAATTCTCGCTGACCGTCTCGTCCGATGCCGCCGAGCAAACGTTGCTTACGCTGGTCGACTTGCTGGTAACACAGCACGGCGATTACCGGGACATTTTTACGACGCGGCGGACATTCCTGACGACGACGCTCGCGGCAATTTATGGCGTGCCCCTGGTCAAGTCGACGCCCCGCATGGAGCCGCCGTCGTGGCAGCCGTACGAATACGAAGAGGGCAATCCGCGCGCGGGTATTCTTTCGCACATCAGCTTCACGGCCTTGCATTCGCACCCGGCACGCACTTCGGCAACGATCCGCGGCAAAGCCTTGCGTGAAGTCTTTCTGTGCCAGACAGTGCCCAATCCGCCGGCGAACGTGAACTTTACCGTCGTCCAGAACACGGACAATCCACTCTATAAGACCGCCCGCGAGAGGCTGACCGCTCACAGCACAAATCCTGCGTGCGCCGGCTGCCATAAGATCACCGATCCGATCGGCCTTTCGCTCGAGAAGTTCGATGGCTCGGGAAGCTTCCGGAACGACGAAAATGGCGCTCATATTGATACCGCCGGGGCTTTCAACGGCAAGCCGTTTTCTAACCCTCTCGAGCTGGGCAAAGTGCTTCACGACGACCCGGGCGCCACCGACTGCCTGGTCACCCGCGCGGTTTCCTACGCCCTTGGCCGGGAAATTGCTGACGGCGAGAAACCGTGGCACACTGCGCTTAATAAGTCGTTCGCCGACGATCAATACCGGCTGCCTGAGTTGTTTCGCAGAATAGCGACCAGTCCGGAGTTTTTCCGCACCGCGGAACCTCAGAAATTGCCCGTCAAGACAGCCGCAAGTAGTAATTAGTCTAGTTGCAACTATAACTGAAGAAATTCAACTTAGTGGAAATAGGAGTTCAATATGTTAGCGCCTCATAGCCGGAGAAATGTTCTACGAGGAATGCTGGGCGGAACCGCCGTGACCGTCGGACTGCCGTTCCTCGATTGCTTCTTGAATTCCAACGGAACAGCTCTGGCCGACGGCCGGGATCTTCCTGTGTACTTCGGCACCTGGTCCCAAGGCCTTGGATTTACGCCCGGCTACTGGGAGCCAAAGGGCATAGGCGCGAATTATGAGAACAACCTATTCCTCAAGCCGCTCGACCCGATCAAGCATAAGGTCACAATTTTTAGCGGCTTACGGGCCTTCATGGACTCCAACCCGCTGAATCCCCACGGTAGCGGACCCGCGGCCTGCCTAAGCGGCGGCCACCCCAAGGCCGGCGTCTCCATGCCGACGGTGGATACGATCATTGCTGACTCGGTGGGTACGACAACGCGCTTCCGGTCGCTTGAAGTCTCTTGCGACGGCTCAGATGGCAGTCAGAGCGCGCGCAACGCAACATCGCGCAATCCGTCCGAGCCTTCGCCGCTCGCGTTTTACAAGCGGCTCTTCGGGCCGGAGTTTCGGGATCCGAACTCCGCCGACTTTACGCCAGATCCAGCGGTGATGGCACGCCAGAGCGTTCTGTCGGCTATCTCTGAGCGTCGCGCTGCCCTGAATGGGCGGTTGGGCGCTTCCGACCAAGCCCGCCTCGACGAATACTTCACGTCGTTGCGCGGCCTCGAGCAGCAGCTCACCCTCCGTTTGGAGAAGCCACAGCCGATCGTCGGGTGTTCGGTGCCGCATACCGAAGGCGAAGAAGATCCCGCTACTCACGGCACGCTGATCACCGATACGCAACGCGATCACCGGCTCTTCGCACGCCTCGTGGCGCATGCCATGTCCTGCGATCAGACGCGCGTCGTCAACATGATGTTCTCAGGCGGCGGCGGCGGTTCACCGCTTCGTCGTCAGGGCTTGTCGATGACCTACCATGTCTCGACCCATGAAGAGGCAACCGATCCGGTCTTGGGGTATCAGCCGCAGGTCGCCTGGTTCATGACTCAGATTGCAGCCGCAATGGCCGAATACTTCATGACCCTTGATAGCTTCAAGATCGGCGATCAGACCCTCCTCGATCGCAGCCTTATCATGTACAGCACCGACGTCGGCCGGGCACAAATCCACTCTCAGGAAAACATGCCGATGTTCCTGGTGGGCGGAGCCGGCGGCCGCGTCAAAACGGGTCTGCACGTCCCCGCCTCTGGCCAGACCGTCGCGCGCGTGGGCTTGACCGCGCAACACGTGATGGGCGTGCCCGTGAGCACTTGGGGCACGGAGTCGAATATGACCTCCAAGCCGTTCACGGAAATCTTGGCCTAAACAAGCGATTGGGCTGGTCGGTAAACCTAAACAAAAGAAGTGTAGCCATGAACTTTAGGACGTCGGTCTGCTTGCTCGCAGTTGCTGTAATGGGTACGGGAGCGGCGCAAGCTGCCGATGTCGCTCCCGTGGCAACCCCATTCGGAATCACCTTCCAGCCGTTAGGTGGGCCTCAGGGCTATGGCCCGCAAAGAGTTGACCCCGCGCCGCGTCCCTACCCTGAAGTCGTATTCAGCAACGAAAAGGGGTTGTCGCTTTATACCTCCGATGAGGACACCGCCGGGAAGTCAAATTGCATCGGTGACTGTGCAATAACTTGGCTTCCCGCGACGCCCCTTTCGAGTGCCAAGACCGTGCCCGGCTGGACGATCATCAAGCGTGAAGATGGTCGTAAACAATGGGCACACGATGGCAAACCGCTCTACCTCCATAAGGACGACAAAACTGGCGGCGACGTTTTGGGATTCGGCGCCGATCCCGATCTTGACGGGAAATCCGGCCTCAGGGGGCATGCTGGAAAGGCGCTGAAGGCCACTTTCCCCAAAGGTTGGCGTATTCACAAGTTGACGACCGGGGGAAGATCAACGCTCGACTTGGCCGCCCCGTTCGGGTTTGAGGTTAAAGAAGTTACCGATGCGAAAGGCGTTGTGATTGTAGATGTGCGTAGCCGTGTGCACGAGAAGGTTGTTTATTTCTACGCCGGCGATATTTCGAAGGACGCCCGAGCCTGTAAGGCCGCGTTTGTGGAATGCCCAGACTTCACGCCGGTTCGCGCTCCGGAACTTGCGAGCGCCGCGATACCCGACTGGACCGTGGTCGATCGCGGGGATGGCATTCGCCAGTGGGCCTATAAGGGTCAACCGCTGTATACATTCGAAGCCGACCGGATAACCGGCGACGTTCACGGACAGGGCGTCGACAAGCGCTGGCAGTTGGGTCTGGTCAAAAGCTATTTTATGCCGGCGAACGTTGCCTATCGCGACGACAGCCGCGAAGGCCGCCTGCTTACGACCGCCAAGGGCATGACCCTTTACCGCCGCGATCTTAATGCCTTCAATCCCGCCTCCACGCAGTTCGCGCACAATCGCCCTTACCGGCCGCGCGTCGGTCGCCTGATTAGAGATGTTGCCTGCCATGAAGTGTGCGCGCGGATGTGGAAGCCGCATCTCGCGCCCCAGAATGCCCAACCGAGCGGGTATTGGGGTCTGGCGGTATTGGCCGACGGGCGTAAGCAGTGGACCTACAAGGATTATGCGCTTTACACCTATGTCGGCGACAAGGTTCCCGGCGACAACAACGGCGACCTGACATACGACATAACTTTGCGCGACGACCCCAACGTTGAAAACGACGCAGGGTACCCCGCTCTCTACAAGCCGGGCTTTAATTGGGGCGTTGCCGGCTTCTAGAGAAAGCAGCGCGAATTCGGAATCAGTCTAAATTATCCTGTACGGGACAGCGTCACGGCCGGGCGATCGCCCGTGCGAACAAGGAGGAGATGATATGAGCGTCTGTGGTCGCCTTATGGCCGGTCTTGCAACACTCGGCATTTCAGGGGTGGCAGCGGCGCTGCCCGCGACCGCTGCCGAAACGCGCAATTTTGTCGTCAGTATGTTCGCACCGGCTTCCTACAATGTGGAAGGCGACTGCTCTAAGGGCATCAATATCCCTGTCGGCGAACAATACATGCGGGAATTGTTGGCCGTCGGCTACACCAAAGAGGCACTCGACAAATTAGCCGAGGGCCAAGATACGACGATGTTCGGCGGCTTTAACAGCCAGTGGGGCAGAGCCGTCGTCTGGCGCGCCAAGATCAACGGCAAGCCGGTTAACGTTTGGGTCAATCCGGCGGCGACCCCTGATCCAAATCTCAATACGCTCGACGGCAAAATTGGGATCGGCTTCGATCTCGACGGCAAAGGCCCTGACCAGCCGAACGCCTTTGAGGATCCGCTTACCCACGAGAAGGGCGTCGACAATCAGTATTTCCGCGCGACCGGCTGTTTTACCGTATTCCGCGGTGACGAAAAAATCACGCCGGGTGCTTATTTGTCGGCGTGGTCGATTCTTCAAGGCGGAATGCCGGCCTGGCTGATTAGCTTGTCGGGCGAGGATCTGAGCAAGGACGGCGACGTTACCGTAACCTTCGACATGGCCGTTGAGCATGTCGAGCGCGATGCCCAATCGGAAGTGCTGCGGGACATGACTTTCAGGATAAATTCGGATCCGCGCAACCATCACGAGTTTGCCGCGCAGATGAAGGACAATATTATATCCTTCAAGGAACCCGGCGATCTCGTTGCCATTTTCGGCGAAGAGATGGCCTATCCGACGCTCCTGTTGCGCCAGGCTCGGCTTCGCCTTCAGATCAAGCCCGACGGAACGCTCCGCGGCGTCGTCGGTGGATATCAGCCGTGGAAAGATGCGCTGAGCGCCGGCAATCAGGCGAACATGGGATCCGATTGGGTCGGCGTATATTACAATCTGAGAAAGTCGGCCGATGCCAATCCCGATCCGAAGACCGGCGAGAATCAAGATATCTCGACAGCCTTTTTCATTGACGCTGTGCCGGCATTCAGCGTTGCGCCGGCGAAGTCGAAAAAGATTACCGGACGCTAAAAAATTCTCTAGGGCGAGCAGCGATTATTCCGAATCGTGCTGCTCGCTCTAACTATTTGTTTGAGCATCGCTTTCTCCGAAAACCGGAAGTCCACTTTTCGGCGCGATGCTCTAGAGCGCGTTGCGTTTAGATAGAACTATAGCCGGCCTCCCGGAAGTAATTTGAGCACTCGGTTGGAGTGATGGTGCCGAGCGTCGTTGCGAGCGCATCGTGAACTTCATCGACGCTGCGGCCCATGGCCTTTCGCATGGCATGC
>CAMDRB010000082.1 GCA_945906455.1 Caenispirillum bisanense
ATAGGGGTCGACAATCGTAAACGAAACTGTAACTGGCGCAGTCTGCTTCTGTGCCGCACTAGGGTATTGTTTGCCATCTGCTTTGAAGACGTAGCTGGTAAATGTGCTTTCGCCATTGGCGTTAACGTTTTTCAATTGAACAAGCATAAATCCATTCCCGAGGTCTTCATGGTGCCGTGTTCCTGAAATATTAAGCGGCGGGCCACCTGCAGAAACGCTAGACTTTGCTGGGTTCATTTTCCAATCGCCGAAGTAGCCCTTGTCAGTGGCGCCCGCGGACTGGGCCTGGGCAGCTCCTACGCCAAAGCCACTCAACAAAAGCCCAGCCACTAAAAATAGAGACGAATTGCGCATGGAGTGTACCTCTTTAAAGAGCAGGTCAAATGACCCTGCTTTGCGTAGGGACTATAGAGGCTATGAGGCCCAATGCACGGGATTAAATATCCGTACATGTAAAGCCTCAGCACTGAAACTGAGCAAAGCCCCCATTTATTATTTACACCGCAGTGCACTTAGGCTGCGCAAGGTGGGGCGTTGCTGCCGCTGCTGCCGGAGCCGCGCTAATGGCCGATTGTTATGTGGCAGGAGAAATGGAGCCGCCGGATGGTGCGCGCATTCGGAAGCCGGGGCGACCGCGGAAGGCGGCGGCTTGAGACGCGCTATGCCCGAGATGAGCGACGGGGAGTTGATGGCGATGATTGAGAAGAAGACGGGTCTGGGTAGGTGATGGCCGCTTTAGTGAGGGATTATTGCTCCGGCGCTTACACACGAGGACGCAAAAAACCTGTCCCTTTGGACATCTATAAGTCGCCCGTCGTCCTGGCTAGAAAGACTATGTAGTCGGTTTTCCCGAACCCTCCCCGAGGATCCCGGCTACGCGCCAACTAAGCCCCTCAGCCAGCAATCCCCTGCTGGCTGAGGGGCTTCATCCCTCTCTTTTTTTGAAAAGGCTATGCCCCATGATTCGTAGTGTGACCACCGGAATTGCGCTCGCGGCCGCTTTGTTTGTTGCAGGGACAGCACAGGCCAAAAACATCGTTGAGACTGCTGTCGGCGCTGGCACGTTTAACACCCTGGTTACTGCCATTAAAGCTGCTGGCCTCGCTGAAACACTCTCGAGCCCAGGTCCGTTTACCGTTTTCGCGCCAACTGATGCGGCGTTTGCAAAACTGCCCAAGGGCACGGTTGAAGACCTTTTGAAGCCCGAAAACAAAGCCAAGCTGGCTAGCATCCTCACCTACCATGTTGTGTCAGGCAAAGTGATGGCCGCTGATATTGCGGGCAAGAAATCTGAACCCAAAACGGTCAACGGCCAAAACCTGATGATCAACGCCACCAAGGGGGTGATGGTCAACAATGCAACAGTCACGACCGCTGACATCGTTGCCGATAACGGTGTGGTTCACGTCATTGATACCGTCGTGATGCCAAAATAATTACACCTTTTAGCTGCGAAGAACCGGCGAGCTGAGAGGCTCGACGGTTTTTCGTTGGCTGAAGCTTGAATCTGATCGCTCGTCCGACTTTTTTTTAAGAATACGTGTACGGCGTCAGCGCCTGCAGCTGGTGCGGAGTAATACCTAAAGCAAAAGGCCCCGTCACATCGCCGGGGCCTTTTGCTTTCGGGCCTCCGCCATTGATATCAATGCCGCGACCCAATGATAGCTCTGGGCGCTAATCCGGAATTTTGGAAAACTTTGGCGCACTCGGGCGCGGCTGCGTGAAGCTAAACACACAGGACCGGGTCGCTGGGGCGAAGTGCCTGGGGGGGGGCAATCGCGCACCGGAACTGGCCCAGGACGGACTGACAGAACTGACAAAAGGGGTTCTGGCGGTTTTGTCAGTTGGGGGTTGGTGTTTTGGTGGTAGGCGACGGGGGAGCTGGGGCGGCGAGCAATGCGGCTGGCCCATCGCGGCGAAGTAGCGCCTACCGGGTGCACAGCGGGTGCACAAAAGAATATTGCCTCATAATTACGAGGCCTAAATTCCACCTAAGTCATTGAAAAGGTTGGTGAGCCCGGCTGGAATCGGACCAGCGACCCCCTGATTAAAAGTCAGATGCTCTACCACTGAGCTACGGGCCCCACCTTGGTATCCCGAACGTTTCAGGTGCCTGCGCTGTGGACGTACGAGGCGAATACCCTTGCGGCGAGGGCGCACCATATTCGCCGTATTCCGCCCGGTCAAGCAGACGGTTCTGAGCCTTGGTTTGCCTTCCCGGCTTAGGCTGCACATGATTAAATACGGATTCGCTTATATCGAGAGGCTGTTATGGCCGACCCCGTACAGATGATTCTCGGCGTGGCCAGAGACAGGCCGGACCCGCGTGCCGTTTCGACATGGCTTGGCGCCTATCTGGGTACCCGGCCGCTAAAGGCCAAGCATGCGGCACTCAGTGCGTTGGAATCGCAATTGAAGGGGTTAACGCCGCCAGCGGACCAACGCGTCGCCGGCCTCATCCTGCGTGTGATCCAGAAAACGCGCGATTCGCTCGCGTAGAAACGGGCTATTGGTGGCCGTACCCGGCTACTTCTTGGTCCGATTGCCGAGCAGCTGATTGCCGACGGCAATTTGGATATTTAGTTGCCCCGCATCTCTAAAAACCAGCGTTATCGGGAGGTTCATCCCGACTTCGAGCGGCGCCGTAAAGTTGGTCACGGTGACCTCATAGGTGCCGGGCCTGAAGGTCAGGCGCTTGTGGGCTCCAATTTCGATCCTGGACGTCGGCTCGTTCGAGAAACTCAAGCCCTTCCACGTTCCGCGCCGGAGCGTGACCTTTTCAGCGGCCGGGCTCGAGGCCGAGATCAGCGTATCGGCGCTGTCGCGGTGACTGAAGACTTCAAAAAACACGCTGACCGTCCCGGCTTCGGTCGGCGCGATCCTGGCCCAGGCGTTTTTTATCTCGACCGACTTGTCTGGCGAAAATTGCGCCGACGCGTGCGTTCCGGCCAAGATTCCTATGAGGGCGAGTACCGTCGGAAGAACCTTCATCTAAGCCTCCACTGCTCCCCCTAAGTCCGATTGAGGGTAGCGTCGCTGTAACGCAATGCCGATCTAAGTGTCCGCCCGACAAATATTACTGCAGTCGGTCCCAAACCTCCACGTAGTCGAAGGTTTTCCCCGCCTTATCGGTTCGCTTACCCTCAAATCTCATCTTGGAGTTGCCGGCGATAAAGTTCACGAACTCCGTCGACGAAGAGCCATCGGACGATTTCCAGTCGGTCCGGTAGCTGGTGGGCGAGACGTGCATGAAAGACCGCGTCGCATCCGTGCCGTAGGCATAGGGCTTGCCGTCGTAGGCGCCTTCAAAGGTTATGCCGGGCTGGAAGCCGGTCGGAGTCATGGCGTAAACCACGAACTTGAGGGCGCTTCCGTCATCTTGCGTTACCACCAGGGGCGCATCGACGGGTATAAACGAATCAGGCGGTATTTTGCTTTCGGCCTTATTCCTGATCCAGCTACCCTTCTGCGAAACGTAATTCGCCTGGCCCGCGAGAGCGCCCCAGCCGATGACCACTGAAATGGCTAAAGCAATCGACACGCCGAATCGCATTCTGGACTTCCTCTGCCGGACTTTGAGCGGTTGAGCCCAATTGTACTCAGGTTCCCCCGGATATTCACTTACAGGAAGTGCGGCCGGTGGACGCCGCGTCCATGAGATATCCTGGCTTGGCCAAAATCGCAACGGGCTGCGGCCGGAACGCGCGGGATTAAGCTGCCGCGGGCCTAAATCTCAGCGATCCGGTCGCCGATCGGGCGCCATTTAGGCCCCATTGAGGAAAGACGCCGCCCTGCGTCGCACGCGACGGCGGACGGGACTTGGCGCAGCAGCGGCGGCCAAGGTTTGAAGCGCCAAATCGATTTCTTCGTCGTCCATCTCCTCGGGCTCTTCCCAATAGAGGCTGAACTTCGACTGAAAAGCCTTCCACCATTGCGGAACTCCGACCGCCAACGGCTCGCCTAAAAGGTGGCGGAAGGCTTTGTCGTGCATCAGCCCGCGCGTAGCGTCGATTTTGTCGAGGCCGATTTGCTGGAGGATGGTCTTAACCACCTTGTCGTGCGACGTCTTCATAAGGTCGATACCGGTAGCCAGGTCAATGCGCCCGAGCATCGTAAACACGAGATCGGATACGACCCGGTCTTGGCGACCGGCCGCGGCATCCACCTGATCGCCGATCTCGCCGAGCAGTTCGGCGGCCTCGGCGGGAGGATAAAGGCCGCGAATGCGGGCGGCATCGAGAGCCACGACGCCGGCGAAATAATAATCATCAATCGGATGGATTTCGAGCAAGGCGCGCCGTTCGTCGTAATTGAGCTCGTATTCGGATAGCCCATCGATGAGGATTTTATTCCACGCGGGATAGGTGCGAGCCGCAACCGACAGCATCTCACTAAAGAAATGGCCCACAGCCTCCTTGGCCTCCGCCGTGTCCTCGGGAGTGTCACTGCCAAATATACGGCGCAACTTGAGAATCGAGCGCCGCACCGCTGCGGCCATGCCCGTCGGCTGGTGTGAGCCCAATGCGGACTTCACCGCGACCGCATGCCTGCCCGTACTCACTTCACAACCTCAAATCTCCCTGATCTTGTCAGGCTTACCAGGGCCGAGGCGCGGGATTCCGCGCCTCTTGCCTTGAATTAATAGGTGGCCAGCGTCTTCGTTGACCCGTCGTTTACAACTTTTTCGCGTGGACATCATCTCACGATTCGGCATGATCCGGAAGTCTCTACGCTCAACCCGCCGCACTCAGCGAAAAGTTTATTTGCAAAATTGAGCTAAGTTGTTTGAGAGCGTAGACGTTAGACTGCACGCCAAGAGCGCGGCTTCTCGAGTGGAATTCGCTGCGAGCGATGGGGTTAATCTTTCGGGTGGTCGAGCGTGCATGAGTGAATTTGACCTCCAAGCCATGGAAAAAGTGGTCGCATTCATCGGCGAACCCGACGAACCGACGCGTCTTGAGTTAGTTAGAATGCTCAATAAAGCTGGCGTTAAACGGGTGAGCGCGCACTCCGAGCTGCCAATCATCGTGGATTTGATCGGGCAGATGTCGCCTGATTTGATCATGGTGGCGGACGATCTAGATCCCAAGGTCTTCGAGTTTATCCGCGATGTCCGCCATAATAAGGCCGGCAGCAATCCTTTCGTGCTCATCACGACGCTGGTCGCTCCGGCCCATGTCGACGCCGTTAAACTGGCAATGCAGGCCGGTGCCGATGACATCATTATTAAACCAGTGAAGGAGGAGCAGCTGCTTCAACGGCTGAAGCGGCTCATGATGAACCGCGCAGCTTTCGTAGTGACCAGCGACTATCTGGGACCCGACCGTCGCCCCAAGAATCGGCCATCGGCCATCCGCCGGATCAACGTCCTCAACACCATGCTCGATAAGGTATCCGGCAAGGAAGTGGAGGCTGGCGATATTCAGCAGGCGGTCGATGGGGCCATGGACGACGTGCTGCAAGCTCGCCTCGACAGCCATGGCTTACGCATGGGCTTCGTGTGCAAGCTCGTCCTAGAGGCGTACAAGAACAACACCATCACGCCCGACGTCGAAGTAAAGCTAAGAGCGTTGGTGGGTGTCCTGAAGGATGCCGCAAAAACCGCTGAGCGACTTGAGGATCTGCAGTTGTCCGTGCTGTGTGGTTCGCTTTCCAGCGACGTAGCCAGCATCGCTGATCGGTATATGACCCCAACCGAAAAGGATATCGGACTTATCGAGAAACTTTCGCGGGCCGTGGTCTCAGCCGTGAAGCCCGGGACCGCTCCTGAAAAACTGGTCGAAGAGAACCGCCAGGCAGCTGAGACTTACCAACAGCGGGAGCGGGCCGACTTTACCGAGACCCAGGAAATTCAACGTTCACCCTTCGAACCGCCGGTCGAGCCGGTGGACGAACAGGTCATCGAAATTTTGCCGCTCGCCAAGGGCCAGTTCCTGTTCAGGCAAGGCGATCCGGCTACATCGGCCTACATCTTGAACAACGGTGCGATCGCGATCTTCAGGGAGGTCGACGGCAAACGGCAGCCGATCGCGCGTGTAAAGGCCGGCGAGCTCTTTGGCGAAATGGCGATTATTGACGGCCGCCCCCGCCGGAATTCAGCGATGGCGCTTGAAGATTGTACGCTGTCGCTTGTCGCCAAGGACATGATCGAGGGAAAGCTCGCCGCCAGCGATGCTTTGGTTCGCATGCTGCTTCAGATGCTGAGCAACAGCATGCGCGTGGTGCACGATACCTACCGGCCGAAAGGGCGCACTATCCTGGACGCGGCTCGCGAGATGAACGAGCAGGCCCGCTACATCCAAAGTCAGATCGAATCGGGTTCGCCGGAGCGCCGCGCGGCGGGCGCGGCCGCCGCTCAGACTCTGGCTGAGATCGCCGGCGCGGTGCTTGCGCAGGTTGAAGGGGCTCCGGGCCTCGACCGCCGCACGCCGGCGATGCCGAGTCAAAAGGAAATGGCGGGCTAGCTGGCATTCCGCTCCCGCCTTTAGATTCTATTACAATATTGTAATTCCTGCATTTTTTACCATTTGTGCGGACTTGCGCCGTCGCACGCGGCAGCCTAACGTTCGGCCCGCCGAGGACGCCGGCCTTGGGGTTTGCCGAGCGTTTTCGGCGCTGACGTGGGGAAGGGGAGCTAGACATGACGGTCATGGTGGAGTTCGACCACCTTTCTAAGTCGTTCGGAGATTTTTGCGCCGTCGACGACATCAATCTTACGGTGACGAAAGGCGAGGTCCTTGGGTTCTTAGGACCGAATGGCGCCGGCAAGACCACGACCATGCGCATGGTTTCGGGCTTTCTGACGCCGACGACCGGGACCGCGCGGATCTGCGGTCATGATGTCGTCTCGGCGCCGACGGCGGTCAAGCGTCTGATTGGCTATATGCCGGAAGGGTCGCCGTCGTACGACGACATGACCGTGAGCGCGTTTCTGAAGTTCATTGCCGAGATCAGGGGGTATTCCGGCGCCGAGCGCGATGCGCGCGTCGCCCGGGTCGCAGAGCGCCTGGATCTTCGCGACGTCCTGGCGCGGCCGATCGAAGTATTGTCGAAGGGCTATCGCCGCCGCGTCGGCCTCGCCCAGAGTATCTTGCATGATCCACCGGTCCTGCTCCTTGATGAACCCACCGACGGGCTCGATCCCAATCAGAAACATCAAGTACGCGGTCTGATCGCCGAAATGGCGGCGGAAAAAGTGATCATAATTTCGACCCATATTCTCGAAGAGGTTGAAGCTGTTTGCACGCGCGCCGTTATCATCGGGCGGGGCAAAGTGCTGGCCGACGGGACGGCCGCGGACCTGCTTGCGCGCCTGCCCGATCATACGGCCGTCAGCATTATTTTGCCGGCCGCGGCCGCCGCGCATGCCGCCGCCTTCCTGAGAAACCTTCCGGCCGTGGCGGCCGTCTTCGAAACTCCGGGGGAAAAAGGCCGCATCAGACTGCGACTGACACCTAAAGCCGGTGGCATTCAGGTTGAAGAAATCGCCGCGGCCGTGCGCGCACAGAATATTCCCGCCATCGAAATCTTTCAGGATGGTGGCGATCTCGATGACGCATTCCGCCTTATTACGACGGGGGGCGTCTCTCAAGTCGCCGCCTGAGCCGGGATTTTTTTAAGCCGGCTCGGATCAAGACGGTCTCACCAAGGATAGTTTCATGCGTTACATTCGGATCATCACCAAACGCGAGTTGGCGGCCTACTTTTCCACGCCCGTGGCCTTCGTGTTTATCGCCATCTTTGTGGGATTGACGGGAGCGCTGACATTTTATGTCGGGCGGTTCTTCGACCGGGATCAAGCCAGTCTGGACGGGTTTTTCGCCTATCATCCGTGGCTCTATCTGCTTCTGGTCCCGGCGGTTTCGATGCGGCTGTGGGCCGAAGAACGCAAATCCGGCACGATTGAGCAGCTTTTGACGCTTCCGGTTACCACGACCCAAGCCGTGCTTGGAAAGTTCATCGCTGCCTGGCTGTTCTGCGGCATCGCGCTGGCCCTGACCACGCCTATGTGGGTGACCGTAAATATTCTTGGCGAGCCTGACAATGGCGCGATCGCGATTGGCTACCTCGGAAGCTTTTTGATGGCGGGCGCGTATCTCGCGATTGGCATCTGCATGTCGGCGCTGACGCGCAACCAAATCATCGCCTTCATCGCCGGATCCCTCGTGTGCTTCCTGTTTACGATGAGCGGTATCGACCTGGTGCTCGGCGCATTTCGAGACTGGGCACCGGTCGCCCTGGTTGAGACCATCGCATCGTTTAGTTTCCTGTCTCGTTTCCAGTCGTTGACACGCGGTGTGGTCGAACTGCGCGATATCGTGTTTCTGACTTCGATCACCACTTTCTGGTTATTCGCCACGGTGCTTTTCGTGGACGCCAAGAAGGCGGGTTAGGGAGAACGGCATGTTCAAGCACATCGATACAACCAGGCTATCACTCATAGCCGTCGCCGTCGGAGCCGCACTATTCGTTGCGGTTAACATTGTCGCCAACATTTGGTTCGGCAATTTGCGCGCCGATTTCACTGAATCCTCGTCGTACACGACATCGGCTCAACTCAGCCCGATATTTGAGAGTATCAACGAGCCGATCATCGTGCGCCTGTATTATTCCGAAGCCGTCGGTCAGTTGAGTCCGCGGCACTCGGTCTATTACCAGCGCGTGCGCGACCTCTTGCAGCAGTACGCAAAGCTGGCAAAAGGCAATATTAAGCTGGAGCTCTACAATCCCTCGCCGTTCTCTGACGTCGAGGATCGCGCCGTTGGCTTCGGGATGCAGGGCCTACCGCTCAGTCAGAGTGGCGAGGTCGGCTATTTCGGTCTGGCGGCCACGAATTCCACTGACGACCAGCAGGTCATCCCGTTCTTCTCGATCGAACGTGAACGCTTTCTGGAATATGACTTAGCGAAACTGATCTACACGCTAGCGCGCCCGACCCAGCCAAAAATCGGCATGATCACGTCGTTGAAAATCGAGGGCAGCACCCCGAACATGCAGCAGATGCAGGCGGCCCCCCCCGAGAATCCCGCGCCGCCCTGGGCGATCATGCAGCAAATCAGGGAGTTTTTCACGGTTCAGACATTGGCCGCCGATGTTCCGCAGATTCCGGCGGATATCGACTTGCTGTTGTTGGCGCAGCCCGAGAACCTATCGCAGCAAACCCAACTCGCAATTGATCAGTTTGTTCTCGGCGGCGGCAAGGTGCTCGCTTTCGTCGATCCCAATGCTGAAACCAACAGTACGCTCGCGAATATGGGCTCTACGGAAAAGCGTACGCCGGGCAACATCGACGGCATGAAGAAGCTGATGGCGGCATGGGGCGTAAGTCTCGCAGAGGGCAAAGTCGTCGGCGACGCTGATGCGGCGATCCGCGTCAATCTGGCCATCGACGGCCGACCGATCATTAGTGATTATGTCGCCTGGATCCGTCTGCAGGGGGATAATCTGGACGTCGATGATGCCGTCACCGGCGACCTAAAACAGGTCAATTTCGGGACCGCGGGTGCCTTGGATGCCGTCGAAGGCGCCGGCACGACCATCACGCCTCTGATCGTGACCGGCCCTCGCTCCATGCGGATCGATGTCGACCACTTTGTCGGCATGCCGGACATCGTCCGCCTCTTCCGCGAGTTCCAACCCCAGGGAAAACGCGAAATCGTAGCGGCGCGCATTACCGGCCCGGCCAAAAGCGCCTTTCCCGAGGTGGCAGGCACGTTGAAGGAATCCAAGCAGCCAATTCAAGTCGTAGTCGTCGCCGATTCTGACATGCTCGCCGACCGTTTCTGGGTTGAAGCCAACAACCTGATGGGCCAGCAGGTGATGGTTCCGACATCCGACAACGGCAGTTTTGTGAGTAATGCGCTGGAGAATCTAACAGGCGCCCCGGCGCTATCGTCGCTGCGCGGCCATACCGTGCAAAGCCACCCATTCACGCTGGTGGAAGACATTCGGCGCGACGCCGAAATGCAATACCGCGCCAAGGAACAAAGCCTGACCAGTCGCCTGGAAGAATTGCAGAAGAAAGTCGACGACATGCAAGTGAAGCGAGACGGCAGCGGCGCCGCCGTGCTCAGCGAGCAGGACAAGAAGACTATTGAAAGTTATCGCGGTGACATTCTCGCGACGCGCCGCGAGTTGCGCGACGTGCAGCGGGCTTTGCGGGAAAATATCGATCGACTACAACGCGCGATTACATTTGCCAATATCGGTGGCGTGCCGCTGGCTTTCGGCTTGATATTGATAGCCGCGGCAGTTGTGCGCCACCGCCGCCGTCGCCACCGCGCTGGGGATGCATGAGCGCAAAGAGAGTGAGTAACACATGAACATCAAGTCGTTTACAGGCCTCTGCGCCGCTACGGCGATTGGATTAGCTCTCGCCGTAGTCGCGATACTTGGGCAGCCGCGGTTCGAATCCTCCGATCAGCAGGGCGAAGCGCTTTTCCCGAATTTGTTGCGGGACGAGCAGGCCTTGAAGACCGTGGTGATCCGCCAAGGCGACGCGACCATTTCGCTGGATCGGGACGGAAACACCTGGCGCGTGCGCGAGCGATTTAATTATCCGGCAAGCAGCGAAAAAGTGACCGGCCTGATCGTCAGCCTCGCGCGCATGACCAAGATTGAAGGCAAAACTAAACTCAGCGACCGCTATGCTAGGCTGGAAGTCGAGGACCCCACGGCAAAGAACTCTAGAAGCCGTCAGGTCGTACTGATCGACGCCGGGGGTAAGGAACTTGCCAATGTCATCCTCGGCAGGCAGCAGTACAGCATGGGTACGCGCAGCGATAACACCTATCTTCGCTTGCCTGGAGACCCGCAGGCATGGCTGGCGAGCGGCGGCGTTACCGCCGAAACAACCAGCGATCAATGGCTCGAACGGGGAATTGCCGATATCAGCTCATCTCTGATCAAGCGCGTTACCGTGACGCATCCAAACGGCGAGAAGATCGTGGTGAGCCGTCAGTCGCCGGAAACGCCAAACCTGACCATCGAAAATCCGCCCAAGGGCATACAGCCGGCGAGCGCATCCGCCGCCGACGAATACGGCCGCATGTTGACCGGCATGGCGTTGGACGATTTGGCGCCGGCCGCCGACAAACCTTTCCCCAAGGAAAAAACCATATCGGCCTTTATCGAAGGCCTCGTCGGATTCCAGGTTACGCTGGATCTGGCCGAAATCGACGGGCAGGAGTGGATCAGAATCAAAGCGGCCGCTTCGGGCGGCGGAGCAGTCAATCCCGGCGAAGCCAAGATGGTCGATGTCAGCACCGATTGGAACAAAATCATGGGTGAGATGAACCAGCGGACCAATGGCTATGTCTTCCAGGTGCCGGCCTATCAAATCGCGCCACTCAAGAATCACATGAGCGATCTGCTTAAGAAGCCCTAGGCCATGATGGCGGCATTGAGGATCAGGCGGGTGATCAGCGATGGGTAAATTCGCGCTGCTGCAGGCGTTCTACTGCATTGTCGGAGTCTTGTTCTTTGTCCGGGACCTTTACAGCAACGTCCCCATGGGCGAGGGCATCGTCAGGGCTTTCATCTGGCCCTACGCCCAATGGCCCGTCATGAAAGTCTACGCCCTTCAGATGCTCGATCCGATTCTCGTTCCGATTCAGGGGCTGATCAACTAACCGCGGCTACTTTTCGCGAGTTTCCTGCCAGCGCCCATAGGCCTTGCGCATACGCTTCCGGCGGAGCCGGCAAGCCTCGCAGGGCAGCAGCAAAGCTAAAATCACGATCGCGGCGATGCCGATGCTAGAGCGTGTTGCGGTTTGACTGAATCTGGGGATTCCCTGAATGCTTGAATTGTGATTCAAGCTGACTGCTGGGTTTGGAGGCCAGCAGTCATGGCAAGACCCCTTTCAATGGATATCCGACAACGAGCGATCACGCGGCTCGCCT
>CAMDRB010000083.1 GCA_945906455.1 Caenispirillum bisanense
CGGCGCATAGGGGCCGGCGGTATTGTCGAAGCGCTCCCAGCCATCTTTGCGATACTCCGCGCCGCGGGCGGTTGGGTCGACCGACGGGTAGCTGTCGAGGATACGGGTCACCTCAACCTCGCGCTCGTCTGGCACGCGCGCCGTGACCATAGAACCACCACGGCGGATGCCTTCCGCGTAAACATTGGCATCCGGCTCGGAGATGCCATCGCCCGTCAGCGAGCCGACCAGGCCGCCCGCCGCGGTGCCAGTCGCCGCGCCGGCAACGGCACCAAGGGCGGTCGCCGTGAGCCACCCCGCGGCCACGACCGGCCCAATACCAGGGATGGCCAGCAGCCCAACGCCGGCCAGAAGTCCCGCGCCGGCACCGACAGCGCCACCGACCCCGGCGCCGGTGAGAGCACCCGCACCGGCGTCGCTGACCTCGTCCCGGTCATTGATGGTGTCGCTGCTCCGATTGGCGACGATGCTGACCTGGTCCTCGTTCAGCCCAGCGGTCCGCAGCGCCTGCATCGCTTGATGTGCGTGCGTCCGGTTGTCATAAAGACGTGTGATTGATTGTGTCATGTCCTGCCTATCGATTTATGGGGTAAACGGAGAAGCGCTCTCAGCCGCCCGCAATATTGCCCTTGTAGTCGACGCTGACGGCGACCGACTTCGCGTTCTTGGTGGCCTTGCCGCGCCACACGCCGTCCTTGTCTTTCTTCAGGTCCATGACGGCGGTGTAGCCCTTCTCCATCAACCGGGCGCGTGCCTGGTCCTCGGTGAATGAGTTTGCTCCGGGGACGCCGCCCATGGTCGTGCCGGGGGTGACCGTTGTCGTCGGCGGGATCGTTGATGTCGTTGAACCAGACCCCATCGAATCCGACCTGACTGCCTGGCTGGGCATTGCGGGCGTTGGCTGAGCGGTGCGCGGTGGTGCCGGCATTGCCGTGGTCGGCTGATTGGCCGAAGGGGTGGTGGTAGATTGGCTGAGCGCCGGTGCGGCGAACAGGGGCAGGGCAACACCGACCAAGAGAAAGCAACGCATGCTGGGTATCCTTTTTTGGGGTTTATCTCCGCGCGGTTGCCCCGCCGGGCCGGCATGGCCGAACACAGCATGTGCCTCTAATGCACGGCGTCGTTCGTCAGGCGGACTGCGATCAAGTCGCTGCTGTGCAGCCAGACCTTCGGGTTCGCGCACCATGGACCGTCCAACTATTCGCCGATGCAAGCAAGCTGTGGAAAATACCCGGAAGTAGTTTCCCCACCTTTCCCGGGAATAATATTAGTGAGAGGGTGCGGCTTGTTAACGCGAACCTTGCATATCGGACGCCGAGCACGCTGCAACGGCGATAGATCGGCACCGTGTTGGCCCGTTACAGATTGGATTGCCGCGGGGTGGCATGCCGAAACCTCCGGTCAACCCCTCCGATGAGCGCTCGGGCCTCAAAGCGCAGAAGCCCGCGGGCATCGCGCGATCACGCTGACCAGCGGGTCCATCCACCACGCATTTCCTGCGGCATCAATGTGCCGCCGGGTACTTCACACAAAGGAGATCCATAATGGGTCGCGGAATTCTGCTTTGGCTGATCGGTATACCGATCCCGATTATCATCCTCCTCGCGTTGGTCTGGCGCTGACATGGCAGACACAAATACAATGGCCGGCAATCCTGTGTATGGGATCAACGCCGGCCGCACCTACGAGTCGTCGGCCTCGGCGATGTCCTGGGGCGCGATTCTCGGCGGCGCCACGGCCGCGGCTGCGCTGACCGTCGTGCTGCTGTCACTGGCTGCCGGCCTCGGCCTCGCGTCGATCTCGCCATGGGCCAACGCGGGCGCATCGGCGACGGGGTTCACGATCTCCGCGGGCATCGCCCTGATCGTCATTCAATGGCTGTCATCCGCGCTGGGCGGGTATCTCACGGGTCGGATGCGGATGAAGTGGACGGCAACCCACACCGAGGAAGTGTGGTTCCGCGACACCGCGCACGGGTTCCTGTCCTGGGCGGTCGCCACCGTGATCGGCGTGCTGATTGTGGGGGCAGCGGTGTCATCGGCGATCGGCACCGGAACGCAGGCGGCGGCCACCGTCGCGTCCGGCGCGGCTCAGGGAGCGGCCCAGGGTGCCGGCAGTGCGGTCACGCAGGTAATGCAGAGCCAGCAGTATGGTATCGACACGCTGTTCCGCGGCAGCCGGCCAGATGCCGCGTCAACGGGCGCCGAGGCCCGGGTGGAAGCGGCCGGTATCCTGGTCAACGGCCTGCGCACCGGGCAGATGCCGGACGCGGACAAGGCTTATCTGGCGACGATGATCGCCACCCGCACCGGCCTGTCGCCGGAGGAGGCGCAAAAGCGCGTGGACGCGGCAATCACGCAGGCCAAGGCGGCCGAGGTCCGGGCACGCGAAGTGGCGGATGCCGCCCGCAAATCCGCCTCCGCCGCTGCCATCCTGTCGGCTTTGGCAATGCTGATCGGTGCCTTCGTCGCGTGCGCGGCCGCGGCCTTTGGCGGCAGCCAGCGTGACGATATCGAGGAGCGCGATCGCCTCGCCGCAATGCGCTGATCCGAGATCTGCCATGGGGGTGGCCGCTGGTGACAGCAGCCACCCCCGTCATGCTCCGGGTTACGAGGAACCTGCAAGCCGCATCACGAGTGAGCGTCATGCATCCGCTTCGGTCCACGACGTCAATCTCGGCGAGATTGGATGAAGGACGGCCCTCGGCAACCAGGTCCGGGCATTGCCGACACGAGCCAGAACGCCGGGTTCTGCCTACCGTCTACCGACTCCAGGTCGGGTCAGGCGACCATCTTGGACATCCCAGCGCTCGGACGAGTCTTGCCCACGCTGGTCAGTGGGTCGAAGCGGCACCTGCTTGCACCCCACCGAATGTAAGGTCCGGCACTGCCCGCATGGGCCCAAGTCAAGGCCGCACTGGCTGCCTTCACGCCCTAACCGCCGCCCAAGAATTTGTTCAACGCGCGTGAACCGCTCGGCTGGATATCGCCTGGCACCACGTGGCAACGGCAGAAGTTCGCCTGTCCGCAGGTCGACATCAATGGTAGGTCAGGGGTCGTTGTGCAGCGTTGCCGTTATCATTAGCGTGATGAATTTCACCACGTTGCGTTTCCTTGCCCCGTTCAAAAAAGAAACCCCGCCGCCTGGGAGTGCTGTTCTCGACACGTTAGTAACATGGGCATGCTCCATGCCCGCCCATGGAGATTCTGTAGCTCCTGAGTACAATCCGAACGTTACGAGCGGAGCTAATGTCGACTAGAAAGGGCGCAGGCCGACACCGGATGTCAATAAACGACAACCGATGGAGCCGAGCGATTGTGGAGCCGATGGAAACCGCAGGCCATTGGTTTGTCCCAAACATCGCTGCACGACCTGTCAGCCCGCCCGCGATGGCGTTGAATGGAGACGAGAACATGACGGACGAAGACTATCGTCGAAAGCTCGGTGAGGTAGACCGGGTCCTGAACGATCCGGACCTACCGCTGCAGCCGGCGTTGATCTGGCAATTGCTTGCTGAAATATCGAACTACGAATCGCAGGGCAGCACGATGGTCCGGCAGCGACTCGGATAGCGGCCGTCTTCCCAACTCGTCTGGTCGGCGGGGTGGAAAGGCACGAGAAATACCCGTGGCGGGTCCTTCGCATTACAAATCAGAGCGTGGTTCCGCCGTTGACAACGGTTTGCCGCGAGAAGGCCGTAACCTCAGTTGCTTCGGCATCATCACTTCCGATCATAGCGCATTCCTTTTTGCTGTGGTCGAAAAGCGCCTCGCCCGAGTGCCCCCGTTACTGATTTTGTCGTGAACTTGGCACTCGCTCCTCCCGGAGAGAGGCGGAGACAAGTCGTGACCGTAAAACAAAGTGCCGTAAAAAATACGTCGTGAAGTTCAGTCATGACAAGCGTGCCTACCTTAACGCTATGGTTCATAATGGGAAACACCCGGCATGGCGGATCAGCAACTATATCGGATAGGGCGCTGGGCGCTGGAGCAGATGCTGCTGATCCCGCGGTTACGGCTGTCGCCATCGCTGTTGGTCCGCGCCGCGGCCGCCACCCGCATTGCCGAGGCCGCGTGGCTGCACGGAGGATCCCAGTGACTTTTTTAGCAGCAGCTTCCGGCTCGGCCCGCGGTGGGTCCGACGGTCGCGCTCCTCCAGGGTATGTTCCGCACCTTGCTTGCATCGTCGAATAATCCGACAGTCAACATTGCATAGATTCAGCAGTTTCTGAATGCGCTGTGGTGACCTGGCGGCAGTACCGCTGGTCAGAGATGCCATGGAATATGGGAAGGCAGGGTCGCCAACGCGTGACTCAAACCAAAATCCTGCACTCACTACGTTACGAAAAAACACGTTCAAGCATAATAGTAGAGGAGATAACCATGACGAAAAGGCGGATTGCCGAACCAGTAATGTCTGTAAGCGGAGCGGTGCTTGCGCTGCGCGGCGAACTGACAGCGGGGATACGCAGCCTGGGGTCATTCGACATGGGGGACCGTCACGTCGATATTTGCGCAGGTTCGGACGCTATTTGGGCGACCATCCGCCGACAGGGCAAAGGCGACGTTGCGCTGCGCTTGGCGCACTGTCCCGGCGGGCCGGAGAACGCACGCAAAACACGTCCGCTGGCGGGCGAACGCCTGCGCGTTGTCACAGACGGCGCGACTGGCCGGTACGGTAACTCATTGCGCGAAAGCCCCCTCGACCTTGGCGTGTTACGGGCAACGGCCGAGCTGCCTCCAGCCGCTGACCTGTTGATCCCATTTCACCCGCGCGATCTTTAGCCCCTGGATAACGCCGATGACCCGGTCGGTGCCCAAGGTGGGGTGGAAGCCGCCCAGCGCGGGCTGAACTCCGGACTGTGTTATTTTCACATTGATGAACCCGCGTTTGGGACTGTACTCTATTTCCCAAACCTGACCGCGTTGAACAGCTATTTCCGTGCCACGGGGACCGTGGACAGCTTCGACGTGCTCGTAGAGGCACGGAACGATGACGGGCTGGGGCAAACGGACGTCGGGGGCATCTACGCTTACGTCATGTTGCAGGCGCACGAGCTCTCGGGGGAAGAACGTTACCTCGACGAAGCGCGTAACGCGATCGACGCCGCGCGGGGCATGCGCTTCGAACTCAACTATCAAGCGAACCTGACGGCCTGGGGCGCGGCAGCCTGCCTTCGCCTGTGTCGCATCACCAACGACGAATTTTATTTGCGGCAGAGCTATGTCTACCTCGCAAGCTTCTTCCACAATTGCCAGATTTGGGAATCGGAGATCAAGAACGCCCACCACTACCGAAGGTTCCTCGGGGTGACCTGCCTTCATGATGCTCCCTACATGGCGATGTACGAGGCGTTCGATAGCTTCGCCGCTTTCGAGCGCTATCTGAAGGACAGCGGACCAGATCTGGACTCTGCCGTGCAGAAGCTGATCATTGAATATTGCCGGTACGCCCTGAACCTGCGTGGTATTATTTCCCAGATGCGCTGCCGCCGGAGATCGTTGCAACTGAAGTCCGCAACGGGCGCATTGATCGAAAGCTGTCGTTTCCGCTGGAAGATCTGTATTCGGACGGCCAGGTCGGGCAGGAGACTTACGGCGCCGGCGCTGCGTTTGTTTTCGCCAGCCGGCGCTTCCACAACGTCGAAGGCGCACCCTTTCGGCTGTTCTGCGATCATTTTCCGGTGACAAGCGAAAGAACATCCGAACGGAGCCTGATCCCCTCGGGACTCCACCCCGCTTCAACAATAACCGGGGGTCACTGCCTCCGCGATCGGAGCATTGATGCTAACGCTCTCGCAAGGTCTGGTATTTGCCATTCTGCTGGCAATGGTGGCCCTGTTTATCTGGGACCGTATCCGCTACGACCTTGTGGCGCTGCTCGCGCTTGTCGCCGCCATGGCGGCCGGAGTGGTTCCGCTCGACGGGGCCTTCAGTGGCTTCAGCGACGACGTCGTCATAATCATTGCCTCCGCGCTCGTGCTCAGTGTGGCGGTGGGAAAATCAGGCGTGATCGGGCGGGGGATTCGGCACCTCGGACCGCACATGCAAACCACGGGCGCGCGCGTGATTGTTCTGACAGCGGGTGTGACTCTGCTGTCGACTCTCATGAAGAACATCGGCGCCCTGGCAATCTTCTTACCCGTTGCGCTGGAACTCGCGCGGCGCAGCAAGACCCCGCCTTCCGCGCTGCTGATGCCCATGGCCTTCGGTTCGCTTGTCGGCGGGCTTGTCACGCTGGTTGGCACCTCGCCCAACATCCTGGTCTCACGCGTGCGCGCGGACCTGACCGGCACGCCATTCGGCATGTTCGATTTTACACCCGTGGGCCTTGGGGTTTCCGCCGCCGCATTGGCTTTTCTGGCCGTGGGGTGGCGATTGCTGCCGTCCGACCGGGCCGGTCAGACATCAGCCGCGAATGCGTTTGAAGTCCATCCCTACCTTTCGGAAGCGCGTTTACCGGCCGACACCCCAATGGTCGGCAAGACCGTCACCGAATTCGAGGCGCTCGCCGAAGGGGACGTGGAAGTCGTTGCGATCGTCCGTGAGGGCGGTCACAGATACGTCCCCGCCGGCCACTGGACGATCTTCGCCAATGACCTGCTGGTGCTTCGGAGCAACCCGCACCCGTTACAGGAGATCGTTGCGGAGGCGCAGCTGCAGCTGCTTGGCGCCGATAAGGGACCAGCCAAGGAACTCTCCCCCGAGCAGATCGCCGTGACAGAAGCTGTCGTCATGGCTGGTTCCACCTTGGTGGGATCTTCGCTTGAAAGGCTGCGGCTTCGTGACACCCACGGCCTCAACGTGCTCGCCATCGCTCGGCGCGGGCAAAATATCGAAACGCGCCTGCGAGAGATCCGCTTTCGCGCCGGCGATGTCTTGGCGTTGCAGGGGGCAGCCGAGGCCATGCCGGATACCCTCCGAGAGTTGGGCTGCCTGCCGCTGGTCGATCGTGCGACGCGTCTCGGGGAGCCGCGGCGTGACTACTTGCCGCTCATACTGCTGGCCGTGGTCATGGCGCTGGTGGCGACTAAACTTGTCCCCGTCACGGCAGCGTTCTTCGGTGCTGCGGTTCTGACCGTGCTGCTCGGGATTTTGACCTTGCGGGAGGCGTATGAAGCAATCGACCTGCCGATTCTCGTTTTGCTCGCCTGCTTGATCCCGATCAGCGACGCCGTGGCGTCAACCGGGGGCGCCGAGTTGATTGCGGGGGGGCTCGCCACCGCGGCTGCCATGTTACCCCCGATAGGAGCCGTGGCCCTTGTGATGGCGGTCGCCATGGGGCTCACCCCATTCCTCAACAATGCCGCGACCGCACTGATCATGGCGCCGATCGCGGCAAGCCTTGCCACCAAGCTGGGCCTGAACCCGGATCCGTTTCTGATGGCCGTGGCAATTGGTTGCGCGTGCGACTTTCTCACGCCGATTGGCCACCAGTGCAACACGCTCGTTCTTGGGCCGGGCGGTTACCGATTTGGCGATTACTGGCGCCTCGGCCTTCCACTTTCAATCATTGTCCTCGTCGTTGCCACGGGCCTTCTCAGTGTCTTTTGGCCATTGACTTGATGCGGGGTTAGCACGGGGCGCGCCAGAGGCCCGCGGGACGCGGCGGAAGACGTAAAGGTGCCAGGCGGGCACGGTCTTGGGGTTTATCCGTCGGTGGTGGTAGCCGATAACTTCCCTGCGCCACTCCCGGCAAAAAAAAGGCGGTGCCCTCGCACTGTAAGACCAAGCTCTGGGCTTGCCCGACGCGAATCGTCTGTGACTCTATGTGTGGCACCGATTCACGTGGTGCTTCCTGTGGAAGAGCGAGAACCGTGGCCAATACCAGCGCGACGATCTGCGCTATCCCAGCGATCTGAAGGATGCGGAGTGGGCCGAGGTGTCCACGCTGATCCCGCCCGCGCGTCCCGGAGGGAACAAGCGGACGGTGGACCTTCAGGAGGTCCTCAACGGGCTGATGTATGTCCTCGGCCCGGCTACCAGTGGCGGGCGATCCCCAAGGACTTGCCTCCCTGGAGCACCGTCTACGGCTATTTCAACCGCTGGAGCCATGATGGTACGGTGGAGCGAATGCACCACGCGCTATACATCAAGTGCCGTGAACAGGATGGTCGCGAGGCCAGCCCGACCGCCGCGGTCATTGATAGCCAGAGCGTGAAGAGCGCTGAAACGGGCGGAGCCCTGATCGACCCGAACGGGTATGACGCAGGCAAGAAAATCAAGGGAATGAAACGTCACATCCTGGTAGATACCACTGGTCTGTTGCTGCACGCCATCGTGCATGCGGCAGATATTCCGGATCGCGATGGCGGGATGATGCTGATGGCCACTTTGTTTGGCAGCTTCCCCTTTCTGCTGAAGCTTTACGCGAATGGTGGATATCAAGGGCCGATATTCCAGGGGGCGATGCAATCCATCATGTCCCAAGTCAATGTCGAGATCGTCAAACGATCCGACCAGGTGAAAAGGTTCGTGGTACTGCCCAAACGTTGGGTGGTGGAGCGAACTCTCGCTTGGCTTAATCGCTGCCGCCGCCTCGCCAAAGACTGAGAATGTCGATACCGAAAGGCGCGGGTCTTCTTGTTGCCGGCATCAGTTCGTATGATGGTCAGAAGGAAAGCTCGCAGCAAGGCATGATCCAGAACAGACTCTAACAGATCACTGATTCCGAGGATCGCGGCTGCTGCCAGTGTCCTATTTGCTTCTTTCGCGATCACTGACGATAAGCACGACAACTGCAGGCTACGCTGGTAGATAAAAGTTGTGCAGGCTCGGAATCTACCCAGAAACGTTACGAGCGGCACTATCCGCGGCGGCACAAAGCACAATCATGCATACTTCACGCTGGCGATGAGGCCGCCCCAGCGATTGCCTCAGGAACCGACGTGTGCGCTCGCGGCCGTCAGACAGGTCGTTACGGCATCCTGTAGAGACGTAGCCGCGTGATCCGCGCCGATGGTTGCTCGCAGGCTTTCGTTCCGCAAGACGGGATCGTGAGAATACCAAAGCCCGGCTAACAACGAGGCCTCCGGGGCATGCTGTCGCAGCCGGCGTAAAGTGTAGCGCATGTGCGACGGTGTGCCTGAAAGTTCCAGGTAGCACAGGCATATCATTGCGACTCCCGATATATCGAGCGCCCCAATGCCGCCACGGGTTGCGGCGGCAAACGGTTCAACGCGTGCGCCGATGCCCTGCTGCTGCAAGAGCTGTGCAAGCATGGTCGCGGCGGCGTCATCCAGGGGATCGCGGCCGGAAATACACAATACCGGGGTATTGGTCCGCCATGCGGTCGGACGATCGACAGTCGGTGGTGCGGTGTCAGGCGAGGGCCGCTCGGCGCCGTCACCGCCGTTGGACGGCGGAGGCTCCAGGTCGGCGATCAGGCTCAGGATCGAGGCCTGGATGCGCGCCATCTGTACCGCGGTAAGAACGCCGCGGGTCACATCGGCCGCAGCCATGCGCAGGCCGGGCACCGCGACATTGTCATAATAGGACGACAACGTCTGGTCTTTCAGCAACTGTTCCGCCTGGCTGTGGGCTTCGTCGGGATCGCCTGCGAGCATGCGCTGGTAGAAGCTCTCCACCGGGGTCAGCGCCGGGCGATCCCCAAGAAGAACGTCTAGGAATTCCAACTGCTCTACATGCCGTCCCAGCACGACCAGGCACAGGGTCAAGGGCGTGGCCAGGATCAGGCCGATCGGTCCCCACAGCCAGGTCCAGAACGTCGCCGCGACGACGACCGACAGGGGCGACAGGCCGGTGCCGCGGCCATAGAGCATTGGTTCGATAACGTGGCCGGCGAGCAGCTCAACCACCGAAAACACAGCGATCGTCTGGACCAGCATGGACCAACCGGAATCCACGGCCGCCGCCAGTGCCAGGGGCAGCACGGCCGCCAGCGGTGCGCCGATATACGGCACGAACCGCAACAGCATGGCTAGCGTGCCCCAGAGCGCGGGAGAAGGAACACCGATAAAATACAGACCGATGCCAATCACCAAGCCGAATACAACATTAATGCCGAGCTGCGTCAGGAAATACCGGGAGAGCCGGAGCACGGCATCGGTGATAGCGCCCGTCGTACGGTGCAGGTCCGACGAGCCAAACAGGCGAATCAGCCGGTCACGCAGGTCCTCACGTTGCAGCAGGATGAATATCGTGACGATGAAGACGATGGCGATAGTGGACAACGGGTCGATGATTCGGCCGAGGAAGTTCTGGGCAAGATCGATAGCCGTCGGTGTGGGTTGATGCACCTCGACCGGGATCGGTTTGGCCTCGACCACCGTGTTCTCCGACGGTGCGCCGGACGGGCCGGGGAACACCGGGGCGGCGGCGGGTTGCATGTATTCAGTCGCGCGCGCGAGGAGGCTTGCCATACGATCCAGCGTCATCCCACGGATAATTTCGACCTTCCGCTCGATCGCGCTGGCATAGAGCGGGAAGTCCTCGGTGAGGCCGGCGATTTGCATGCCAATTAGCCCGGTGACGGCGCCGACTACGGTCAGAGCGAGGAGGACCGCGAGCAGGACCGATAATACCCGCCCCAGGTGAAATCGGTACAACAGGTCAACCAGCGGTGCCAGGACGAACGACAATAACACCGCAAGCGTGATGGGCAGCATGACCGCGCGCGCCATGTAAAGGCCGACGATAACGGCTACTACCACGCTCAAGGTGAGGAGTTTGCGGAGGTCCGAGCTCTGCCGCGGATCGTCGTCCCCCGCCAATTGAAGCCGTGCTGTCACTGGATCACATCCAATCTGTAAGGGATGGCGCGGCGAAGGCGCATCGCGGCTAACACGCGCACCGTCGTTGACAAGTTTTCGATGGTTCCCGCGACATCATCTCAATAATATTCATCCGGGGAAAGGTGTGGAAACTACTTTAGGGTAGAATCCACAGCTAGCTAGAATTGAAAAACAGTCCGACGATCGGAGTTGTACGTGGGCTTCCGTGACCTCGGCGTGCCGCCTGTGAACACACGCTCGGCTGCAAAAGCTGCGTGTCACGGACCCTGAATCGCCCCGGCGCGCGCGAGCATCGAGCTGCAGGTGAGGCTAACCCAGGAGACCGATCATGGCGGCACGCCCCTATTGGAGAGGCCAGATCAGGCTGGCGCTTGTGTCGATACCGGTGGAAA
Source organism: Caenispirillum bisanense (assembly GCA_945906455.1). Lineage (GTDB taxonomy): Bacteria > Pseudomonadota > Alphaproteobacteria > Rhodospirillales > Rhodospirillaceae > SHVO01. The sequence continues at coordinate 11,146 of CAMDRB010000083.1, forward strand.
TCTATTCAGCCACCAAAAGCGGTGCGGCGATCGCTTTCAATCAAATTCACGAGCCGTCGGGCAAGCGCATCAAGTATGAGAAGGTTGTGCCGGGCATCGGCCCGGTCGATGTCGAGGACATCGTCAAGGGATTCGAATATGCCAAGGGCGAATATGTTCTGCTCGACGAGAAAGAGATCGAGGGGGTCAAGCTTGAAAGCAAGAAAACGCTCGTACTGACCCAATTCGTCGACAGTCAAGACATCGATGCGATCTATTTTGAGAGACCCTATTATGTCGTCCCCGCGGACGATCTTGCCGAGGAAGCCTTCATCGTGTTGCGCGAGGCGCTTCGCCGGAGCCACAAGATAGGACTTGGCCAACTCGCGATGCGCGGCCGCGAATATGTCGTCAGCATCAAGGCCTGCGGCCGCGGCATGGTCATGGAAACGCTGCGCTACGCCGATGAGGTCAACAAAGCGGCCAGTTACTTTCGCGACATTGGGGATGGCGAGCCCGATGACGAACTGCTCAACCTAGCAACGACGCTGATCGACCGGAAGACCGGCAAATTCGACGCAGGCGACTTTCACGATCGCTACGTCGATGCGCTGAAGGATCTCATCGAGCGTAAGAAGCAAGGCAAGACGCTCAACATCGAGACCGATGACGGGGGCGGCGATCCCCGCGGCGGCAATGTCGTCGATCTTATGGCCGCACTCAAAAATTCGCTCGGATCGGGCGGCGACAGCAAG
>CAMDRB010000084.1 GCA_945906455.1 Caenispirillum bisanense
GCGCGCCGCGTCGTCTTCGCGTACCGCTCGAAACCCGCCACCGCCAAAGTCAGCTGCTTCATAGGAGCAATTCCTTTGCTTCACACCCGCATCAGACTAAGAATCACAAGGACCCTGGCGTGTCGATGACTTATTCAGAGTGTCCCTAAAGCGTAAGCTGAGTGGGACAACGTCGAGCGCTTTGAGACAAAATAGCCTGCCGCCGCGGTGAGGCCCGCGAGGGGAACGCCGGTACGCCTTCTAATCCTGGACGGGCAGCGATGGACTTTCGAGAGGCCTTCGACGACCAGGACTATTTCAAGCTCTGTGACGAAGAAGCGGCGTTTGGCTTCTCCGAGATTGCCGGCCTCATCGCGCAGCGATCCCCAAGCGGCCTGACGTGCCTGGAGATCGGCAGCGGGCCTGGACTTCTGTTAGCGCGCCTGCGAATGCGCTTTCCCGCCTGTCGCTTCGAGGGTATCGAGCCGGTCGGCTCAGGCTTTGCCAAGACCGAGGCGCCGCTGGCGATCATCGCCGCCGGCGCGAATTTGAAAATTCATCGGTGCGGCTATGAAGATTTTCGCACCGACGCGATATATGACCTGATTTTTTCCATCAACGTGTTCGAGCACGTGGCTTCCTGGCAACACTATCTGACGCGCACCCACGAGCTGCTGGCGCCGGGGGGAGTGTCGGTGATGTTTTGTCCCAACTACGCCTTCCCGTGGGAGCCGCACTTCCGAATTCCAATTGTCGCGAATAAGGCGCTCACCTACCGGGTGCTCGGAAATGTGATTGAAACCTACGAGCGCAAGAATGACTATCAGGGGCTATGGGCCTCGCTGAATTTTGTAAAGAAGCGCGACGTCATCCGTTTTGCGCAGGCCACCGGCCTGGCCTTGCACAGCGACGAGGCCATCATGGGCCGCATGTTCGAGCGGCTGTTCACCGATCCGGAGTTCGCCAATCGCCAGCGCGCCCTGGCCGGTGTCGCCAAGCTGTTCTACCGGCTGGGATTGACGAAGGCGCTTGAATGGCCCGGTGTGCGGCGCTTCGCGCCCTTCATGGCGCTCAGGCTGGCGAAATAGCGGTCGGTCGCGATCATGGGTCGCCCGCCTTGAACGGCGGCTCCTTGCCCGCGGGCACGGTTTCCTCGGCCATGGCAATCAGCATCGCAACGGTGACATAGGTGCCCGCGACGACGGTCAGGTCGACCACGCCCTGTTCGCCCAGGAACTCCCGGGCGCGGGCGAAGGTCGCGTCTGAGACGCTATGGTTCGCCGAGAGCTCGGTGACAAATTCATAGACCGCCGCTTCGTCAGCTTCCATGGCGGTTGGGCGTCGATTGGCCTTGAGATCGTCGATCACCTGTTGGGATAGCCCGGCTTTCAGGGCAATCGGCGCGTGGGCAAACCATTCGACCTGCGAGCGCCACTGCCGGCCCACGATCAGGATGGCAAACTCGTTCAGCCGGTGCGGCACGGCGGTTTTCCAGCGCAAGTAGGCGAGCAGATCGAACATGCGCTGGCCCATCTCGGGGCTGCGCAGCAACGGGTTATAGGGCCCGCCGAGGCCGATGCTGGAGACCTTGACGATCTGCTCGGCTAGCGCCCGCGGTGCCGGCGCCAAGGTTTCCAACGTGGAAGGCGCGAACCGCGGCGGTGCCGCGCCCTTGGAATCAGGTCTGCTCATGAGCATCACCACCATGGAAATCGCCAATAAAACAGGCACCGTAGCCAAGCTGAGTCGCTTCATTGCCGTCCTCCCTCAATACTCTGAATGTTCCCATCTCGTGTCTGCGCTCCGTGATTCAAATTCTGGATTTCGACCTACGTTAAGCGTAAATCGATACCAACAATATCCCCGATTTCGCAGCTTCCGCGAGGCTCACGCATGAACACCACAACGGCAAACAAGCGCGCCCTGTTGAAATCTCTGCATAGCACCGGGTGTTTCGTGATCCCAAATCCTTGGGATATCGGCAGCGCCCGTTATCTCGCGGGGCTCGGATTTAAGGCGCTGGCGACCACCAGCGCCGGCTTTGCTTGGTCCATTGGCCGGCCCGACGAGGCGGTTCCCGTCGAGAGTGTGCTCGCCCACCTCCGCGCCATGGCGGCGGCCGTGGATCTGCCGGTCAGCGCCGACTTTGAAAATGGTTTTGCCGATGCGCCCGAAGATGTCGCCGCCCACGTCGCCTTGGCCGTGGATAACGGCATCGCCGGTTTGTCGATCGAGGATACCAGCCGCCAGGCTGGTGCGCGCCTGTACGATATCGCGACCGCCACGGCGCGGGTGAAGGCGGCGCGTGCCGCCATCGACGCCACCGGAGCGGATGTCGTGTTGACGGCCCGGGCCGAGGGTTATCTGGCCGGGCGGCCTGATCTCGCCGATATCATTGCCCGCCTCAAGGCGTTTTCCGAGGCCGGCGCCGACTGCCTGTTCGCACCTGGCCTCAAGTCCGACACGGACATCGTGGCGGTGGTGCAGGCGGTGGCACCCAAGCCGGTCAATGTCGTCGTCAGCACGCCGGAATTCACCGTTGCCCGCCTCGCCGCGCTTGGCGTGCGGCGCATCAGCCTGGGCGGCGCGCTTGCGCGCGCGGCCTGGACCGGGTTCATGTCCATGGCGGACGAGATTGCCACGGGCGGGACTTTTGGTTCTCTCGGCGGGGTGGTCGCCAGCGCCACGCTGAACACCACGTTTCAGCGCTGAAAGTAGGTTCAGGTTCGTCACCCCGCGTGGTGTTCATCGAACATGCGCGTATAAGCGGCTTCTATGTTGCGAGCAAATCGTTCCGTATCAAACAGCGGCGAGGACAGCCGGTTGCGCTCGAGTTTTTGCTTGATACCCCTCAGGCGCGTGGGGTCGCTCGCCAAGGTAACGGCTAGCGCCTCGTATTCCTCCAGGGTCGGCACGATCAGCTCCGCCATATCGATCGCGCGCAACAGGCTCGCCGCCACGCGCGAAGTGAAGCTGCCGCCCGGGAATGTCGCCACCGGCAAGCCGACCCACAGCGCATCGCTGGCCGTGGTATGGGCGTTATACGGCAAGGTATCGAGGAATAGATCGGCCGCGCGCTGGCGGGCGAGATGGTCCTCGGGCGCGATGCGCCCGGCGAACACCAAGCGCCCAGTGTCGACATTTCGGCGCGTCGCTTCCCGGCGGAGATTCGCGGCGGCCGCCGGGTTGTCCTCGATCAACCAGAGCACGCTTCCAGGTATGGCCTTCAGGATCCGCATCCAGACATCGAAGATCTCCGGCGTGATCTTGTAGTTGTTGTTGAAGGAGCAAAATACGAAACCTTTGTCAGGCAATTCCAGCTCGGCCCGCGTGAAAACCCGGTCGGAGATTTTGCGCTGGCGGTCGTTGACTTGATAGCTGTTGGGCAGGGCCGCGACTTTTTCAGTATAAAACTGGCGCGCTGCATCGGGAATGATGGTCTCATCGGCGATGATATAATCGATGTAAGAGGCGCCCATGGTGCAGGGATAACCCAGGTAGTTGACCTGGATGGGGGCGGCGCGATGGGCGAAGATGCCGACGCGGTTGCCGACACTGAAACCCTTCAAGTCGACGGCGATGTCGATCTCAAGTTCGCGCGACATCACCGCGACGTCGCGGTCGGTCCGGGCGGAAACATCGATGAAGCGGTCGCAGGCGGCCATCAATCTTTTTTGCATGTCATCGCCGGTCGCAGGCCCGAAGGAGAATGCGATCAGTTCGAATTTGGCGCGATCGTGGCGTTCGAAAAGCTCGGCAATCAGATAGGCCGTGGCATGACGATGGAAGTCGGCCGAGTAGTAACCGAGCTTGATCCGGTCATGGCGTTGGTATTTCGCCAGCGGGCCGAGCGCTGGGATTTCGGGGCACTTGGCCGCCGTCCAGCTCTCGGCGGCCTTGCGCTGGAGCTGCGCCGAATCGGTCAGCCCAAGCAGCGGCCAGGACGGCGAAGCCGGTTCGCCGCGTTCTAGCCGCACGACAAGATCGGCAAGCTCGCGATCGAAGGCCGTCCAATCACAGATCTGCATTTTGTTGAGCATCCGGATGCCGGCCAGGAACGGCAGCCCCGGATTGAGCTGCAAGGCGCGGTCGAGGCTGACAACCGCCGCCGCCGGTTGCTTGAGCTCGGTCAGCACCGTGCCGCGATTGCCGTGGGCATTGGCGTTGTCGGGCGCAAGGACGATGGCGCGATTGAGACTGGCCAGGGCGTCGTCGAGGCGACCCAGATCGCGCAGCACGATGCTGCGGTTGATATAAGGCGAGGCAAAATTGGGCTCAACCCGGATGGCGGCGTTGTAGCTTTCCAGGGCGGCGGCGGGGCGGCCGAGCATGGCCAGCGCCAGGCCGAGGCCGTTATGGGCAGGAGCAAAATTGGGTGATCTGGCCAGGGTCCGCGCAAAGCTGTCGGCGGCGGCCTCGAACCCACTGAGTTCGAACAGCGCATAGCCGCGCCGGAACAGCGCGTCGGCGTGGCCGGGATCGAGACCAATGGCCTGATCGTAGCAAGCCAAGGCCTCGGCGGGCCGGCCCTGCTGATGCAAGGCTAAACCTTGTTGAAACTTGGCTTCGGATTGAACGGAGGTCTGCATGGACCGAGGATACCGGCAAACCCGCGCCTGCGCGGAAACGATTTTTAGAGTGGTGGTTTCGATTCCGGTTAACCAACCACCAAATAGCCTTTCCGGATAGGAAAGAGTCGGACTGACTGATTTGCGCTGGCCCGGAACGAGGCTACCAGCTCTTTTAGGCCCACCAACTCTTGCTGCCAATCCTGTTTTAGTTCGAGAAACGTCGCGACATTGTGTCCCGTTGCGGGGTCGGCGGTACAAAATTTGCTGAAGGCGCTATTGCATGTTTCGACAATTCCATCCTGTTTAAGAATCGCCATAGGCGCGCTACTGATCTGCGAGAGCACGAGATAATCCTCGTGTACTTCAAGCAAACGGTCGCGGGACTCTCGCAAGGCGCCAAGCGCCATTGTGCCAACTGCAATGCTCGCCAAATCGCGAAGCAGTTCTTCCTCGTCGCGACCAAACTGGGGGTGCGGTGATGTCGAAATTATACATAAGGTCCCTATATTATAGCCGGTCGGAAGCCGGAGCGGGGCTCCGGCATAGAACCGAATTGCAGGTGGTCCCGTGACGAGTGGATTGTCATGGAATCGCTCGTCTTCGAGAGCATTCCGAACAACGAAGACACCGTCGTCAATTATGGCGTGTCCGCAAAACGAAATGTCCCGAGACGTTTCCGGTATGTCGAGTCCGACGCGCGCCTTAAACCACTGCCTCTCACTATCCACCAACGTAATGAGGCAGATCTCGACGCCAAAGAGCTTTTGACCAAGCCTAACCAGCCTGTCGAATTGCGGATCGGGAGCGGTGTCGAGCAGCTGCAACGAACTAAGCGCTTCAAGTCTATAGGCTTCATTTAAGGGGCAGGGTGGAACTTGCATCATTGTTCCCTTTGCCTGAAATCATATCCGTCAGCCAGAACCAAGATAATCCGGACGTCAAATCTTGCATCGATGAACGGTAAAATTATCTGCTCGTAAAAACGCTCGAATTCGCCATTTCCATGGGCGCCTCGCCGCACAATCGGCTCTCGGCCCTTGATCACCTCAGCGAATAGGCCAGATATGCTTAGCCGAAATGGCAACGGGACAATTTTGCTGAATGGCATCCCAGGAATACAGCCGGGAAAAATTGGGGTTATATTTTCTCCGATAGTTTTGAAGGTGCATTCCCTTTTTTCCGACGCAATGATTGAAGCTGAGAAGTCAGCGGGTACTGTTTTCACGTAAGTCACATAGTCAGTGACATGCGGCACCTTGCGTGAACCGCGAAGCGCACACCATGACTTATGATGCACCTGCAGGCTCGGTGAGGTTAAGTCTAACCAGCTCATCGACGCCGACCGCTGTCAGGAATTGTAGGAGTCATCCGGCTGTGGATGACCGGCGTGCCCGCGGTGGGCGTTGGAGCTGGCAATCCCACGCTCACGTCGTCAATCCTGCTTTGCGAAACGGCATGCTGCGCAGGCCCAGGCCGCCGGCGGCAAAGACGGTATTGGCGATGGCCGGAGCGACCGGCGGCAAGGCCGGCTCGCCGACGCCGGTGGGAATGTTGTCAGATTGGATGAAATGCACATCGACTTGGGGCGCGTCGTTCATTCTGAGAATCGGGTACTCGGTGAAGTTGCCCGCAATGATTCGGCCGTTCTCGATGCCGACTTCGAGGTTCATCATGGTGCTGAGGCCGTTGACAACGGCACCCTGGCACTGATTCTCGGCACCGCTCATATTGACGATTGGGCCGTTGACGTTGAACATGCTCAAGCCTCGCGACTATGACGGTGAGCCTAAAGATTACCCCGGAAAGCCCGAACGCGGAAGCCAGCCGAGACGTCCTGTCACGTCGGGAGGTCAGGGCTTTCGCCGACGCGGATCAAGTCGGCCGTGTTTGGCGCTTTTGTCAGCGCGCGTGGCTTCCGCCGTCCGCAAGGCCTTTTCGGCCTTGGTCCGACCGTACTTGGCCCGATTGGCCGCCGCCCCAGATGCGGCGACATCCCTGGCCTTAGCCTTGCGTGCGCGCCTTAGATTGACGATCTCGGCCATGGAATGACGGGTCCGGCGTGTTGCCAAGTAGCGTCAACTAACACATCTTAACGGCTCACGAGATCAAGGATCGATCATGGGGGCGGGCGATAAGAACATTTCCGGCAATGCGGTCATCGACAATTCCACCGGCTCGCGTTTCGAGCTCAATGAGGCCGGCGAGATTGCCTTCGCGAATTACCGCCTCACGGGCCATGTCCTGACCATCCCGTACGTCGAAACGCCGCCGGCCCTGCGCGGCAAGGGCACGGCCGGACGTCTGCTGGAAGGTGTTGTCGCCCATGCTCGCGCGCGGAAATTGAAGATCGTTCCGGTTTGCGGCTACGCCGTATCGTGGTTTCGCCGCCATCCCGAACACGACGACGTCTTGAGTTAGATCCCCCGCGCCCCAAGGATCGGCTGCTATATAGTGCGCGGAAGGAGGGATCCGCATGGCGCTGAGCGGGAGAGGTGCTGGAGGTCGATTGCCGAGCGCCGGGCTGGTCTGGCAGCCCGGGCATACGCCCGCTTCCGCGCACTTTGGCGATATCTATTTCAGCCGCGAGGGCGGCCTGAACGAAGCGCGCCATGTCTTTCTCGGAGGTTGTAACTTAGCCACGGCATGGAGCGAAGGCGACACCTTCACCGTTGGCGAACTCGGCTTCGGCACCGGGCTGAATTTCCTCGCGACCTGGGACTTGTGGCGCAAAACCCGGCCCTTGGGGGCGCGTCTGCACTATATCGCCGTCGAAGGTTATCCGCTGTCGCGCGCGGAAATCAGCGATTGCCTCGAGCAGTGGCCGGAGCTTCGCTCGCTCGCCGAAGGCCTGGTTCGCCTCTATCCCGAGCCCCAGCCCGGATTCCACCGCCTGTTCCCACAAGCGGCCGATGCGCCACCACCCGAAAACAACGCGACCGATGTCTATCTGACATTGCTCAATGGCGACATTATGGACGTGCTTCCTCAGCTGGAAGCAGACATCGACGCCTGGTTCCTGGATGGATTTACCCCTGAGAAAAATCCGGGAATGTGGAGCGCTGAGGTCTTTCGGGAAGTCGCGCGACTCTCCCACGGTCAGCGGGCGCACGGCCAGGGCGCACATCGCCGCGGCGGTACATGTCTCGCGAGCAATTGTGTTGCCGAAGAAGTGCGCCGGCGGCTTGACCAAGCGGGTTTCGAGATCGCCACGGCGCCGGGCTTCGGCAAGAAGCGCGAGATGTTACGGGGACGTTTTCGCGGCGAAGGCGCACGCACATCGGGCCTGCAGCCGTGGTTCGCTCGATCGCCAAGCGCTGCCGCGACCGGCGGTCATGCGGCCATCATCGGCGGCGGCATAGCCGGCACAAGTGCCGCACGCGCGCTGCAACGGCGGGGGTGGCGCACGACCATCATCGACCGGCGGAGCGCTCTAGCCGACGAGGCCTCGGGCAATCCCGCCGGCGCGCTCATGCCGCGATTAACCGCCGCGCCCAATCTCGACGGGCGATTCTACGCGGCGGCGTGGCGATTTGTTTTGGAGACTTTGGCGGAGGCCGACGATGCGGTTTTGCCCTTGCACCGCGACCGCTGCGGACTTCTGCACCTCGCCACCGATGCCGCCGAGGTCGCGCGCCAGACCACCATCGCCACCGGCGGGCCGCTGCCTGAATCGCTGCTGTTTCAGGTGAGCGCCGACGAGGCCTCGGATATTTCCGGCTGCGCGCTCCCCTACGGCGCCTTGTATTTTCCACAGGGCGGCTGGTTGCGCCCGCGCGAATTTTGCGCGGCTCAGGCCGGTGGGTCGCGTTTGCTCCTAAACGTCGAAGTCGGGGCCTTGCGCCACAACGGTGGCCTCTGGCAGGTGATCGATAACGGCGGGAATCTCTGTACCCAGGCCGATATCGTGGTGCTCGCCAATGCTTTGGGTGCGGCCGCGCTTCCCCTGACAGCCTGGCTGCCCCTGAAAGCGCGCCGCGGCCAAATCACGCTGGCGCCGCCGACGCCCGCGAGCGCTCATCTGCTAAGTGTATTGGCCTACGGCGGCTATATGACGCCGGCCAGCCACGGCGCTCACACCATCGGCGCGACCTTCGATTGGGCGGACGCGGACGAACTTGATGCTGAACCCCTGGTCGTGGAGAGCGACCATGCGCGAAATCTCGCCGACCTTGCGCGCGTGCTGCCGACCCTCATGGCGGGCCTGGATATCGGCGGCTTGACCGGTCGCGCGGGGTTTCGCTGCACGACGCTGGATCATTTGCCGATCGTCGGACCGCTGCCCGAGCAAGGCGCCTACTTGCACGATTTCGCCGAACTGGGTCATGGACATCCTTGGGCGCGGTACCCCGAAGCGGTTTACCAGCCGGGACTTTATGCGCTAACCGGTCTGGGCGCGCGTGGGCTGGTCGCCGCGCCGCTGGCGGCGGAGATCCTGGCCGCGCACATCGGCGGCGAGCCTTGGCCGGCGGAACGCGACCTGGTCACTGCGCTGCACCCGGGGCGATTCTTAGTGAGGGAGCTCAAGCGCCGCGAAGCCTGAGGCCCGCGGGGTGGTGAGGTCGGGAAGCGGGCGGGGGTGTCGGGAAATTGAGGTCAGGACCGAAGTTTCTGGGTCCACCTACGCGGACGGGCGGAGTGATGGTCGGAAAATCGACCCTGACCTCAATTTCTCGGGTGCCGTTTCAGGAGGAAGAAGTCTTCTCCCGCCGACCGGGCGTCCGCCTACCGGCGGTTTTCGCCCTTGCCGGGCCGGAGAAGACAAAACCTCGATGCCACCGGGGTAGGATTTGACTCGGGGCAGTGGCGATCGAGGCCGATCACAAGGTATTCCTGAACACGGGTTTCGAGGTTGGCATGTGCCTATGGGTTGCTGCGCTCCTTTGTTATGTGGGAATATTTCCCACGTGCGAACTAACCCTAGAGGCCCTTGCCGGTCCTGTCAATAAAAATGTGGGAAAAATTCCCACGATATGTGATAACGTCGGGGCATGCCCGAGAAAGACCAGATCGCCACCACACCCAAGCCCGTGTCCGCAGCCGTAAAGTGGCTGCTGCGACCGTTGGTGCGGTTTTTGATCGCCAAGGGCATGGGGCTGCCCGCCCTGATCGAGATCTTGAAGCAGGTCTATGTCGATGTGGCGATGACGGAATTTTCGACCGAGGGCAAGAAGCCGACCGACAGCGGCATCAATATTTTGACCGGCGTCCACCGAAAAGACGTCAAACGGCTGCGAACGAAACGGGACCGGAGCCCTCAGGCTCCGCGCAGCGTCAGTATTGGCGGGCAAATGGTCGCGCGCTGGGTGAGTTCGCCCGAGACCACCGACGGCAAGGGGCGCCCGCTCGCGCTGCCGCGTCAAGCCGAGTCGCCCGGCCAACCCTCGTTTGATAGGCTGGTTGCCGGGATTTCAACCGATGTGCGGCCGCGCGCGGTGCTCGACGAATGGCTACGCTTGGGGATTGCTCATCTTGATAAGGAGGGGCGCGTCGTCCTCAACCAGCTGGCGTTCGTGCCGCAAAAGGGACTTGAAGAGAAGGCCTTCTACTTCGGGCGCAATATCCATGACCACCTCGCGGCGGCGGCCTACAACCTCATGGGCGAGGGCAACCCGCAGCTTGAGCGAAGCGTTCATTACAGCGCGCTAACGCCGGAGTCGGCGGCGACTCTGGCCGAGGCGGCGGAGCGCGCCGGCATGGACGCACTGCTTAATATCAACCGCTTGGCAATTGATCTTGCGGCTAGGGACAAGGGCAAGGAAAACGCCACCCGACGGATCAATTTCGGCCTATATTTTTATAAAGGCGGCGCGACTCTCAAGGATGTGGCGCGCGAATCGGACGATTCAGAGACTTAGAAAGTGGTAAACTAAAACCGGCGACAAGGGGCTTATGGTTAAGCGCGCGAGACAGGGGCTGGACGGCAAGACGCTGCGCAGATGCGCGGCGGTGCTGTTGCTTGCGCTGCTGGCCGGCTGCGCAAGTGTCTCGCAAACCAGCCTTCAAGCTAATGTAGCGGCGCCCGACAAAAAGAACGGCGACGGGATCGGCGGCACGGGAATTTCAACCGCGCTCATAAACCCGCGCGGCGACGGCATCGGCGGCACGGGCATTCGCGGCACGATCACGGGTTTCGGTTCGATCCTGGTCAACGGCCTCAAGCTCGATTTCGATCACACGACGACGGTGGTGACCGACGGCAAGCCGGTATCGCTGGAGGCCTTGCGGGTTGGCCAGATTATTCAGGGCGTCGCGCATTCCAAGAATGGCAAGCTGAGTTTGGCGACGCTCGAGATCCAACACGCCGTTAGCGGACCGATCACCGCCATCGACCACGCCACCGAGACCCTCGCTGTGCTCGGTCAGAACGTGCGACTGAACCTGGCCGGCGACAAAGCCGCCATCGCCGCTTTCGCCACTCTTCAGGCCAGCGACATCGTCAGCGTCTCGGGCCTGCGCCAAGCCGACGGTTTAATTGTCGCGACACGCATCGACCAAAGATCCGATGACGAGCGCATCCTGCTCCGTGGAACGGCGACGGCGGCAACCGCAACCACCGTCAGCATTGGCGCACTGGAGATTCCGGCGGTCCCCGGCGCCCCGCTGCCCAAGGCCGGCGAACAGGTGTTCGCGGCCGGCCGCATGATCAACGGCGCCTTCGTACCTGACGTCGTTATGGGGTATGGACCCCTCGTCTTCGGCAGCGACGTGACCGCGGTTTCGCTAGAGGCCCACGCGCCCAGGGCTGCGGGAAGCCCCGAGCCGCTGGTTATCGACGGCGTGAAAGTGAGCGGCGCGGCCTTGCCCGCCGGCACCGCGCTGAATGACCGCATCGTCGTCACGGGACAGATTGCCGGGCCCGATTCGGTGACCGCGACCAACATTGACGGTATTCGAACGGTGGTGACCATCAATGCGGCGGAGGGGTCGCTGCGGCCGGCCGCCATCCGGCCCGATACTACGCGCTCGGAGCGTGTCGCCCCGCGCCCGAATGTCGAACGGCCACGGGCTGTGAGGCCAGAGCCGCCGGCAAGGCAACGGCCCGCCATCGAGCGCCCAACGGAAGTGCCGATGGTTTAGCGTGGGATGATTTTAGCCGGAATCACCCCGCTCTAGAGCATCGTGCCTAAAATAGGAATCGGAGAGGATTCCCTTTTGGCCTGATTTGTGATTCACCAGTGTTCTGGGGGTGGATCATGGGCAAAGCCTATTCAATAGATCTTCGAGAGCGGGTTCAGGCTGATATTGATGAGGGCCAGT
>CAMDRB010000085.1 GCA_945906455.1 Caenispirillum bisanense
GAACGCCTGTTTGCCCTCAAGGCTGCCGCGCGCAAACACGGCTGCGCGGTCGATGATCTCGCTGGAGTCCTCGACACCCTCAAAGCGCAGCTTCACGCTGTCGATGGCGGCGCCGAATCCGTCAAGCACCTTGCCAGCGCCGAGCGAACCGCGCGCACGGAGTACGATAAGGCCGCGCACGCCCTAAGCCTCGCCCGCAAGGAGGCCGCGGGCGCGCTCGACAAGCTGGTGACCAAGGAACTCTCACCGCTAAAACTCGACAAGGCCACCTTTCGGACCGTGGTCGCGGCCAAGCCGGAGGCCGCCTGGAACGAAAACGGCATGGACCGCGTCAGCTTCGAAATCTCCACCAATCCGGGTCTGCCGCCGGGCCCTTTGGATAAGATCGCTTCGGGCGGCGAATTGGCGCGTTTCATGCTGGCATTGAAAGTTGTGTTGGCGGGATCGCAGGAGCGTGCGGCGCTGATCTTCGACGAAGTCGACGCCGGCATCAGCGGCGCCACGGCAAATGCGGTTGGCGAGCGCCTCGCCCGCCTGGCCAAGACTGTCCAAGTCATAGTCGTGACCCATGCGCCCCAGGTGGCCGCCCGCGGCGATCACCATTGGCGGGTCAGCAAAGCGAACCGTGCCGGGCAGACTATGGCCAAGGTTGAAGAGCTTCTTCCGGCTGCGCGCCGCGAGGAAATTGCCCGCATGTTGGCCGGCGAGAAAATTACCGATGAAGCCCGCGCCGCCGCCGATAGTTTGCTGAGCGGCCCGCTCTCGTGAAGAAGGCTGGCGTGAAGAAGGCTGGCGTGAAGAAGCTTGGCGTGAAGAAGGCTGGCGTGAATGCCGAAACCGCGCGCCCGGCACTGCGCAAAGTCGCCGTCGCAAACCTCAGCGAAAAACAGGCTGCCACCGAGCTCAAAGCCCTGGCGGTAGAAATTGCCCAGCACGACGCCGCCTACCACGGCGAGGACGCGCCGACGATTACCGATGCCGCTTATGATTCCTTGTGTAAGCGCAACGACGCCATCGAAAAACGCTTTCCCGGCCTGAAGCGCGCCGATAGTCCGTCGAAGAAAGTCGGCGCCGCGCCCGCCGCGGGTTTCAAGAAGGTTCGCCACACCGTTCCGATGCTGTCCTTGGGCAATGCCTTCACCGACGACGATGTGACGGACTTTGCCGAGCGTATCAGCCGCTTCCTCGATCTCGATGCCGATGCGGCCGTCGAGATGACCACCGAGCCCAAGATCGACGGCCTCTCATTCTCGGCACGCTATGACAACGGCCGCCTTGCGGTCGCGGCCACGCGCGGCGACGGCGCCGAGGGCGAGGACATCACCGCCAATTTACGGACCATCAAGGACCTGCCCGACTTTCTGATGGGCGACGTGCCCAAGCTCATCGAAATTCGCGGCGAGGTTTATATGACCAAGGCGGATTTCGCGGCCCTCAATGCCGCGCAAGGGGCCAAGGGCGCGAAGATTTTCGCAAATCCGCGCAATGCCGCCGCGGGCTCGTTACGCCAGATCGACCCCGCGATCACTGCCGCAAGGCCGTTGCACGCCTTCACCTATGGCTGGGGCGACGTGAAGGGTATGGATTGGGAAACCCAATGGGATTTCCTGCAGTCCCTCAAAGCCTGGGGATTCGTCGTCAATCCGCGCACCCGCCTGTGCAAGTCTGTGGCCGACATGCTGAAGGAGTACCGCGAGCTGGGCGAGGATCGGGCCAATCTGCCCTATGACATTGACGGCATGGTTTACAAGGTCAACCGTCTTGACCTACAGCGTCGCCTCGGGTTCGTCTCAAAGGCACCGCGTTGGGCGATCGCCCACAAATACTCCGCCGAACGCGCCGAGACCATCGTCGAGAACATCGAGGTTCAGGTGGGGCGGACGGGCGCACTGACGCCGGTTGCCCGGCTGAAGCCGGTCAATGTCGGCGGCGTGGTCGTGAGTAACGCCACACTTCACAATGAGGATGAAATCGCGCGGAAAGATATCCGTGCCGGCGACAGTGTCGTCATTCAGCGCGCGGGCGACGTCATACCGCAAGTGATCGAAGTCGTCATGAATAAACGGCCAAGGGACAGCAAGCCCTACCGTTTTCCCGACACGTGCCCGGCCTGCGGCAGCCTCGCCGTGCGCGAAGAGGGCGAAGTCGCCCGCCGCTGTACCGGCGGCCTGATCTGTCCGGCGCAAGCCGTCGAGCGGCTCAAGCACTTTGTCTCGCGCAATGCTTTCGATATCGAAGGCATCGGCGAGAAGAATATTACCGGCTTTTTTGAGGACAAACTCATCGAAAGCCCAGCCGATCTGTTCACCCTGGAGAGGCGCGGCGGCCGCGCCAAGCTTACCGCCCGCGAAGGCTGGGCCGAGAAATCCATCGACAATCTTTTCGCCGCCATCGAACAGCGGCGCGCCATCAGCCTAGAGCGATTGATCTACGCCCTCGGCATCCGCCAGATCGGCCAAGCCACCGCACGGCTCCTGGCTCAGGCCTATGGCTCATTCGACGCCTGGCGCCAGGCCATGGTCGCGGCCAAGGACTCCGAGATCTACCGCGAACTCATCAATATTGAGCAGATTGGCGAGTCGGTCGCCGACGATGTGCTGGCCTTCTTCGCCGAAAAACATAACCGCGCGATTCTCGAAGCCTTGGCCAAGGAACTCAACGTCGCGGACTTTGAACAGCCGGATGCCTCGGGATCGCCGATCGCCGGGAAGACCGTGGTTTTCACCGGCACGCTGGAAGCCATGAGCCGAGGCGAAGCCAAAGCGCGGGCCCAGTCGCTCGGCGCCACGGTCGCGAGCTCGGTTTCAAGGAAGACCGACCTGGTGGTGGCAGGTCCCGGCGCGGGCTCGAAGCTCAAGGAGGCCGCAGCTTTGGGCGTGAAAGTGCTGAGCGAGCAGGAGTATCTCGCGCTGATCGGCGGAAAGTAGGCCCAATCGGCCTCAGGCTTCCGGCGCGCCGGCGCCGATATCGACCCATTGCATAAGCTTGACCCCAGTCAGGAAAGAGCTTTCCAGGGCCGTCGTGTATACCACCGTCCTATCCATCCTCGAAAGGAAGGCCGCTACGGCCATGCGCCCGCTGAGCTCATGCCGTAGCGGCAATCCGACGCTGAGGGCGCTGGTTTTGACCGCGCCACGCGACATCTCAAGCCGGCGAATGTAGCCGCAAGGTTTGTGGACGGCGGCCCAGACGATCCGCCCGGCCTCGGCCCGCGCTTCGGGCCGAAACTGCTGAAACATATCAGTGCCGGTCAATTCCCGGCCAACCACCATGGAGAGCCCCGTTCCAAAAAGGCGGATGCGAATATCGGAGAGACTGACGACGTCGTAAATCACAACTTCAGACTGAAGCTTGAAAGGCGGAAAATCGAGAAACGCTCGTAATCCCGGGATCAGACCCTCCTTCGGGATGGCGCGCCAATGGGCAATGAAGTCCTCGATGTCGCGCGAGGTGATCAGGGGATCTGACAGTGGCAAGTCCGTCTCCATATTCAATCCATCTTCGGCATGGCCTTCTTAGATTAGCGCGGCGACAGCCAATTGACGCTACAGTTAGGGCGAGCAAATTGGAAAGCTAAATATGAGCGGTCTCATCCCGTGACGTGCTTTGTCTACGTTCTCGGCAGCTCCGGCGAGGGCGGCGCTCGCACCTATGTCGGCTGGACCACCGATCTCGACCGGCGCCTGGCCGCGCACAATGCCGGCACCGGCGCACGTTCGACGCGCGGGCGGGCCTGGATCTTGCTTTATGCCGAGGCCTACCAATCCCGCGGTGAAGCCATGAGCCGCGAATGGCATCTCAAACGGGATCGGAAGTTCAGAAAGATGCTGAGCGAGGGCGCATAGGTAATTAAACGCGGGCAGCGCTTCGAAATCCTGGGTCCAGGGAATGAATCCCAGGACGACCAAAAAAAAACAAAATGACGGGCGCGTTAAACCACGGCCTTGGTCGCCATCGCCAGCCATGCCTTGGTCTCGGCATCCACCAGCGGGCTGAGGGTTTCGCGCACGCGGGCATGATAGCCGTTGAGCCAGGTTTTTTCGGCGCTGGTCATTAAAGCGCCGTCTATCATGTTGAGATCGATCGGGGCGAGGGTCAGGGTCTCGAACTCCAGAAGCGCTTTTTCCGCGCCCGGTGGTTTGGATGCTTCGCGCACCGCCACCAGGTTCTCGATGCGGATGCCGTATTCGCCGGTTTTGTAGTAGCCGGGTTCGTTGGAAACGACCATGCCCGGCTCTAGAGCAACGGTGTTGCCGACCTTGCTGATGCGGTGCGGGCCTTCGTGAACGCCGAGGTAGGTGCCGACGCCGTGACCGGTGCCGTGATCGTAGTCGAGGCCTTCCTGCCAGAGCGCGTGGCGCGCGAGCGCATCCAACTGACTGCCGGTGGTGCCCTTGACGAAACGGGCCATGCCTAAGGCGATGTGGCCCTTCAATACCAAGGTAAAGCGATTCCTTTGCTCGGGCGTTGCCTGCCCGATAGCGACCGTGCGCGTGACGTCGGTCGTTCCATCGAGATATTGCCCGCCGGAATCGAGCAGCAATACCATATCAGGCTTAATGCGCGCGGCGGTCTTGGGCGAAGCACGGTAATGAACAATGGCGCCGTTGCCGCCAGCACCGGCGATGGTCGCGAAGCTGGCGCCACGGTAGGTATTGGCCTCGGCGCGAAATTTTTCCAGCCGTTCGGCGGCGGTAATTTCGGTGAGCTGGCCCTTCGGCCCCTCGCCCGAGAGCCAGGCCAAGAACCGCGCCAGCGCCGCGCCGTCGCGCACATGGGCGTCGCGCACCCCTTGAAGCTCGGTCGGATGCTTGCAGGCCTTGAGTGCCGTGCACGGATCGGCGGTAATCCTGACCTTGCGACCCGCGACTCCTGAGCCGGCGCTCAGGCGATCATAAGCCCAGCGCGAACCGGTATCGCGATCGAGCCCGATGGTGGCGACAGACTTATCAAGCGCGGCTAATTCTTGCTCAACGCCGTCGTAGGGCGCGAGCCGCACGTCGGGGCCGAGGTGAGCGATAACTTCGGCGGAGACCTTCGCGGGGTCGATGAACACAACGGCTTTGCCATCGGCAAACAGCAAGGCATAGGCATAGGTCAGCGGGCTGAATTCCACATCCCCGCCACGTATGTTGAATAGCCACGCAATCGAATCGAGCGCCGTCAGGAAAAAAGCATTGATCCCCTCGCCCTTCAGGACCTCGGCGATCAGGGCGCGTTTTTCGGCGCTGGAACGACCCGCGAATTTTTCCGGGTAAACCACGACCGGCGTCGTTGGCCGCGGCGGCTGACCGGTCCAGACCTTGTCGATGAGATTGTCGGCGAGCGGAACCAGCGCCGCCCCGATCTTGGTCGCCGCCTCCTCGAGGCGCGCGAGGCCGCCCGGCGTATGCAATCGCGGGTCAAATCCGATCTTCCGCCCGCTGCCGAGATTCTGGGTAAGCCACGCCGTGGCGGGTTCGTCGATCAAATGTCTGTACTGGTAAAGCGCCCCGTCCACCTGGTCGCGCACTTGCAGGGTGTAACGCCCGTCGACGAAGATCGCGGCGCGATCACCGAGGACGACGGCGAGACCCGCCGATCCGGCAAAACCGGTCAGCCACTTCAGACGCTCGGCGTAGGGTGCGTTATACTCGCCCTGGTGTTCGTCACCATGCGGGACCAGGTAGCCATCGACACCAGCCGCGGCGCAAGCTGCCCGCAGTGCAACGAGGCGCTCGGCGGCAGCGATTGACGGCGGTGGCAGCGTGTCCATGACCCCAAGGTAATGAGACAGCCGCGAGGTTTCAACGGCGTAGAACCAGCGTCGTCCACGGGGCGATGCGGATGCGCCGCACCAGCCGGAGGCCCTGCATGCGGTAAGCATTCAGCACCATGGCTTCGTCGCGGCGAACAAACCCCGCGGCGATAAGGCAGCCGCCAGGAGCGAGTAGCGCGGCGATGTCGGCCGCCATGGCGGCCAGGGGCCGGGCGAGGATATTGGCGGTAATGAAGCCGTAAGGAGCCTGGCGGCCAAGGGTGCGGTGGCCGCAGCCATCGCTCATGACCGGCGCGATCAGGCCCGTGAGCCCGTTTCTCGCGGCGTTATAGCGCGTTACCCGCACGGCCTCGGGGTCGATATCGGCACAAAGGATGGGGCGGCGCAGGGTCTTGGCCGCCGCCATGCCGAGAATTCCCGTGCCGCAGCCTAGATCGAGGCCAGCGAAGCTCCGGCGCCGGTTTCGCCCCCCGTTTCGTCCTGGTGCGGCCGACGTCCGACGGAACAGGCTGTCGAGGGCAAGCAAACAGCCCATGGTGCTGGCGTGCTGGCCCGAGCCAAAGGCCGTGGCCGCATTGATAGTTAGGCGCACGATGCCGGTGGGAAACGGGCCGCGGACGTGATCGCCGTGGATGTAGTAGCGCCCAGCGCGCAAGGGCGGGAAATGCGTAACCGTCTCGGTCAGCCAGTCCTTGGCCAAAACCCGAGCCAGTACCAATTCCGGCGCAGCGATCCCCAGCGCGCTCGCCGCCAGGTCGACCCGCGCGGTCAGCTCGGCGCGCGGCGGCGCGGCATCGAACATGCCTTCCACCGCCCAGAGCACCGGCTTTTGACGATCGTCCCACTCGTAGAGGCTGACGACACCGGCTAAGTCTTCGAATACGCGCTCGAAGGCCGGCGTCTGGTCGGCCGCCACAATGACTCGCGCACTCCACGCGCCGCCAAATTCACCGGCCATATCTGAACGCCATCAGCTCGGCTCGATAAAACTGTCGAGCACCCGCTTGCGCCCGGCTTTGTCGAAGGCGATGGCAAGCTTCGAGCCGTCGATCTCTTCGACCAGGCCGTACCCGAATTTCTGGTGGAAGACGCGGTCGCCGATTTTAAACCCATGTTCCGAAGCGGCGCGGGGCTTGATCTCCCACTCTTCGGCTTCGACCATGCGCGGCGGACTGCGATAGCCCGTACCGGAGCGCGCCGGGCCGCTTTCCGATAAGCTACCCCAGGTTCCACCCTGCCCGCCGTATAAACCGGCATCGGCGTGGTGTTCGATCATCTGCTTCGGCAACTCGTCGATAAATCGCGACGGGATGCTCGATTGCCATTGGTTGTAGATACGGCGATTGGCGGCGAAGGAAACATGCACGCGCTTGCGCGCGCGCGTCAGCCCGACGTAGGCGAGCCGCCGTTCCTCCTCCAGCGCTTTCTGGCCATTCTCTTCCAGGGATCTGCGGCTTGGAAAGATGTCCTCCTCCCAACCGGGAAGAAAGATATTGTCGAACTCAAGGCCCTTGGCGGCGTGGAGGGTCATAAGGGTGACGCAGTCCTGCCCGGCCTGAGCATCGTTCTCCATCACCAAACTGACGTGATCGAGAAAGCCGGCAAGGCTCTGCCATTCCTCAAGGCCCGAAACGAACTCCCGCAAGTTGTCGAGGCGTCCAGGCGCCTCGGGTGATTTATCGTGTTGCCACATGGCGGTATAGCCGGCATCTTCCAAAACCTGCGCCGCGAGCTCCGATGGCGCCAGCGTATCCTTCAGGCTGCGCCAGCGCTCGATGTCCGCCGACAGCGCCCTGAGCGCGGTGCGCGCCTGCGGGCGTAACTCATCGGTTTCGACGATGCACACGCTCGCTTCCATCAACGGGATATTCCGCGCCCTCGCCAGCTGGTGGACCTTTTGAATGGTGGTTTCGCCGAGGCCGCGCTTGGGTTTGTTGGCGATGCGCTCGAAGGCCAGATCATCGGCGGGCTGGTGGACCAGGCGCAGATAGGCCACGGCATCGCGGATTTCCAGGCGCTCGTAAAACCGCGGGCCGCCAACGACGCGATAAGGCACGCCTGTGGTGATGAAGCGCTCCTCGAATTCGAGCATCTGAAAGCCGGCGCGCACCAGGATGGCGATCTCCGTCAGCTTGTGGCCGCTGCGTTGAAGAGATTCGATCTCCTCGACCACCCAGCGCGCTTCCTCCTGTCCGTCCCAAACCCCACGGACTTTGACCGGTAGCCCCGGATCGACGTCACCGGCATGGCCCGTGCGCAAGGTTTTTCCCAGACGGTCGGCGTTGTGGGCGATGAGATGCGACGCCGCGGCGAGGATCGTTGGCGTTGAGCGATAGTTGCGCTCAAGCCTGATCACCTTGGCATCCTTGAAATCTTTCTCGAAGCGCAGGATGTTGCCAACCTCGGCACCGCGCCAAGAATAAATCGACTGGTCGTCGTCGCCGACGCAGCAAAGGTTGCGGTGAGTCTGGGTTAAGAGCCGCAGCCACAGATATTGCGCGACGTTGGTATCCTGGTACTCGTCTACCAGCACATAACGAAACTGACCTTGATACTGCGTCAATACGTCGGGCTGCAGTTGGAAAATCGTGAGGCAATGCAGAAGCAGATCGCCGAAGTCGGCGGCGTTGAGACTCTTCAGGCGCTCCTGGTAGCTGCGGTAAAGCGACAACGCATGGCCACCGGCGTAGTCGACGCCGGGCTCCCGGCCCACCTTGTCCGGTGTCAGCCCGCGGTCTTTCCAGCGTTGGATCACGCCCATGAGCCCTTGGGCAGGCCATTTCTTGGCATCGAGGTTGTCGGCCTCCATCAGCTGCTTCAACAGGCGGATCTGGTCGTCGGCATCGAGGATGGTGAAATTGGATCGCAGGCCCACAATTTCGCCGTGGCGGCGCAGCATGCGCACGCCAAGAGCATGGAAGGTGCCGAGCCAAACCGCCTCGGCTGCCGGTCCCACGAGATTGGTTACGCGGTCACGCATTTCGCGCGCCGCGCGATTGGTGAAGGTCACGCCCAGGATCTGCCACGGCTTGGCCAGGCGCTGGGCGAGGATATAGGCGAGCCGCGTCGTCAAGACCCGGGTCTTGCCCGTGCCGGCTCCAGACAGAACCAGTACCGGGCCCTCGGTGGCGATGACGGCCTCACGCTGCTCCGGGTTCAAATTTTCGAGCCACGCCAGCTGCGGCGGCGGAACGCCGCCACCTTCTGAATCGCGCGCGCTTCCCGGGCGCGGCGGCGCAGGCTCATGTGAGGCCGCCGGAGCAATGGGTTTGCCGTCGCTCAACTCGAAGGGGTCGGACACCGCTACGCTTTCGGCCGGATGCCGAGGATGTGGCAAATGGCGTAGGTCAGATCGGCGCGGTTCAATGTGTAGAAGTGGAAGTCGATGACGCCATCTTTTTCAAGGGCCCGCACCTGTTCGGCAACCAGGGTCGCGGCGACCAGCCTGCGGGTTTCAGGATCGTCCTCGAGGCCTGCGAATAAATCATGCATCCACGGTGGGACCGAAGTGCCATTCATGGCCGACATTTTTTGGGTCTGGACGAAATTGGTCACCGGTAGGATTCCCGGCACGATCGGCACGTTGACGCCGGCGGCCGTCGCGCGGTCGCGGAACCGGCTAAAGACGTCGCGATCGAAAAAAAACGTCGTGATCGCACGGCTCGCTCCGGCGTCAATTTTGCGTTTCAAATTGTCCATATCCGCCGCTGGGCTCTTGGCTTGCGGGTGGACCTCGGGATAGGCAGCCACACTGATCTCGAAATCGGCGACCCGCTTCAGGCCTGCGACGAGGTCAGACGCGTAGGCATATCCGCCGGGGTGGGGCGTGTACTGGCTTTCGCCCTCGGGCGGATCGCCACGGAGCGCGACAATATGGCGAATGCCCGAAGCCCAGTACCGGGCCGCGACGGCGTCAACCTCGGCACGGGTGGCACTGACGCAGGTCAGATGTGCGGCCGCTGCCAGGCCTTTTTCCTTCTGGATTCGAGCGACGATGTCGTGGGTGCGCTCGCGGGTGGAGCCGCCCGCGCCATAAGTCACCGAGACGAAACGTGGGCCGAGAGGCGCCAAGCGCTCGATCGCCGCCCATAGCTGCTCATGCATCTTTTCCGTCTTCGGCGGAAAAAACTCAAAAGAAACCTGAATCCCAGTAGGGGCAATTCCTGCGGTGGATAAACTCACGACGCTCGAACCGCTTTCACCCAAGACCGCTCGAAAGGATACTAGTTTATTTCACGTCAATATGTTACCCACGCTCGGCTTGGGGGCACGGCGTAAGGCAATATAAAATAGAGACATTTTAAGTGCTTTGTAAGGCAATCCCCCGGTGAAAAGAATACCTGTATTTCGGCCGCATCCTCTAGCCCGCCTGGTTGCGGCTGGCATTGTTGCCGCCGGCTTAGCGGCTTGCGCGACCAGGCCGCCCGCGAGCAATCCCATAGCCGTGGCCGCCTATGAGGAAGCCAACGACCCTTTGGAACCCTTCAACCGGGCGATGTTCAAGGTCGATGCCGGTCTGGATACGTTGCTGGTACGCCCGATTATCAAAGGCTACCGGGTGATCGTGCCTGAAAATGCCCGGCCGCATGTGAGCAACTTTGTCGATAACTTTCGCTCGCCCATCACCCTGGCCAACGACCTGCTGCAGGCTGAGTTCGGGCGCGCGGGGATCACCCTGGGACGCTTTGTCGTCAACACAGGCGTGGGCTTTTTCGGCTTCTTCGACGTTGGCGAAAAAATCGGCCTTGCCTACCACAGCGAGGACTTCGGCCAAACCCTCGCGCGCTGGGGCGTGCCCGACGGGCCTTACGTTTATGTGCCGCTTCTCGGCCCCATGTCGTTTCGGGATGGAACCGGATTCGGCGTCGATGCGTTCTTGGTCGATCCCGTGGCCTGGTATGGCCGTGGCGACGGCAGCATGGCCTGGGTTCAATGGGCTAACTTTGGCGCGGTCTATGTGACGACCAAAGACAGTTTTATCGACCCACTGGATGAACTAAAAAAATCCTCGCTCGATTATTATGCCGCGTTGCGATCGTCGTACCGGCAAATCCGTGCCAAGGAAATCCGTAACGGCGCACCCCCGCCCATGGAAGATTTTGATGAATAACCGAACCGGGCCAAAACTTCTAGGCCATTACCCACCCCTCGCCGTAATCGCATATTAGGTCCTGCAATGAACATCCGCTTTCACTCCCGTCGCGCCGCAGCACTCTGCTTAGCCGCGCTTTTTATTTTCACGACGCCCCTGCGTGCGCAGGACGCTAAATCAGACGCGGCAATTTTCGTCGGCAACTTCGCGCAACAAGGCATCAATGATATTCTGGCCGCGCCGATTGCCAATGCCGAGAAGCAGCAACGCTTCGGCACGATGTTCAAGGAATTCTTCGACCTTCCCGGTATCGGCCGATTCGTGCTGGCACGCTACTGGCGGGCGGCCTCGCCCGAAGAACAGGCGAAGTTCACCACGTTGTTCGAAGACGTCTTGGTTTATACGTGGTCGCGACGATTCTCGGAATATAACGGGCAGACGCTCAAGGTCAGCGGCCAGCAGCCCGATGGCACCGAAGGCACCCTGGTGAAGTCGACCATCATCGGCAACAATAACTCGCACTTTGGCGTGGACTGGCGACTGCGCAAGCGCCCCGAAGGATTTAGGGTTCTGGACATCGTCGTCGAAGGTGTGAGCATGGCGATTACCTACCGCCAGGACTACGCGACCGTCATCAGCCAGACCGGCAGCTTCGCGGGGCTTCTCGGCAGGATGGAAAGTCAGGTCGCCGATCTCAAGCGACAGCAGGGAAGCTGACCGGCCCGCGCTCTAGAGCGCGTTGCGTTTAGATAGAACTATAGCCGGCCTCCCGGAAGTAATTTGAGCACTCGGTTGGAGTGATGGTGCCGAGCGTCGTTGCGAGCGCATCGTGAACTTCATCGACGCTGCGGCCCATGGCCTTTCGCATGGCATGC
>CAMDRB010000086.1 GCA_945906455.1 Caenispirillum bisanense
CGCGTGATCGCTCGTTGTCGGATATCCATTGAAAGGGGTCTTGCCATGACTGCTGGCCTCCAAACCCAGCAGTCAGCTTGAATCACAATTCAAGCATTCAGGGAATCCCCAGATTCAGTCAAACCGCAACACGCTCTAGGGGGTGGGACAGTGGGACAGAGGTGACGGGAAATCGTCTACGCCAAATCCTCGATCCGCATCATGTGCGGCGGCTCCAACAGGGCGGCATTGGCTTGCAGCCGCTTGAGCGCGCGCAGCAGATTCGACTCTTGGGTTTCGTGGGTGATGATCACCACGTTGACGTTGGACTTTTCGCTGCGCCCGCGTTGCAGAACCGACTCCATCGAGACATCCTCATCGCGGAAGGCGCCGGCGATATCGGCGAAGACCCCGGGGCGATCCACGACCCGAAGCCGCACGTAATATTCGCCGACATGCTGATCCACCGGCACCGTCGCCAAGACCTTGAGCGCCGTCGCCGGAATGCCGAAGGTCGGCACGCGCCGGCCGGCGGCGATGTCCATGAGATCGGCGACCACAGCCGAGGCTGTAGGGCCCGCCCCGGCGCCCCGCCCCTCGTAAACCGATTTTCCGACAAAGTCGCCCTCGGCAACAACCGCGTTGAACACACCCTCGACGCGCGCGAGCGGCACGTCGGGTTTGATCAGGCATGGGTAGACCCGCTGCACGATGCCGCCGCTTTTCTCATCGCGTTCGGCCAGGCCGAGAAGTTTGATGCGATAGCCGAACTCCTCGGCATATTGGATGTCCAGCGATGAGATATGGCGGATACCCTCGACGTGCACGGACTTGATGTCGACTTGGGTGCCAAAGGCCACGCTGGTCAGAATGGCGAGCTTGTGGGCGGCATCGGTGCCGTCGATGTCGAAGGCCGGATCGGCCTCGGCGTAGCCAAGGTCTTGCGCTTCCTTCAACACGTCGGCGAAGTCGCGGCCGGTGGCGCGCATGGTCGAGAGGATATAGTTGCAGGTGCCGTTGAGGATTCCGGTGATCCGGCGAATGGTGTTGCCGCCAAGGCCCTCGCGCAGCGCCTTGATGATCGGAATGCCCCCCGCCACGGCGGCTTCATAACCGAGCGTCAGCCCCGCGGCCTCGGCGGCCTTGGCCAAGGCCACGCCGTGGTGGGCAAGCAGGGCCTTGTTGGCGGTCACGACATGGGCTTTGCGCGCCAGTGCCGCTTCGACGGTCTTACGGGCGGCACCCTCGGCGCCGCCGATCAACTCGACGACCACGTCGACATCGGCCTTGGCCGCCATGGCGGCCGGATCATCGAACCAGACCGCCGCGCCGAGATCGACGCCACGGTCCTTGGCCCGATCGCGCGCGGAAACCGCGCACACTTCCAAGGATCGCCCACAGCGCGCCGCGATCACCGCTGCGTTGGCCTGTAAGAGCTGAAGCGTTCCGGCTCCGACGGTGCCAAGACCGGCGACGGCAATTCGCAAAGGCCGGGTCACGACGCCCCAGCCCGCTTCTTTTCCGCCGCCTCAAGAACCGCGCCGGCATTGCCGAGAAACGTCTTGATATTGCGAACCGCTTGGCGAATGCGGTGCTTGTTCTCGACCACCGCGATACGCACAAAACCTTCGCCGTTCTCGCCGAAGCCGGTACCGGGCGCGACCGCGACCCCGGCCTGGGTGAGCAGGAGCTTGGAAAATTCCAAGGCGCCGAGATGCTTGAAGGCCGGCGGGATCGGTGCCCAGGCAAACATCGAGGCTTGGGGAAGTGGGATGTGCCATTGCGCCTGGGCGAGGCCTTCGATCAGGACGTCGCGGCGCTCTTTATAGGTCTGGCGCATTTCGGCGACGCAGTCCTGGGGCCCGTTGAGCGCCGCCGCCGCCGCCACCTGGATGGGCGTGTAGGCACCGTAGTCAAGATAGGATTTGATGCGGATCAAGGCGTTCATGAGCACCGGATTGCCGGCGGCGAAACCGACGCGCCAGCCGGGCATGCTGTAGGTCTTGCTCATGGAGGTGAATTCGATGGCGATGTCCTTGGCGCCGGGGATCTGCAGGATCGAAGGCGGCGGCTCGATGTCGAAATAGACTTCGGCGTAGGCCAGGTCCGAAAGAATCCAGATTTCGTGGTGGCGGCAGAAATCCACGACTTGGCGGTAAAAATCGAGGCTCGCGGTCAGCGCGGTTGGATTGGACGGATAGTTGAGGATCAAGGCCTTGGGCTTGGGCTGCGTGTAGAGCACGGCCCGCTCCAGCGCCGCGAGGAAGTCGGCGTTGGGCTCGAACGGCAGATAGCGCACCGAGCCATCGGCAATGATGAACCCGAAGGGGTGGATCGGGTATGCCGGATTGGGCGAGAGAATGATGTCGCCGGGGCTGGTGATCGCCGACGCCAGATTGGCGAGGCCTTCCTTCGAACCCAAGGTGACGCAGACTTCTTTGTTCATGTCGAGCGACACGCCGAAGCGGCGTTCGTAGTAACCGACAAAGGCCTTGCGCAGGCCCTTGATGCCCTGCGAGGCCGAGTACCGGTGCGCCTTCGGGTCTTGCGCAACTTCACACAGCTTGTCGATAATGTGCTGCGGCGTCGGCAGGTCAGGGTTACCCATACCGAGGTCGATAATGTCTTCACCGGCCGAGCGCGCGCGCGCCTTCAAGGCATTAACCTCGGCGAAGACGTATGCCGGCAGGCGCTTGATTCGGTGAAACTCGGTATTCATCAATCCAGACCTTAGTAACTATAAATCAGTAACCGCTTGGGAGGCTGCCCGCTTGGAAGTTTGGCGGAGTCCGCGCGTCGAACGGGCGGCGTCTTATTTCGCGCGATCGAGGAAGACTTCCGTTGGTCCGGCGACCGCACTGATCCCGACGTAGAGATTGTTGCGGGCGACGCCGAGACGCTGCAGCTCGTTGGCGGCGATCAGCGCGCGATCCAGGCCACCCGTGCCGTGGCCGATGACGCGAATGACGCCTTTGCCGCGAGAATCGATCTGATCACGGGCCGTTCTGTTGAGGACGTTGCGATCGTTGGGCGTCAAGTTACCGCCGATCATGCCGAGCGTACCGGCAAGGTTCGAGCGGCTGTACGTCGCCGCCTGGAAATCCGCCAACCCTCGGAAGCCGCCGGGACTAGCGATACTGCCGCCGCCGGCCATGGCCAACTCGCTGCCTTCGGCGGTCGAGCGCCGCGGGGCAGTACCAGGCGCCCGCGGGCCAACGTTGCCGTCGATGATGCTCTCGGCTGGGATCACAGCCGCAGGCGCGGCCGCGGCTTCGGCCGGTCGTGGCGGCGGCGGGGCATTGACGCGAGCGACGGCCGCCGGGAGCGCCACCGCCGGCTTAGCAATCAGCGGCGTATCGACCAGCGGGCGAACCGCGACCGGCTGGGTACGTCCACCCTGCTCGGAATAGCGGGCATTGGTACGGTCGGCGATCAGGCCGGTGATGATCTTGTCGCGCTCAGCCTGGGTGGAGGACGGCACGGGAGCTTGGGTCGGCACGGAATTCAAATCCGGCGTCCCCTTGGCGGCGGCCGCCAGTGGCCTGAAGGCTGCGCCGCCTAGGGCCCCGCCGCCTGGGGCCGCGCCGCCGAAAACCAACCCCGACGGCTCGGGCGACGGCTGGTTCGTTGACGCCTGGGCCGTTGACGGCTGGTTGGCTTGCGTGACCTCGGGCTCGGCGGCATCCCCGGCGCAGGCGGCAAGCGCGAGACCGGCAACGACCACGCCAGCCCCGGCCAAGCCGGTCCAGAAATGGCCTTGTGCGGCGCTCGGACGGTGGTTATTTGGAGTCACAATTATCACCATAATTTCAAGTCTTTATAAAACTATACTCAGATATAAGATTCAGTCTAGTCGAAGCCGGCGGCGCGATAAAGGGGCTCTAGGGCAAGATCGGGGGCACTCGGGCAACATCGGGGGCGATTTACCGCCCCATCCATACTCCGACCAGTGGTGCGGATCAAACGCTTGAGTCTTACTCATTGTGTTTGATCCGAACCACAAACCTATAGATTTGCTAGCGGGCCAAAAAAATCAAAAAATCATCCTCACCCAACTCTTGCTGCACCGGGACCGGCAGGCCACTGTTAGCCTCCTGGCCTGCGAGTATCACCGTGACTGATCAACCCAAAAAACCACCCTCCCCGACCGGCACTCCCGGGACCGAAGCCTGGGCCGGCACCATGGCCGGGATCGCCGAAAGGTCCCAGAAGTTGGTCGCGGACTTCCTCGACCGCCAGGCCAGTGGCCCAGGTCAAGCCAGCCCCTTGGGCATGGCTGACATGGCCAATGTCGGCACGGCCTTCCTCCAAATGTCGGCCAAGATGCTCGCCGACCCCGAGAAGCTGGTCGACGCCCAATTGGCATTGTGGCGCGACTACACCGAACTCTGGCGTTCGGCGGCCCTCAAAATGTTCGACGGCGCCAAGGCGCCAGCGCCCGAGGCCCCGGCTCCCAAGGCCCTCGCGCCCGGGGCCGATCCGGCGGACCGGCGGTTCAAGGACGACGCCTGGCGGGACACTCAAGTCTTCGACTTCATCAAACAGTCCTATCTTTTGACCTCGCGGTGGATGCAGTCGACCGTCGGCGGGGTCGAGGGACTCGATGCCAAGACCAAGCGCAAGGTCGACTTCTTCACCAAGCAGTTCGTGGACGCCCTCGCCCCGACCAACTTTGCCTTGACCAACCCCGAAGTCCTGCGGGCGACGGTGGAGAGTAAAGGCGAGAATCTCGTCAAAGGCCTCGAGCATCTTTTGTCCGACCTTGAAAAGGGCAAAGGCCGCCTGCGGGTTTCCATGACCGACGAGTCGGCTTTCACCGTGGGCGTCAACGTTGCCGCCACCCCGGGCAAGGTCGTGTTCCAGAACCGGATGTTCCAGCTCATTCAGTACAGCCCGACCACGACCGAAGTGAAGACCGTGCCGATCGTCATCATGCCGCCGTGGATCAATAAGTTTTACATCCTTGATTTGCGCGAGAGCAACTCGCTGGTGAAATGGCTCACGGACCAAGGCTATACGACCTTCGTGGTCTCCTGGATCAATCCCGACGGAAGCATGGCCGAAACCACCTTCGCCGATTACATGCTTGAAGGAGCCATCGCCGCTAAGAACGCCGTGCTGGCGGCAACGGCGGCGAAAAAACTCCACATAGTCGGGTACTGCCTGGGCGGCACGCTGCTGTCGGCGACCCTGGCTTACCTAAAGGCCAAGGGCGACGATAGCGTCGCCACCGCCACCTACTTGGTCACCATGATTGACTTCGCCAACGCCGGCGACCTCGGCGTGTTCATCGACGAGGAGCAAATTACCGGCCTCGAAAAGCGCATGGACGAGGCCGGGGGCTATCTCGACGCCGCCGACATGGCGACGACCTTCAATCTCCTGCGCTCCAACGACCTGATCTGGTCGTTCGTCGTCAACAACTACCTTCTGGGAAAAGAACCGATTCCGTTCGATCTGCTTTACTGGAATTCCGATTCCACGCGCATGCCCAAAGCCATGCACAGCTTTTACCTGCGCAACATGTACCTCGAGAACAATCTGGCGAAGCCGGGCGGCATCACGCTCGACGGCGTCGCGATCGACCTTCGCACGATTACCGTGCCCAGTTACATGGTCAGCGCCCGCGAGGACCATATCGCGCCCTGGGCTTCGACCTATGCCGGCGCCACGATATTCAGCGGTCCGATGCGATTCATCCTCGCCGGCTCGGGCCACATCGCCGGGGTCGTCAATCCGCCGGCGGCGAAGAAATACGGCTATTGGACCAACGACAAAAGAGCCAAGACCGCCGAGGATTGGCTGAAGGGCGCCAAGGAGCATCCGGGGTCCTGGTGGCCCGACTGGGATGAATGGCTCGCGCCCCACTCAGGCAATAAAGTTCCCGCCCGCGAACCAGGCAGCGGCAAATTGAAAATCATCGAGGACGCGCCGGGAAGTTATGTCCGGGTGCGGGCGGTGTAAGGGCGGCCGCCGTGAGCATCGGCGCATGGGCTTTATGAAGCCGGTTGCCAGGGTTGTTCGCGCCGCTGCTTTTCCTCGAAGGCCGTGATCTTACCAGCGTGTTGCAACGTCAGTCCGATGTCGTCGCGGCCCTCCAGAAGATTCGTCCGGCGCGTGCCGTCGACGCTGAAGGGCGTCACCGACCCATCCGGCCCGGTGATGACCTGGCGTTCGAGGTCGACCGAGAATTCTCCGCCGGCCGTGTTGCCGCTGCTCGCAAGCGCTGCGAGCCTGTCGACTTGATCCTGGGGAAGAACGATGCAGAGTATGCCGTTCTTGAAGCTGTTGTTGTAGAAGATATCCCCAAAGCTGGGCGCAATGACGCACCGGAGGCCGAGGTCGGCGAGACTCCAGGGCGCATGCTCGCGCGACGATCCGCAGCCGAAGTTGGCCCCGGCGATAAGGATCTTCGCACGGCGATAGATCTCGTTGTTGAGAACAAAGTCCGGGCGTTTTGCACCGTTTTCATCGTAACGCAGGACGTAGAACGCCGACTTGCCCAGGCCCGTGCGCTTGATGGTTTTCAGGAACCGTGCCGGGATGATCATGTCGGTATCGACATTCATCAAAGGTAGCGACGCGGCGATGGCTTTGAGCGCTTTGAATTTTTCCATGGTGTTCCGGCCTATGCGAGTTTGCGAACGTCGGTCAGCCGGCCGGTGATCGCGGCCGCCGCCGCCATGGCCGGGCTGACAAGGTGCGTGCGGCCGCCCACGCCCTGGCGGCCCTCGAAATTGCGGTTGGAGGTGGAGGCGCAGCGTTCTCCGGCTTTCAACATGTCGGGGTTCATGCCCAGGCACATGGAGCATCCGGGCTCGCGCCACTCGGCGCCGGCGGCGATGAAAATATGGTCGAGGCCCTCGGCTTCGGCCTGGCGCTTGACCAAGCCAGATCCGGGAACGATCAACACGCCGACGCCGTCGGCGACCTTTCTGCCTTTGAGCAGGGTTGCAACAACGCGCAAGTCTTCGATGCGGCCATTGGTACACGAGCCGACAAACACCTTATCGACTTTGATCTGCTCCAGCGGCGTTCCCGCGACAAGACCCATGTAGTCCAGTGACCGCTTGGCCGCGGCTTGTTTCGCCGGGTCGGAAAAACTGTTTGGATCGGGCACATTTGCCGTGATCGGGAGGGCGTCCTCAGGGCTCGTACCCCAAGTGACGTAGGGAACGAGATCGGCGGCCTTAATGACGACTTCCTTGTCGAACACCCCGCCGTCATCGGTCCTCAACGTCCGCCAGTACGCGACAGCCTGCTCGAAAGCCCCGGCTTTCGGCGCGTGGGGACGTCCTTTAAGATATTCAAAGGTCTTTTCATCGGGCGCAATCAGGCCGGCGCGCGCGCCGGCTTCGATCGACATGTTGCAGACCGTCATGCGGCCTTCCATCGAGAGCTCGGTGAACGCCCGGCCGTAGTACTCGATCACGTAACCGCTGCCTCCCGCCGCGCCGATCTTGCCGATGATCGCCAAGATCAAGTCCTTGGCGCTGACGCCGGCCGGCAACGCATCATCGGCGATGACGCGCATGTTCTTGTCTTTCTTCTTGGCCAAGGTTTGCGTGGCCAGAACGTGTTCGACCTCCGAGGTGCCGATGCCGAAGGCGAGCGCCCCAAGGGCGCCGTGGGTCGAAGTGTGAGAATCGCCGCAAACAATGGTTGCGCCCGGCTGCGAGAGGCCAAGCTCGGGCCCGATGATATGGACGATGCCCTGGCGGGCGTCGTTCATGGGGATATAGGGCACGCCGAATTCACGGCAATTCTTTTCCAACATTTCCAACTGGAGCCGGCCTTCGGGATCCTTAATCTGGAGGAGGCGATCCGGCGTCGTAGGAACATTGTGATCCGGCACCGCGATAGTCTTAGAGGGGCAGCGTACCTTGCGACCGGCGGCGCGAAGTCCTTCAAACGCCTGCGGCGAAGTGACCTCGTGGACCAGATGCAGGTCGATATAGACGATGGCATTGCCGTCGCCGTCCACCGTGACGATGTGGCTGTCCCACACCTTGTCATAGAGTGTGCGCGGACGATCCATGGGGAAGAACTCCTAAGATTTTCGCAACTGAACACGATGGAAGGAATCTAAGCGTTAGATTTTGACGCCTAGCGGACCATACTCTCGTCGGCGAGGCGCTGAGCGTGGCGGCGAACGATGCGGGTAACAAAATCCGTCAGGAACTCATCGCATTCCAAACGATCCTCCAAACCGTAAAGCTCGGGATCGGGTGGCGGTTCCTCAGTCGTGCCTTGCCACATGCGTTCAATGACGCCGACGATGCGGATGGGTCCGTCGTCGAAGTTGTCGGTGTAAAAGGTAAGGCTCAGGTCGACTGCGATCTTTAACGCGGCAGCGTCGGTCTTGGCGGCGCGGGCGACGGCAGAAACCTCGCGCCCCAGGCGCCGGCTCAAGGTTTCGCGCAGGATACGCGCGATGTCGGCGCTTGACGGCAGCGCCGTGCACGTCGTTTCCCCGGTGACTTCACCTTCGACGATCTGCACGCGCGGAACGTCCCCTGCTTGGGCGTACGGCGCCTCGGCGTACTGCGCCGTCACCAAGAAACATAGCAGCGCGATAAAAAATCTCATCCCAATTGCTCGCGATAAATTTGGCCGTTGGTGACATAGCGATCTTTGCCGGCTTTCATACCGACGAGTTCCTCGGGCGTGAGATCGCGCATAAACTTGGCGGGACTCCCCGCCCAGAGTTGCCCGCGGGGAATGCGTTTGCCGGCAACCAACGCACCGGCGGCCACCATCGCGTTACCCTCGACCACGGTGCCATTGAGCAGGGTTGAGCTCATGCCGATGAAAGCTTCGTTCTCCAGGGTCGCGCCGTGGATCATGACCATGTGGCCAATTAGCACATCGTCGCCGATGATGGTGGCAAATCCCTGTTTGCCCGGCCATTCACTTTCACAATGAACCACCGTGCCGTCTTGAATATTCGAGCGCGCGCCCACGCGGATGTAATTAACGTCGGCGCGCAGCACGCAGCCAAACCAAATGCTCGCCTTGGAGCCGATCTCGACGTCGCCGATGATCACGGCGTTGGGCGCGATGAAAGCATCGGCGGCAATGCGGGGCGATACGCCCTTCCAGGGAATGATCAGAGGACCAGACATCGTCGGGGTATCCTATTCCAGTCCGGTGGATTCGGGCAGGCCCAGCATGATGTTCATATTTTGAACCGCTTGCCCGGCGGCGCCCTTGCCGAGGTTGTCGAGCTGCGCCACCAGCCGCGCCTGAGTCCCGCCCACATCGCCGAAAACGAACAGGCGCATGCGATTGGTGCCGTTAAGTTCCTCCGGCGGCAAGCTCTTGAGCGCGGCACTGGTCTCCAGCGCCACCACTTCGACGAAGTGGGCATCGTCGTAGGCCTTGGCCAGGACCGCGTGAATATCCGCTGATTTGAGGCCGGGCGACAGGAGTGCCAGATGCAGCGGCACCTCGACGATCATGCCTTGGGCAAACCGTCCCACGGACGGCGCCATCAAGGGCCGGACGCGCAAGCCCGACCATTTCTGGATTTCCGGCACGTGTTTGTGCTGAAGGTCGAGGCCGTAAATGCGAGTGGGCACCTTGGTAAACGTTGGGTCGGCGGAATTCTCGAACTCGACAATCATAGCCTTGCCGCCGCCCGAATATCCGCTGACGCCGTTGATCGTGACCGGATAGTCGGGCCCCATGACGCCGGCGGCCACCAGCGGGCGCAGCAAGGCCACAGCTCCGGTCGCCCAGCAGCCGCAATTGGAGACGCGTTTCGACTTGGCAATAACATCGTGGTGTCCCGGCGCCATCTCCGGAAAGCCGTAAATCCATCCCGCCGCCGTCCGGTGCGCGGTGGAGGCGTCGATGACTTGCACACCCGGATTCTCGATCAAAGCCACGGCGGCACGCGCCGCATCGTCGGGTAGGCAAAGCACGACCAGATCGGCGCCGTTTAACATCGCGGCGCGCGCGGACGGATCCTTGCGCCGCGCCGGGTCGATGGATTGCAGGGCGATGTCGCTCCGGCCTTCAAGCCGCTGGCGAATTTGCAGGCCGGTGGTGCCGGCCTCGCCGTCGATGAACACTTTGGGTTTCAACACTCAAACTCCAGCGATAGTCTGTTCATTGGTCGCATTTTCTGACGGAAAACCGGCACCCACTTTTCCTGAAAATGCTCCAAATAAAAAGAGCGCCTCGGGTATTCCGAAGCGCTCTTTTCGATAACGAATAACGCTTCGAAACTTAACGCTTCGAGAACTGGAAGCTGCGGCGCGCTTTCTTGCGGCCATATTTCTTACGCTCGACGACGCGCGCATCGCGCGTGAGAAAACCGCCGGCCTTAAGCGCCGGCCGCAAGGTCGGCTCGTAATAGGTCAGAGCCTTCGAGATGCCGTGGCGCACCGCGCCGGCCTGACCCGAAAGCCCGCCGCCGGAAACCGTGCAGACCACATCGAATTCGTTGAGCCGATTGGTGGCGGTGAAGGGCTGATTGATCATCATGCGCAGCACCGGACGCACGAAATAATGTTCGAACGTGCGGTCGTTGACGGTGATCTTGCCTTTGCCCGGCTTGACCCAGACCCGGGCAACGGCGTTCTTGCGTTTGCCGGTCGCGTAGGAGCGGCCCTGCTTGTCGCGCTTGGGCTCGACCTGGGGCGCGGCAACCGCGATTACCGTCTTCAAGTCCGCGAGGGATTGTTTTTCTTCGGCCATGGATTTTCGTCCCGTATTTGGTTGGTCACATCTTCCGCGGCGAACCGGTTTCCCATTCGCCGGAAAATGTTCTAGGGCTTGTTCTTGCGGTTGCGGCTGGCAAGATCGATGACTTCCGGCGTCTGGGCCTCATGCGGATGGGCCGCGCCGGCATAAACCTTCAGCTTTTTCATTTGCGCGCGCGCCAAGGGGCTGTCCTTGGGCATCATGCGCTCAATGGCGCGTTCGACCAGGCGCTCGGGGAATTTTCCGGCCAAGGTGCGCTTGGGCGTATGCTCCTTGATGCCGCCGGCGTAACCGGAGTGCCAGTAGAACACCCGCTGCTCGACCTTTTTGCCGGTAAGTTTGATCTTTTCGGCATTGATAATGACGACATGATCGCCGGTGTCGATGTGGGGCGTGTACATGGTCTTGTGCTTGCCGCGCAGAAGTCCGACCACGATCGCCGCCATACGTCCGAGCACGATGCCCTCGGCGTCGATCAGGAACCACTTCTTCTGCACTTCCGTGGGTTTTGCTGAGTGTGTCCGCATGTTCTTGTTCCCGGTGTGCCGTATTCAAAGAGTGCTGTAGTCAAAGAGTCTGGCGCCAAAAATTCGCGCCACCGCAAAGAGCGCGCATTATGTTCAGGACCGACGTGAAGTCAACCTAAAGAGTGAAGAAAATCAGTGGGTTATTTATACGGAATTATTTTACCGTTCGCCAAGCTATCCCGTTGATTTTGTTATTTAGCCGGCGGCCGCCCGGCGCAGAGCCAGGCCCGGATTGGTGCCTTAGCGGCATGTCTCCGGGTCGGAACAAGTGAAAATGGGGCGAGTGACGGGACTCGAACCCGCGACCCTCTGGACCACAACCAGATGCTCTAACCAACTGAGCTACACCCGCCATAACAAGGACCCGGCCAAGCCGCCACGCCCGTTATCGAGCCATCTTCGTCGCGTGCGGTTGG
>CAMDRB010000087.1 GCA_945906455.1 Caenispirillum bisanense
GGTCCGCCAATACCCCCTCAAGCGTCGCGCGGGACTTGGCACTCAGTCGCTTGATAACGTGCTTTGTCTGGTGCATCCGCCAGACTCGCACGACAGTATCGGTCAGGGAATCCCCAATGGATTCTCTTTCTTAGATTTGATCCACTAGCGGCCACCTCTCGTGCGAGATCATCGGTCATGACCCAACGCCTGCCCACCTTCGCCGACGTCGAAGCCGCCGCCGCCCGGCTCGTGGGAACAGCGGTGGTGACGCCGCTCCTCAGGGCGCCGGAGTTGGACCGCCGATGCGAAGCCACCGTGCTGGTCAAAGCCGAGGTTTTGCAAGTGACGGGATCGTTCAAGATCCGCGGGGCCTTCAATCGCCTGGTGCAACTGACCGCATCCGAGCGCCGGGCCGGCGTGGTGGCGTGGTCATCGGGGAATCACGCCCAGGGCGTCGCGGCGGCGGCGGCGTTTTTAGGCATGCCCGCCGTGATCGTCATGCCGAGCGACGCGCCCGCGATCAAGATTGCCAATACCCGCGGCTGGGGCGCCGAAGTCGTGACCTTTGACCGGGCAACACAAGATCGCGAGGCCATCGCGCGGCGCATCGCCGCCGAGCGCGGCGCCGTCGTGGTTCCATCCTACGACGACCCGCAGATCATCGCCGGCCAAGGCACGGTGGGCTTGGAGCTGATGGCCCAAGCGCGCGGCCTCGGCCTCACGGTCGACGACGTGATCGTTCCGGCCAGCGGCGGCGGCCTCGCGGCCGGCATCGGGCTGGCCGTGCGGCACGCGAACCCGGAGGCGCGGATCTTCACCGCCGAGCCCCAGGCCTACGACGACCATCGCCGGTCACTGCTCGCGGGCGAGCGCCAGCGTAATCCCTCGACCGCCGGGGCCTTCTGTGACGCCTTGCTGGCGCCAACGCCGGGGGAATTGACCTGGGCACTGAACCGCCAAGCCCTCGCGGGCGGCTACGGCGTAAGCGACGCCGAGGTACGTTCGGCCATGGCCTTTGCCTTTGAGGCCTTGAAAGTGGTAGTGGAGCCCGGCGGGGCCGTGGCGCTCGCGGCCCTGCTGGCCGGGCACCACCCCCGGCCACAGGCTACCCGGCGCCCTACGATCGCTGTGGTACTGTCGGGCGGCAATGTTGACGCGGCGACCTTTACGGCCTGCTTAGGGCGCTGAATAGTTCCGGCCTTGTGGCAGAAAGTGTATTAGATACATAATCTTAGATTGTCGTATTAACCCGCCGCCGCTAGGCTGGTGTGCTTGAGTCGAGCGAGCCCAGGGATCCAGGGGCAATCGAACCTTTAAATGATTTCGCGTATATCCCAGTGTTTGGGGATAGGGCTTTCCGACGTGTCGATGCTGAATAAAGATAAGGTGGACCCGGGCCACGACCGCATCTCGCTGATGGTGGTCGAGGATAACGAGTACATGCTCGACATCCTGGTCAGCAGCTTGAGACGGCTTGGCTTTACCCGCATCCAGAAGGCCAAGAACGGCAAGGAGGCCGTGGAATACCTCAAGCTGACGGCGCGAACCTTCGGCACGGCCGTCGATGGCATCGACATTGTCATTTCCGACTTCATCATGTCGCCGGTCAGCGGTGTGCATCTCTTGCAGTGGCTAAGGGACGACAAGGCATCGCCCAGCCGGTTCATGCCGTTCATCATGCTTTCGGGCGCCGCCGACCGGGCGAACGTCGAAGTCAGCCGCGATCACGGCGTCAACGATTTCATGGCCAAGCCCTACTCGGTGGACGCCATCTATAAAGTCTTGCAGCGGATCATCGACGCGCCGCGCCAATTCGTGACCACCCAGAGCTATTTCGGCCCGTGCCGCCGACGCTCGGCCAAGGCCGGCGCGCCCGGGGGCCGCGAGCGTCGCAAACCCGACGAGTCACACGCGACCATCGTTTATGCCAAGGACAAGGTCGAAAAGCCCAGCGCGCCGAGCGACGTCTGGCTGTTCAAACTGCCCAACTACCTCAAGCAGAAGATGGGCTCGAACGCCCAGCACCGGCCGTTTGTGTTGCCCGATGACGTCCTAAGTTCCGCCGAACAGCATTTAAAGCGCGAGGCCGACGGCTTCCTCGGCTGGGCCAAGGGTTATCTCGATCGCCTGTCGCTTCAGGTGAGCAACGCCAAGCAAGTCAGCAGCGAGCGCGCCGGCCAATTTGAGGAAATCAACCTGATCGCCCACGAATTGCGCGGCCAAGGCGGCACGTTCGGCTACCCTTTGATTACGGTATTCGGAAAATCGCTTTATGACTTGACCAAACCGCCGTGTCGCCAGGACGACGCCAGCCTTGAAATCGTCAAGGCGCATATCGACGCGATGCGCGCCGTGTTGCGCGAAAAAATCGAGGGCGACGGCGGAGAAATGGGCCAAGCGCTGTTCAAGGCCTTGAAGATGGCGATCAATAAGTACGCGCCCCCGGGCAGCTGACCGCGGCGCGCTCGCTCAGTTTGCTTTAGCGAAAATCATCAGATGCTGCCACGGCAACGTCGTGCTGTCGGTGCTCACCCAGACCAGGCCGATAGCCGCCATTTCCTTCTTGGCTTGAGCCTGGGTCATCTTGTGGACCTCTTTGATCGGGACCGCCGGATCCTCGCCGCGGTATTCCACGAGCGCGATACGCCCGCCCGGCTTCAGGGCCCGCGCCATGGCCTGCCCCATTTCCCTGGGGTAGGAGAACTCGTGATAGACGTCGACCAGCAAGATGAGATCGATGGCATTGACCGGAAGGCGCGGATCGTTGACGCCGCCGAGGACAGTGACAATGTTCGCGCCTTCGCCTTTGGCTTTGCGCGCGGCGACGATGTCGAGCATTTCCTGCTGGATGTCTTCGGCATAAACCTTGCCCTGGGGCACGGCCTTGCTCAAGCGGAAGCTGAAATATCCGGTGCCGGCGCCGATGTCGGCGACGACGTCGGTGGGCTTTAAGCCGAGCAGGGGCAGAAGTCTGCCGGTGCCCTCCTCCTGGGCGCGGTCGGGACGCTCCAGCCAGGAAGCGCCCTGGTAACCCATAACGGCGGCGATATCGCGGCCCATATAAGCCTTGCCGATGCCGTCGAGGGTCAGCCCGGTATTGGTGTAGCCGTCCTGCGCGGCGGCAACGGAACTCCAAGCCAGTACGGCCAAGGTTAGAACCGCTTTCAACATCGCGCGCATGGCTGTCCCCTTCGGTTGGAGAATCAGCATAAGCCAAGCCACGGGCATAGAACAGACGCTGCACGATGCTCTAAACTCGACGATCGGAAGATTTCCCGCAGCCCCTCTCGCGAAGGCGTCATGCCCAACGAAACGCTCGAACTCGGGCAAAAGCACCATATATTTCTCGCCGATCGCCACGGCCGGAACGCGCGGCGCACGATGATCGTGTTCAGCTTGACGGTTGTGACCATGGCGGCCGAGATCATCGCCGGAAGCATTTTCGGTTCCATGGCGCTGCTGGCCGATGGCTGGCATATGGCAAGCCATGCCGCGGCGTTGGGGATCGCCGCGTTCGCCTATAGCTATGCGCGCCGGCACGCCGAGAACAGCATCTATACCTTCGGCACCGGCAAGGTCGGCGATCTCGCGGCTTTCGCCAGCGCGCTATTGCTGCTGCTGATTGCCGGCCTCATGGCATTTGAATCGGCGCGCCGCTTGGTCGCGCCCGTGGAGATTGCTTTCAACCAAGCGATGCTGGTCGCGGCGGTGGGTCTTGGCGTCAATCTGATCAGCGCCTGGATTCTCAAGGACGACGCTCACGGCCAGGATCATCACGACCATCAGCATAACCAGGACCACAATCTCAGCGCCGCCTATGTGCACGTGCTGGCCGACGCCCTGACCTCGGTGCTGGCGATCGTCGCCCTGGCGGCCGGACTTTTTTGGGGTCTGGTGTGGCTGGACGCGGTGATCGGCATCGTCAGCGCGATGATCATTGCCCATTGGGCCTGGGGGCTCATCGCCACAGCCGGGCGGGTTCTCCTGGACGCGGCACCTTCGGGCGAAACCATCGAAGCCGTCCGCGCCGCCATTGAAGCCGAACCCGACAATCGCGTCTCCGACTTGCACGTTTGGCGCTTGGGGCCGGGACACCTGGCGGCGGTCGTGACCGTGGTCACGCACGCGACCCGCACACCCGGGCATTACAAGCGCCTGCTGGCGGGAATTCCCAGCCTCAGCCACGTCACCGTCGAAGTGGAACGCTCGGCCGATCAGCCAGCACCGACGGCCTGAGCCCAGTCAGGCCAGAGCAAGCAGCGCGAATTTGGCATCGCTCTGCTTGCTCTAGCTTTTTGGTGTCGTATCGTTTTTGCCTAAAACCGGTTCCCACTTTTCGGCACGATGCTCTAGGGGCAGGTCATTGGGGTCGTGCTCGATGACCTGACCAGGCCGCGCGCCGGCATCGGCGCCGCTTCTGACCACCCACCATTCGACCGTCGGCTTGCGACCGGAGACATAGATCAGCAGGAAAAGGATGGGCGTGATGATCAGCGCCGCCACGAAGGCGTAGGCGAACAGGATGATCAGCGCCGCTACGACCATGATCAGGACAAAGAGGCGAAGAAGCGCGGCCATCAGGCAAGCGCCTTTTCATACATGCGGTAGGTCTTATAGATCCGCCCGCCAATTTCCTCGATCGAATGCCGGGTCTGGCTATTGCTTTCCAGCACCCAGCTCATCTCACAGACCGGCATGCGCAATTTGAGCGAGGCCTCGCGCAAGGCGCCGACCGCGAGCAGCCCCAGCAGCGAGCCCATGGGCTTGTTCTTGTATTCGGGCAGCACACCCATGAACGGCACGCGCGTGCCCGAGACATAACTGCGCCGGGTGAGAATGCGCCACGCCAGCTTGGCCCAGCCCGTGGGCCACATGCGCCCGTCCAATCCGCGGAGGAGTTCATTGAAGTCCGGCAATGCGACGCACATGGCCGCGGGCTCGCCGTTGACGGTCGCGAAGGTCACCAGCTCGGGAATCAGGATCATTTTCATATCGCTGGCCATGTGCGCGACTTCGGCGTCGGTCAGCGGGATGAAGCCCCAGTTCTCTGCCCAGGCGGCGTTGAAAATGCGCACAATGGTGCGGATTTCCTCGTCGATCCGCTTGGGATCAAGCGGCCGCACGCCGAGCGCGGAATTGCGGTCTAAGCCACGCTTCAGCCACTTCATCTGCTTGACGGGCAAGGCGGAATCCATCGGCGTGAGATAGGCGAACATATCCACGGCCTTGGTGAACCCCGCGCTTTCGACCAGTTCGGCGTAATGGGGCTGGGCATGGCCCATCAGCATCCGCGGCGGACACCTAAACCCGTCGATCAGCAGGCCAGATTCTTCATTGATGTTGAGGCTGAAGGGCCCCAGGCAGCGGCGCATGCCCTTGTCGCGCAGCCAAGCGGCCGCCGTCGCGAACAGCGCGTCGGCAACGCTTTGGTCGTCGATCGACTCAAAGAAGCCAAAAAAGCCGGTGGCGTCGCGGCGAAGCTTCAAGTGACTGTGATCGACCTGGGCGGAGATGCGGCCCACAGGTTTGCCGTGCTTCTCAGCCACCCAGAAGTCGGCTTCGCCGTGATCAAACCAGGGATTCTTTTTCGGATTGAAGCGCCGGGAATCGAGCAGGCGCAGCGGTGCGACCCAATAGGGGTCGTGCCCTTGGGCCGCATGCGCCGCGTCGAAGAACTGGCCGAGAGTTGCGCCCGCACCGACGCGGCGGATGTTGACGGCGGTGGTGGCTGTGGAGGGGGTGGCGTCCATGGCCGTGGCGGCTAATCGACAGCCGCTGGGCTTGCCGCTTCGGCTTCGCGTTTGCGTGACACCGGATTGGTATTGTAAGGCCAGTTGGGCGTCAGCCGGGCGACATAGGGGTAGGTTTTGGCCACCTCTTCGTCGTAGCCCAGGTTGAACACCGTCGCCGAGCGCGGCCGATCGGCCGCGCCTTCGTAAAACGTGCCGAGCACTTTGTCCCACCACAGGTTGGTAATGCCAAAATTGCCGGTCTCATTGTGGAAGTGATGGGCCATGTGGAATTTCTTGATCTCGCGCACCCAGCCCCATTTCGGCGCATAACCAAGATGTTGGATGCAGTGGAAGAATTCGTAGGTGCACGTCTGCACTACCCCCGTGCAAAGCGCGGCCAGAGCACCCGCCCAGCCGGCCAGCGCGAAACCCACCGGCATGCTCGCCAGCGCCACCGTCGGCAGCGTGGTATAGAGCGCGCCGAAAAGCACCTTCAGATTATTGGGATCGCTGTGGTGGTCGTAGTGGATGCGCTTCCACGTGCCGGCGGTCAGTGGCGACTTCCACATTGAGCGGCTGTGCAGGATAAAGCGATGCAGGGCGTACCACACGAGCGGGTAAATGAAGAAGGTCGCGACCATGGACGCGAGCGCCGGCAGGACCGGCGCCGCGGCCCCGGCCACACCCGCGAGCGCCGCGCCGCCCGCGACCAACGCCACCACGATATAGGCCGCGATGGCGTAGTACTGAAAATAGGCCGCGCACAAACCGCGCAGGTCCATGCGGTCGAGGTGGTATTCCTTGTCGCTCCAGAAACCGATATTGAAACTCAATTGCGTCGCACCCTTCAGACCAGGTCGATGGGCTACCTGCCGCAGGTATATAGGCCCGCCTAAGTGCGGGCGCCAGTATGTTCGAGGCTGAAGACAAGCCACAAACCCAGCGTTCCAAATAACGCGATCGGCAACCAGGCCGCCAGCATCGGCGGCAGCGATCCAAACTGCCCCATGGCCAGGACAATGTTGTCGATGACGATAAAAGCAAAACCTATGCTGATTCCCCAGACCACGGTCACGACCGAGCTGCCCTGGCGGTGATGGGCAAATGCCGCGATGGCGGCGAGCAGCGGCATCAAGGCGAGCACGATCGGTCCGGCGAATTTCTGATGCACCCAGGTGTCATAGAAATATCCCGGGCGAGAGCGGATCGCCACGTCGCCGATGTACTGCTGCAAAGCGTTGAGCGACAGTTCGTTCGGATGATTGGAGAAGCGAATGAAATGCTCGGGCCGCAGCTGCGTTTGCCAGGTCAGCGGCGCGCTGTCGCTGCCGCCGGGGCCGTGGAGACGGCTCATGTCGGAGGTCGTCCAGGCGTTGTTATCCCAGAGCGCCCGCCCGATGCTGATGATTTCTGCGATTTCGCCGCTCGTTCCGGGAATGAAGAGACGCACGTTGATCAGTTCCGCGCCGTCGCGCAGGACGTTGCCGACACGGATAAAGGTACTGCCTTCCATGACCCAGCTATTCTCGCCAGTCTGGGCCGGCTGCTCGCCGCTTCTGAAACCATCGTCTCGCCAGCCCTGGAGTTCGGAATTCGAAGGCACGACGATCGCTTCGGAAAATGCGAACAACAGCAGCGACATCGCCAGCCCGACGCCGACCAGGCCGCCAACCAGCCGCAACACCGAGAGCCCGGCGGCGCGCATGGCCAGAATCTCACTGGTCGTGGCCATGCCAACCATTGCGGTCAGCGCGCCGAGAAGCGTCGCCAACGGCGCAACGGTTTCAATGAGCGATGGTGCGCGCAGCATGACGTAACGCGCCAGCGATGCCATGGCGTCGCCGCCGCCGGCCATAATCTCGTCGGCCGTCGCCAGCAGATCGAGCGTCTGCAGAAACAGCACCAGCCCCACCAGCAGCATCGTAAACCGGGAGAGAAACGCCTTGACGAGGTAACGCGAGAGAATCATGTGGGATCCAAGGTCATCGCGCCGCGCCGACGGGGGCGGTGCGTTTACGGCGGAATACGGCGGCGATGCGGTCGGTGAACGCCACCCATTGAGCTTCCATACGCAGCACCGGCGGGGTGCCGGCTTGCCGCTCGGTGCGATGGAAAAGATACAGCGTGCACAACGTGAACACGCCAAAGGTGGACCACAGGATGAGGCCGGCCGGCGCTCCCGTCGAAGCGGCATAGGCGCCGGAGAATTCCAGCACCTTGTGGTAGCTGACTAAGACCAACAGACCGAAGACCAGGCCGAAGGACCGGCTCGCGCGGCTGGTCATGATGCCG
The DNA here is from genome assembly GCA_945906455.1 of Caenispirillum bisanense. Classification (GTDB taxonomy): domain Bacteria; phylum Pseudomonadota; class Alphaproteobacteria; order Rhodospirillales; family Rhodospirillaceae; genus SHVO01. Next base: position 8,007 of record CAMDRB010000087.1, read on the forward strand.
AGCGGCGCGGCCAGGATGGGAAGCAGCAGCATCGAGAGCGAGAACACAAGTCGAAAATGAAATTCCGCAGCGATCGCCGAGGGCGCGATCGCCTCTTCGGGCCGCATGTCGGGCGGCGGATCGGGATTGGTGACGGTACCGGTACGCCCGGCGGCGATGTTGGCGCGGTAGCCGCGCAGGAGCTCGAACAGGGTTAGTTCGCGTTTATCGCCGCCGCGACCTCGGAAACGCACGAGATCGGCAAGGTTGAGGGGCCAATCCTGGATGGTGAATTGCAGCGTGCTGACGGCATGCGTCCGGGGATTCCACTCGGAACGGCTGCCTTCATAGAGTCGCAGCGACACCGTGCCGTTGAGCGAGCCGGTCATCAGCTCGCCGCGCTTGGCGGTCAGCGTGATGATCTGGCCGTCGGCCTCCTGCTTATGGGCAAACACGCCGTAGAGTTCGCGCCCGGCGCCGCGCGACTGTTCGACCCGCAGCGTATAGCCGTTGGGAAGACTCATAAAAAAGCCTTCGCCGATGCCCTGCTCGATCACGCCTGAGGTTACATTGAACATGACGACATTTAACAAATAGCGCGTGTAGGGCTGGGCATAGCCGCTGAGGAAGAGGTTGATCCCGGTCATGACGAAAGCCAGGACCAGGGCAGAGCGGATCAGACGGCTCATGCCGATGCCGCAGGAGTGAATGGCGTCGAGTTCCGATTGCGCCGAGAGCTTTCGGAAGGCGAGCAGCACACCCAGGAACAGCGCCATGGGCAATGCCAAGCCGATGTAATAGGGGATCAGGTAGAACAGCATCTGGAAAACGACCAGGGTGGACACGCCGTTGCCGACGGCGATATCCAAAAGCCGCATCAGCCGTTCCATCAATAGAATGATGGCCGCGATGAACAAGATGAGCGCGATCGTCGGCAGGATCTGGCGCACGAGATAGCGGTCGAGGGCCTTCATCATGCATCCACTGCCGGGGTTAACCTGCGTTGAAAGGGACGGGCCTGTGGCGGCGCCGTCGACCTTGAGTTTACGCGACCCATCTCGATGGAGCCAGAAGAGCTTTTTCTACCATTACAGGCGGCCCAGACCATTTCCCGGTTCGCTTGAATCGGGAAATGGTCCAGATTCATATAAAGAGCGCGTTTCCCGGAAAACCGGAAGTCCGCTTTTCCGGGAAACGCGCGAGGAAATACGGTGCGGCGGCGAAATCTCGTCATGATCCCGATAATGGCGCATTATCGCCGTCGTAAACCGCTTTGAGCCCCTTAGATAGCGCACCCCTTGACCCAACTCGCCGTCATCACCAATCGCGGAAGCACCCGGAATTTGCGCGGGGACAATTGGATCGAGCCCCTGTTGGCGGCCGAGTCCAACGTCGCGCACTTTTGGATCGATGGCGCTGACCAGGTGGCCGAGGCCGTGCAGCGATGTGCCGCCGTCGGCGCCAGCGTCATCGTCGTCAACGGCGGCGACGGCACCGCGGGTCTGGTGTTCGCGGCGCTTCTCAACGGCAACGCTTACCCGAGCTTACCGGCGCTGGCGTTGTTGCCCGCCGGCAAGACCAATATGACGACGGCGGGCTGGAGTCTTAAGGGCGCTCCCGAGGCCGCCATGGCCGCCGTCTTGCGGGAGCGGCGCCTAGGTGGCCTCGCGCGCCATGCCGTCAACCGGCCGGTGCTTGCCCTTCACCAGAGCGACGATACTCCGCCCCGCTATGGCGCCTTCTTCGGCGCGGCTGAGATTGTCGAAGGCATTTGGTTCTGCCGCAAGCATATCTATCCTTTAAAGCTGCCTAACGCCGTTAGCCACACGGCGGCCGCTGCGTTGCTGCTGTGGCGCGGGTTACGGGCCGCGACTAACTCTAGCGACATCTCGATTCGCGACGGCGAACTTGAGATCGAGAACGGATCTTTTTTTGTCGTTGCCGTCACCGCCCTCGATGAGATTTTGTTGGGCGTGCGCCCTGACGCGGCGGTGACCGGATCGGCGTCGGCACCGCTGCACTACATGAGCCTGCGCACGGGCCCTCGCGCAATTTTGGGGGCGATTCCCAATCTCGCCCGCCGCCGGTTCGCTCCCGGAGAAGGCCGCACCGTGCGTCGTTTGGAGCGCGTGACGCTGAACTTCACCGGGCCCTATACACTGGATGGAGAAATCTACGCCGCCGAAGCCGGGCAACCACTGGTGCTCGACGGCAGCCGGCACCTCGATTTTATCCAGATTCCGTCATGACGGCGGCGCTAGTCGAGATCGTCGCCGTCGAGGCGCGCCGCGACACGTTCGGCGCAGCGCGGGCGTTCGGCGCGCATCTTCAGGCTCACTACGGCACCGCCGCCGCAGCCGTGATCTTTTACGGCTCATGCCTGCGCCAGAATACCGACGCGGGGCTGATGCTGGATTTCTACGTTTTAGTCGACAACACCGGGCGGGCATTTGGTAATGCCGTTTCGGCGGCCTTCGCCCGATTGCTTCCGCCCAACGTTTATTATCACGAAGTGGAATACGAAGGCCGCAAGTTGCGTGCCAAAGTCGCGGTTATATCCGTGGACCAATTCCTCCAAGGCCTGGGGCCCGGGACATTTTCCTCAAGTCTGTGGGCGCGCTTCGCGCAGCCGGCGGTCATTCTCCAGGCGCGCAACGATGAGTTGCGCCGGCGGCTGGTGGACGGTTTGGCCGCGGCCGTGACGACAATGATCATGCGCACCCAGCCGCTCATGGCAGGCGCGTTCACGCCGCGTGAATTGTGGGTGCGGGCGTTCAGCGAAACCTACGCCGCCGAGCTTCGCCCCGAGCGTGACGCCAAATCCGGCGAACTGGTGGACGCGGAACTCCCTCGTTACGTCGCCGTGACCGTGGCGGTCCTGGGAGCGCCCGGTCCGGGGGGAGCCTATCACCGGGTGGCGGCGGCGCTCGAACAGAACCGGGCGCGGCGGGCTTGGCGATGGCGCCGGATCCAGGGCAAGATTCTCAACGTCTTGCGCCTGATCAAGGCGGCGTTCACATTCAAGGGCGGGCTCGACTACGCCGCCTGGAAGATCGAACGTCATTCGGGCGTAAAAATCGAGTTGACCGACAGGGACCGCAAACACCCGCTGCTGACGGGCGCGAGGCTGCTGGTCACGACCTTTCGACGCGGCGGCTTGCGCTAGCGCGCTTCCCGGAAAAGTGGACTTCCAGTTTTCCCGAAAATGCTCTAGAGCGTGTTGCGGTTTGACTGAATCTGGGGATTCCCTGAATGCTTGAATTGTGATTCAAGCTGACTGCTGGGTTTGGAGGCCAGCAGTCATGGCAAGACCCCTTTCAATGGATATCCGACAACGAGCGATCACGCGGCTCG
>CAMDRB010000088.1 GCA_945906455.1 Caenispirillum bisanense
AGGCGAGCCGCGTGATCGCTCGTTGTCGGATATCCATTGAAAGGGGTCTTGCCATGACTGCTGGCCTCCAAACCCAGCAGTCAGCTTGAATCACAATTCAAGCATTCAGGGAATCCCCAGATTCAGTCAAACCGCAACACGCTCTAGGACTTTGAGTTGGCGCCCGACTGCGTCCGCACGGCCTTGAGGAAAGCCCTGATCCTGGCGGGGCTCTTGATCCCCGTCTGGGTTTCAACGCCCGAAGACACGTCGACCGCCCGCGCCCCGGAGGCTTTGATCGCCGCACCGACCGAGGCCCGCGTGAGGCCGCCGGCCAGCATCCACGGCGTGCGGCCGGTGTAGGTCTTGAGCAGCGTCCAGTCGAAGGCCACGGCATTGCCGCCCGGCCGGTTCGCGCCCGGGGGCGCCTTGGCGTCGAACAGCAGCCAATCGGCGTGATCCTCGAAGGCCCGGGCGACGGCGACATCGCGCGCGGTCGCGACCCCGAGGGCCTTCATCACCGGCAATCCGGTGAGCAGCCGCACCTGATCCACCCGTTCGGGGGTCTCCTTGCCGTGCAGCTGGATCATGCCAAGGCGTACGGTATTCAGCGCCGACTCCAATTCGGCATCGCTTGGATCGACGAACAGGCCGACGGCGGTGATGCCGCGCCTGACTTGCGCGGCCAGGTGCGCCGCCTGCTCGTGGGTGACATAGCGCGGCGAGCGCCGGAAAAACACCAAGCCGACAAAACTCGCGCCGCCGTCCATGGCCGCACGTAGTCCGCGCTCGTCGGTCAGGCCGCAAATCTTGGCTGTGATTTTCAAGGCGGCTTACAATCCGAGTTCGAGCGCGATGCGCTGGGCGGCGGCGGCCGGGTCATCGGCCTCGGAAATCGGTCGGCCGATCACCAGATAGTCGGCGCCGGCGGCCACGGCCTCACGCGGCGTACTGACGCGCTTCTGGTCGCCGGCTTCCGCCCATGTTGGGCGCACGCCCGGCGTCACCAGTTTGAAGCCCGGCCCGAGATCGCGCCGCAGTTGGGCGGCTTCCAGCGGACTGCAGACCACACCGTCGAGGCCGGAAAGTTTCGCGAGTTCGGCGAGCCGGCGCACCTGGTCGGCGACGGCGCCGGCAACGCCGGTTGCCGCGAGATCCGTCCCGTCCAGGCTGGTCAGCACGGTGACCCCCAGCAGCAACGGCCGCGGCACGTTGCGTTCCCGCGCGACGTCGGCGGCGGCGCGCGCGGCGGCTTCGAGCATGGCGCGACCGCCCGAGGCCATCAGCGTCATCATGAACGGCCTCACTTGCGCAGTCACTGCGCGCACGGCACCGGCGACGGTATTGGGGATGTCGTGGAACTTGAGATCGAGGAAGATCGGTAAATCCGAGGCCTTTTGCACCTGCGCCACGCCCGGGGGCCCGTTGGCGCTGAAGAATTCCAGGCCGAGCTTCACCCCGCCGACAGCATCGGCGACCTTGGCGGCGAGCGCCGTCGCCCGCCCAACATCGGGCGTATCGAGCGCGCAAAAAACCGGATTGCGAAGTGTGGTGGCAGCGGTCATGAACTTCACTCTAACGCAGTGTCATCCTCGGGCCGGCGGCGGAAGGCCGCCATTATTAACCCGCGCGCGTTCAAGCGCGCGACCCGAGGATCCAGGATAGCGAAACGCCGCACGATGTAATACCTGCTGGCGCGTCTGCCTAGGTTGAGCTTCGAAACCCTGGATCCCCGGAACAAGTCCGGGGATGACAGTGGTTATGTCTACTTATCCAAAGCGCCCATCTGATTCCGACCGGCGCTTTGTTCAAGCTCGCGCAGCTCGCGGCGCAGGCGGCGGAGCTCGCGGCGACGCCGGCCGCCGACCATCCAGCTCGCGATCACGCCGGCAATGAATCCGATCAAGACCGCCAAAAGAATCACGGCGTAAAGCGCGAGGCTCAGCTGATAGGGCAAAGGCCACAGCTCGACCGCCACTTGCTCGCGGTTGGAGACGGCGAACAGAACGATCACCAGCGCCACGACGGCGCCAACAATGGAGTTGATGAGTTTCAAGGGGCTGCGGGAGCTGGTCAGAGGGGACGCGGGCGAGATCGACGGCTGCGCCGTTACACGTTCAGCATGTCGCGGAGCTGTTTGCCCGTCTTGAAATAGGGCACCGCCTTCTCCGGGACCGACACCGACGCCCCGGTCCGGGGATTGCGGCCGACGCGCGAATCGCGGTGTTTGACCGAGAACGCACCGAAGCCACGCAGCTCGACCCGGTCGCCACGCCCTAGGGCCTTGGAGATCTCTTCAAAAATCGAGGTGACGATTCGTTCGACATCGCGCTGATATAGATGCGGATTCCGCGTGGCAATATGGGCGATCAACTCCGACTTGGTCATGTGAAGATCCTCGCCTTGAACGCCCCAAACAACCGGGTTTTCGCCCGCGAAGTTTTCCGGTCAAAAGGATGGGGGCAGAGGGCCGCGAAGTCAAGCGCGACGCAAAGGTAAGTCACTCAAAAGACATGCCTTTTCCGTCCGCCGGCACCCTTTATAGGGCACCTCGCCGGCCTTCCAGCAAGGAAAACCGCCGATCCCGGCCCGAGGGCCGCCATGAAAAACGCCCGCCGGGTTGAGCCGGCGGGCGTTTAAACAGGCAACGATCTTAAGGGTTAGACCTCGTCGTCGTCGGTCTTTTTAGCCTTGGCCTTGAGGGCCGCACCCAGGATTTCACCCAAGGAGGCGCCGGAGTCGGCCGAGCCGAATTCGGCCATGGCCTGCTTTTCTTCCTCCACTTCGCGCGCCTTGATCGACAAGGTGAGCTTGTGGTTCTTGGGATCGATCGCGATGATTCGCGCATCGACCTTTTCGCCGACGGCGAAGCGGTCGGGGCGCTGCTCGGAACGATCCTTGGCCAATTCATTGCGCTTGATAAAGCCCTGCAGCGAATCGTTGACCGAGACCTCGATACCGTTTTCCTGCACCAGCTTGACGACGCAGGTTACGATTTGGCCCTTCTTGAGATCGATGGCCGCCGCGGCATGGGGATCGCTGCCGCTCAGTTGTTTGACGCCGAGCGAGACCCGCTCCTTCTCGACATCGACATCGAGCACCTTGGCCTTGACCATCTGGCCGCGGGTATAGGACTTGAGCGCGGCATCGCCGTCGGCTTCGTAGGTCAAATCCGAAAGATGGACCATGCCGTCGATCTCGCCGTCGAGGCCGACGAATAAGCCAAATTCCGTGATGTTCTTGACTTCGCCTTCGATGGTCCCGCCGATCGGGAACTTTTCCTTGAAGGCGATCCACGGGTTGGCCAGGCACTGCTTCAGGCCGAGCGAGATGCGGCGCTTTTCCTGATCCACATCCAGAACCATGACTTCCACTTCTTGAGACGTGGAAACAATTTTTCCGGGGTGGATATTCTTTTTGGTCCAGCTCATTTCGGAAACGTGCACCAGACCTTCGACGCCGGCTTCCAGCTCCACAAACGCGCCGTAGTCGGTGATGTTGGTGACGCGGCCGGTGAACTTCGTGCCGACCGGATACTTGCCGGCGACTCCGTTCCACGGATCGGCCTCGAGCTGCTTCATGCCGAGCGAGATGCGCTGGGTCTCGGCGTTGAAGCGGATCACCTGCACCTTGAGCTGCTGGCCGACGGACAGGGCTTCGGACGGGTGATTGACGCGCTTCCAGGAAATGTCGGTGACATGCAGCAAACCGTCGACGCCGCCCAAGTCGACGAAGGCGCCGTAGTCGGTGATGTTCTTGACGACACCATCGAGCACTTGGCCTTCCTTCAAATCCTCCATCAGCTTCGAGCGCTCGTGGGCGCGGGTCTCTTCCATGACCGCGCGGCGCGAAACCACGATATTGCCGCGGGCACGATCCATTTTCAGGATCTGGAACTGCTGCGGGCTGCCCATCAGCGGCGTGATGTCGCGCACCGGACGGATGTCGACCTGGCTGCCGGGCAAGAACGCCACGGCGCCGTTGAGATCGACGGTGAAGCCGCCTTTGACGCGGCCGAAGATGATGCCTTCAACGCGGCTTTGCTTGGTGTGCATCTCCTCGAGCACGTTCCAGGCTTCCTCGCGGCGCGCTTTGTCGCGCGACAGAATGATCAGACCGTCACGGTCTTCGTAGCGCTCGACAAACACGTCGACGCGGTCGCCCGATTTCATGTCGGGCTCGCGGCCGCCGCGGGCGAATTCTTTTAAGGGGATGCGGCCTTCAGACTTGAGGCCGACGTCGATCAGCACGAACTCGTCGTCGATGCGCACGATCGTGCCTTTGATCACGCTGCCTTCGATGGTCGGGCTGGTATTGAATGATTCTTCGAGCAGGTCGGCGAAAATTTCCTTCATGGCCAAATTGGATTGCGACATACGAAAATAGTCCTTTGGGTTCTTTGATCCATGCCGTCGGTTGAATCCGGCGGTCTTGGTGGCAAGACGCGGGACCGGAGGATTCCGGTTTTACCGCGAGGGGGGTGGCACGCTTTGACTCAGCGTTTTGCTTTAGGAACTTTAGAGTCGATGTAGGCCCGGGCTTGCGCAAAGGCCTCGTCCGCGGTCAGGGCCGAGGTATCCAATCTGAACGCATCGTCGGCCAGCTTGAGCGGGGCGACGGTGCGATCCTGATCGCGGGCATCGCGCGCTTGCATATCGGCGCGGACGCGGGCTTCTATAATGTTTTCGCCGGTTTCTCGCAACTCCTTAACCCGGCGGCGGACGCGGGTTTCGAGGTCGGCCTCGATGAAGATCTTGAAATCGGCGTCGGGGCAGACCACGGTTCCGATATCGCGCCCGTCGAGCACCGCGCCGGCCTTGCCCGAGGCCTTGCTGCGGGCAAAATTCCGTTGAAAATCAAGCAGGGCTGCCCGCACCGCCGGAATGAAGGCGACCTTCGAGGCGGCGATGCCGGCTTCTTCGCTGCGCAGATCGGCCGGGGTGAACTTCGCTAAATCGAGGGCTTTGGCGGCCTTGACGGCATCGGCCTCGAGGGCCGGATCGCCGCCGGCGCGAATCGTTGCGACCCCCGTGGCGCGGTAGAGCGAGCCGGTGTCGAGGTAGGCGAGATTCAAGGACTCGGCCAGGCGGCGGGCCAAGGTGCCCTTGCCCGAGGCGGCCGGGCCGTCGATGGCGATGATCATGGGGCGATGTTCATGGGGCGGCGATCACGGGGCACGATGCCCCATCCCTACGCGGCGTCATCCTCGGACTTGATCCGAGGATCCAGGATTTCATGCACCGCGCCCCGCAAAAAGTACCGCCGATTCCGCATGCGTCCAGCCTTGTAACCCTGGGTCCTCGGGTCAAGCCCGAGGACGACGGATGAACTTTATTCACGCTCATTCCCGTCCATCCGTCGCCTGAATATTCGCGCCCAGGCCGTTCATGAGCCCGATGAAATCGGGAAAACTGGTAGAGATCGCCGAGGCATCGTCGATGGCGATGGGCCGCGCGCCGACCATGCCCAGCACCAGAAACGACATGGCGATGCGGTGATCGAGCTTCACCGGGATGGTCACAGCCGCGTCGCCCTTGGGCCCGCCACCGCGCACGGTCAGGGTATCACCCTCGGCCTGGGCGGAAATCCCGCAAGCCTCAAGGCCTTGGGCCATGGCGGCCAAGCGGTCGCTTTCCTTGACCTTGAGCTCGGCCAGGCCCTCCATGCGGGTGACACCTTCGGCACAGGCCGCCGCCACCGCCAGGATCGGGTACTCGTCGATCATTGAAGGCGCGCGTGAGGCCGGCACGGTAACGCCTTTCAGGGATGAGCTTCTCACCTCGATATCGGCCACCGGCTCGCCGGCCTGGTCGCGGCGGTTGGTATAGGTAATGTCGGCGCCCATGGACTGCAGAACGTCAAAAAGTCCAGTTCTGAGCGGATTTACGCCGATATTGGGCAAAATCAGGTGCGATCCGGGCACTAAAAGCGCCGCAACCACCAAAAAAGCCGCCGAAGAGGGGTCTCCGGGCACGGATATGGGCTTTCCGGTCAGCTCCGGCTGGCCGACCACCTGGACTTGATAGCGGTTCGGGGTGGTTTCGGTCCGTACATCGACGCCAAAGTAGCGAAACATGCGCTCGGTATGGTCGCGGCTCGCGGCCGGCTCGGTGACGGTGGTGATCCCGCCGGCGTGGAGCCCCGCCAGAAGCACGGCCGATTTCACTTGGGCCGAGGCGATCGGGCTGTCGTAGCTGAGCGGCATGGGCAAAGGCGTGCCGGTGATCGCCATGGGCAGGCGCCCGCCGGCGCGGCAAATGAATTTCGCCCCGGTTTGGCTCAAGGGTGTGATCACCCGGTCCATGGGCCGGCGGCGTAATGATGCATCCCCGGTCATGAACGAGGTGAAGGGATAGGCCGCGAGCAGACCGGCGATGAGCCGCGCGCCGGTGCCCGAATTGCCCAGGTCGAGGACATCCTCGGGCTCCGAGAGTCCGCCAATTCCTCGGCCCCAGACTCGCCAAATGGGTGCGCCGGCGGCGTCCTTGCCTTCTTCGACTTTAGCCTGTTCGACCTTGGCGCCGAGCGCGGCCATGGCGGCGGCGGTGCGCAGCACGTCCTCGCCCATGAGCAGGCCGGAAATGCGGGTTTCACCCACCGCCAGGGCGCCCATGATCAGGGCCCGGTGGGAGATCGATTTATCGCCCGGCACAACCGCACGGCCGGTGAGGCTTTTGGCCTTACCGGAGATCGTGGCCTGTTGGGGAGCGGGAGAATGGGACATGGCGGCTGATAGCATGGGCGGCTGATAGCATGTTCGGCCCAAATAAGGCTACCGGAAGCGCCGATCCGGTTTGGGGCGTTTTGGTTTTGACAGGGCCTGGATTAAGTGGCAAATGCCTAGCCCCCGCGGGATAGCCGCACGTTCGAACGCCGTCGGGTCCCCATCGACACCCCCGCTACACGGAGACATCACAGTGGCAAAAGCCGAATTGGGCATGAAACTGACCTGCGAGAGCTGCGGGGCGCGATTTTACGACCTCGGCAAAACCCCGGGCACGTGCCCGAAGTGCGGCGCCGCCAACGCCCGCCCGGTGATCTTCAAGGCCTCGCGCCGCCCGGCCGAAGACCGCGAGAAAGCCCCGGTAGTGGTCAAGGCGCCGGTGGCGCCGGTGGTGAGCGACGACGGGGACGCGCCCGAGCCCGCGGCCGACGACGACGACGAGGATGAAGCCGTGATCGAGGATACCTCGGATCTCGGCGAGGACGACGAGGTGGCCGTGCCCGTGCCACAGAACGGCGAGACCTAGGACCAATCGAGATTATTTACGCTTGAAGGCGCGGCGGGAAAACCCTAGGTTCCCGCACCTTAGGCGATAAGGATAAACGCGCTTCCGACCCAACATGCGGCGGCGCGGGCCGCGCTCAAAACGCGGCCATACGTGCGATGGAGATGGGGCTGTAGCTCAGTTGGGAGAGCGCTACGATGGCATTGTAGAGGTCAGCGGTTCGATTCCGCTCAGCTCCACCATCACTTCAAGGGCTTAGCGGATTTGCGCTGGGCCCCTAATTTTTCCAGTAAGCACATAGTAAGCACGCTAGACAACGCCGCTTCGCGCTTTGTTCTACGCGCTCCAAATTTTTTTGCAGTCAGCGTTGCGCAAAGACTTCAAAGCCCGTCGCGGCGATTGAGCGACGCCGAGCATCTTTAGCTGTTAGACCCGCACGCGTATCTAACGACCGTCGCTAGGTTTCGTCTAATACTCAGCCATCGATTCCTACCATTGCCGAGCCTCTGCTTCCTTACGTCCGCCCGAACCTATGCAGTTGGCATGTTGCTCAGGACCCGCCGCTGACGAAGCTATCTAACGCGTGGCGATAAGGATCGAAGCCCGGAGGGTGAAGACACATCGCCTATCAGATGTGGCTTCATGCGCAGCACGAGAGCCTGGGGGTGAGTCGCAGACGAACCCATCGCCTTGAACCACATCGATGCTACTATCGGCCATCCAGGCTACACAGGGCACGTAGCCGGTTATCCATCGTCCTCCACGATTGGCCGGCTATAACAAAGCAACAGCCCCACCGGCATCCCCTTGGCCGTGGGGCCGGTTTTTGGTGGGGGCTTAGTTACTGACAGGAATAGACACGGGGCCAGCCTCATCTTCGCTCACCGGCAACGGCTTGCTAAGCGCGATAGCAAGCAGCCCAGGCGACGGCGACACAATCGAATCGGCAAGACGTAGGCATCCGGTATGTGGTCGGAAATAAGCCTTCGACGTGGTGACGGCCTCTATCAGATCGGTTCGACCTATCGCGGCAAGGGCAATCATGGCCGCCGCCGGTGAGCGGCTGGTCCCAGCGCGGCAATGAATGAGAAGGCCCTGTTTGCCGCCCCAGACCCTCGCAAAGGCTATTAGTTCCTCGATCTGTTGACGATTGGGCGCAACTAACTGGCCTGCTGAATACTGGGTATCGTCAAACTCAAGGCGGCACACTTGGCGGTCGCCCATGTCCGGCCATGGAACCCGGTCGCCCTGACCGAGAATTGACACCACATGACTTACGTCGGGGCGCTGTAATTCCCGCGATACGTCAACGAGTGGGGAGATGATTAGGCGCCCGTGAGGTTGGCTAACCATTGATAGGGGGGATATTCATTTAGTGCAGTTGCTGCTGCTTAACAGGCCCAATGACCGCAGCCATCCCCTCTTTCTCGACCGTCCTGAGAAACTCTTTCCAGGCGATCCGGTCGGTCCTGAACTTATCGTCCCATACCGTGGACGTACCCATCTCATCGACGACTTCGAGAACCCATTCCCTGTCATGCTCGAGCTTGTAGATGTGAACTTCGACTAAGTGTCCATCTTTCTCGAATGGACCTGAGCGTTCAGACTCAATGAGCTTAGGTTCCTGGTCTTTTGCTTTTCCCACGAATGTCTCCGCTTGAACGAAAGGCGAGCTTACCCTATCGCCCACCAAATAACGCCGTCCCCTCCAACCCACGCTGACGAGTGCGCGGCCTAATTGGCTCAGCCATCTTACGCGCGACTAGTTCTCGGGTAGTGATTTGCTCAGCGCCGGGCAGCACAAACTGCGCACCGTCGGCCGCATATTTGACGGGCAACCTAGTAACGGACCGCACGCGCTCAGCGCCAGGAATGACGTACTGAAGGCCAATTTTTGTTCTCTCAACTTCGTATTTTGGATGTTTTGCCATGTCGCCTCGCCCGGATATATGCGCCGAGTAATAGTCCATCACGACGATGACTGTGCCCACAAGCGCCACGGTTGTGAAATCGCGCCCAACAATGACCCCTCCCCTAACGTCTCCCAGCGCTTTGATCTCATTCGGAAACATGCGAAATGAGAGGGGTCATCTTTCGCGCGAAACGCGACCCCACCCCATCGGCATATTTTCCCGCGTGATCAAGGTGTTGTTCCGACTTTGGGAGGGGTCGCGGTTGGAAGCGATTTCACAGACTGATTAACGCACCCGCCTCATTGCATCGCCGAAAATCTCTTCATCGGGCGGGATGACCTTGATTGTCGCGAGCGGCCGGGTCACCCAGGTTTCGTTGACCAGGTCGCGCCACGTAATGTTGTTGGTTGTCGCATTGCCACCCCACGAACCGCATCCCAGCGACAAGGTCTGGCGCATGCCGTTCCATAGATTGCCGCTGTTCGAGTAGCCTTGCGGCTGGTTGACCACGACCCGGGAGGTCTTGGTGGTCAGCGCCAGCTTCATGATATGGGCTTCATTGCGGGAGTAGATGCCGCAGGAGTGGCCCTTTCCCTGATAGGCCTGAATGTTGTTGGTGAGGGCAATGGCTTCGTCGATGTTCTTGACCTTGTACAACGCCAGCACGACCGAAAGTTTTTCGCCCGAGAATGGATGCTCCGAACCGTAACCGATTTCCGGGACGATGAAGAAGGTTTTGCCGGCCGGTAGCGAGATACCGGCCATACTGGCGATCTTTCCGGCCGGCTGCGCGACTATACCAACGTTTAGGTGGCCGTCGACCCACATGGTGTCTTGCAAGCGCTTCTTTTCTTCTGGTGATACGAGGTACCCACCTTCGGTCTGAAGATTCGTCAGCATCTGGTCGTAGACCGACTCAAACAGGACGACCGAATTGTCCGCCGAGCAGGACGCCGCGAAATCGACGGTCTTGGACATGCGGATCTTCTGCGCCGCATCCTTAAGATCGGCGGTGTCGTCGACGGTGATCACCGCATTGCCCACCCCGACGCCCAGCGCCGGCGTTCCGCTGGAATAAGCCGCTTTGACCATGGCGTTACCACCGGTGGCCAGCACGCGGTCGCACTGGCGCATGAGTTCATCGGTCTTTTCGATTGTCGGTGATTCGATGCCGATGATGAGATCGGCCGGCGCGCCGTAATCGACGAGCGCCGCGCGCATATTGTCGACGATCATCTTGTTGGTCAGCTTCGCACGTGGATGCGGCGCAATGATGATCGAATTGCGGCCCTTGATCGCGGAAATCGACTTAATGACCGGCGTGCCCTCGGGATTGGTCGACGGCGACAATGCGCCGATGACGCCAACCGGCTTGGCGATCTTCATGATGTTGCGCGCTTTGTCTTCCTCGATCACGCCGACTGATTTGTCGTTGATGATGTCCAGCAGCGCAGCTCGGGTTTTTGTGAAAATCTTGTAGAACTTGCCCTCGTAGCTTCCAATTTGGGTTTCCTCGATCGCGGACTTCGCGATTTTTTCCGCGACGCCGGGGCGCGCGCACGACCACACCAGCGCGCGGATTAGCTCGTCGACCTGTTCCTGGGAATAATTTTCGATCTGGGCCTGGGCGGCACGGGACCGTTGGATCAACCCCTGAATTTCAAGCGCGGCCGCGCTCTGAACAGGCCGAGACGTATGACTATCGGGCATCCTGAGCTCCCTATTTCTGCGCCTAATGGCGATCGAAAACCTGCACATCTTCGCAATCGCGGCGAACGAATTTGCTCGTTTGGGTCATCGTTTGTCCATCTGCCGAAACCGTTCGTACGTAAGTTGATGTAATCTTATCGTCCTTCGACCAGTGCACGAACTCTAGGCGACGCGGATCAACCAACTTCCATGAGATGGCCTCTTCCGCTGGCTCATCTATTCCACCACCGGGATATCTCGTCCCGTCGTATTTCGCGACATAGCGAATCAGCACGGGTTTTCCGTCGGCGCTCACACCGGTCCACTTTGTCACGATTGTGAAATCGCTTCCACCAGTGACCCCCCCCCCCTCAAGTCCTGCAGCGCATCGATCCGGTAGGCAAACATGCGAACTCGATGGGGGGTCATCTTTCGCGCGAAACTGACCCCACCCAGTCGGCATATTTTCCCGCGTGATCAAGGTGTTGTTCCGACTTTGGGAGGGGTCACGGTTGGAAGCGATTTCA
>CAMDRB010000089.1 GCA_945906455.1 Caenispirillum bisanense
CCGTGGCCGGCCGCGGTCAGAAGAACGATCTGGGAGCGCCATACGTACTTCTGCGGGCTGTTGCGGTCCGCCAATACCCCCTCAAGCGTCGCGCGGGACTTGGCACTCAGTCGCTTGATAACGTGCTTTGTCTGGTGCATCCGCCAGACCCGCACGACAGTATCGGTCAGGGAATCCCCAATGGATTCTCTTTCTTAGATTTGATCTACTAGATTGACAATCGCATGACCCCCCAGGCCGCCATCGCATCCGCCGATACGCTCCGCAACGCCTTCGCCAAGGCCGTGTACTTCCACGCCGTCGGCGGGCCTTTGACCCACAATGCCGGCTGTCTGGCCGAAGGCGCGATGGATTTAGGCATTCCTGTAAAACTCTGCGCGCCGCACCTGACCTCGCGGCCGGTTTCGATGCCGCTCAAGGGCGTCGATCTCGCAGCGCTGGTTTCCAAGCCCACTGCAGGCTTCGCCGGTTATATTATCGATATTTCCCATACCAATCAGTTTACGCCGTTCGAAGGCATCGCCGGCGGGCATCTCGCCTATCTGAACCAAAGCGACGTCGCCGCCTTTGCCGGTATGCCCGAGGATCAGCTGTTGTTCGCCGCCCACGAAAACGCATTCGCGCATAAGGGCGGCCGGCGCCATCCCATCGCCTTTGGCTTGAGCAGGGGCCTGATCGCCGCAACCGAGCGCCGGCCTCCGTTTCAGACTCGCCGGCGCAGCGCCTTGCGCAATTTCCGCGCCACCTTGAACCAAGGTGTGCGTGCCCTGCTCGACATGAGCTACGTGCCGATACTCGCCCGTCACATGCCGGTGGATCGGACCACGCGCGCGCCCGATGCTTACCTCGAGGCCCTGCTGAACTCTGCCGTCAGCCTCGCCTATGGCGGCGACTTCTACGCACCGATCATGGAAAATCCGTGGTTCGCCCGCAACGATCCGCCGCTGGCCGCCGCCCATGCCTTCGTTCAACTCAAGGCGCCGGCGGTGATTTTCCGTTGGGATAGTTTCCGCCTTTGGGAATCCCTTGCCGCGGGCTGCCTGACCGTCCATCTGGATTTTGAAAAATATGGTTTTGCGCTTCCCGTGAAACCCGTCGCCTGGACGCATTACGCGCCCATCGACCTCGACAATATTGCCGGCTCGGTCGAACAGCTTCTCGATCATGAAAGTGACTGGCCCGCCATTGCCGAGCAGGGCCGCGCCTGGGCGGTCGAACATTATGCGCCGCGGCCAACGGCGGTGCGGGTGCTGTCGGCCATGCTGGCGCATCCCCGAGCTGGCGCATAACGGCTTGCCTCGCCCACCCCGGCGGACTATGACCGTTTCATGCCGATGATCCTGCTTTATTTCCTGATCGCGCTGGTCGTGCTCGGCGGCGTCATCCTCGCCGTGCCCGACCAGAAGTCGGCGATCTCCGAGCCGCCGATGTCCCCGCGCGACGTGATGCTGCGGGTCAAGCCGTGAGCGCCGAACTGCCGGCGGACTGGACGCCGCCCTACACTCTCGAAGAGCGCTTGAAGTACGCGCTGGTCCCGCCGCGGCTTTACATGTGGCGGCTGATCCGCAAGCACTTGCGCAAGGGCGAGGCCGAACTCAAGATCCTGCCGCAGATCGTGCCGCCGGGCCGCATCGCCATCGACGTCGGCGCCAACAAGGGCGTTTATAGTCACCTTCTCGCCCGCACCTGCCAAAGCGTCGAGGCCTTTGAACCCAATCCCAAGATCTACCGCATCCTCACCCGCGCCCTGCCGCCCAATGTCGTCGCCCATCAGGTGGCGCTGTCGGACCGCGTCGGTACGGCCGAGCTGATCGTGCCCATGTACGGTGGCGGCTACTCCAACCAGACCGCCTCGCTCAATCCGCGCAAGCGCAACGCCGGTGCCGGCACCGTGAAAGTGGCCCAGCGCACGCTCGATTCCTACGGCTTTGCCAACGTCGGCTTTATCAAGATCGATGTCGAGGGCTTCGAGGACGCCGTGCTGGCCGGGGCGCGAGAAACGATACGTCGCGAGCGTCCGGTCATGCAGATCGAGCTGGAAGAGCAACACACCGGCCAATCCATTGAGCAGTGCCTCGCGCGCGTCCGGGATCTCGGCATGGATGCGTTTTTCCTGCGCGACGGAAGCCTGCGCCCGATTGCCGAATTCGACCCGGCCGCCAACCGCGCGGCTTTTGGCGGCGTCGGCTACATCAACAACTTCATTTTCAAGCCGAGTTAGATCGATGAATTCTGTCGCCGCCGAAAACTCGCTTAGTGCCGCGTCCGTGCGCGCCGCCCGTGAGCGTACCCACGGCCAGTTTATCGTCACGCCGACTCTGCCCCATCCCGCCTTCTCGCAGCTCACCGGCTGCGACGTCGTCGTCAAATACGAGAACATGCAGCACAGCGGCGCCTTCAAGGCCCGCGGCGCCATCGCCAGGCTGACGACGCTTTTGCCAGCGCAAAGAGAGGCCGGCGTCGTCGCCATGTCGGCCGGCAATCACGCCCAGGGTGTTGCCTTTCACGCCGCGCGCCTCGGCATCCCGGCGACCATCGTCATGCCCAAGGGCACGCCGTTCGAAAAGGTGCGCAAGACCAGCGGCTATGGCGGCAAGGTGGAACTCGAAGGCGAGACCTTCGCCGAGGCGGCCGAGGCGGCGCAGCGAATGGTTCGCGAACGGGGGCTCACCTTGATTCACCCCTTTGACGATGTCGACGTGATCTCCGGCCAGGGTGTGATCGGCAGCGAAATGCTCGAGGCCGCGCCGGACCTCGATATGATCGTTGTGCCCATCGGCGGCGGCGGCCTAATCGCCGGCATCGCGCTCGCGGCCAAAGCCGCCAAGCCCGGTATCAGGATTGTCGGCGTCGAGGCCGAGCTTTATCCCGCCATGATCAACGCGCTCACGCAAAGCAACCGGCCGTGCGCGGGCGCGACGGTCGCCGAAGGCATTGCCGTGCGCGACGCCGGCCCCATAGCGATTCCGGTCGTGCGCGCGCTGGTCAAGGAAATCTTGACGGTCTCCGAGGCCAATATCGAGCGCGCCATCAGTCTCTATGCGACGCTCGCGAAAACCGTCGCCGAGGGCGCCGGCGCCGCGCCGCTGGCCGCGGTGCTGGAGCATCCGGAGAAATTCAAAGGCCGCAGAGTCGGCTTGGTTTTGTCGGGCGGCAATATCGACGCACGCATGCTGGCGTCCGTACTCATGCGCGATCTGGTGCGCTCGGGGCGGATCCTGACTTTGGTAGTGGAGTTACCCGACCGGCCGGGCTCGCTCGCCGCCATCGCCAGCATTTGCGCCGAACTGGGCGCCAATGTCCTTGAGGTTTCGCACAGCCGCTTCGCCCTCGATCTCGCCGCCAGCGCGGCGCGGCTTGGCATCACCATCGAAACCCGCGACCAGGCCCATGCCGCCCAAGTCATGGAACGCATCCGCGCCGACGGCTTTGCCCTAACGGTCCGCAACCCGATTGAGACCTAATCGAGCGTTGGGGTAAAATTCGCCTAGAATCAATGAGTTAAGCAGGCGGCCCGGCCACGGCCGGCAGCGCCTGCGACGACACGGGGGATTTGTAGGCGAGCGGCGGAAGGGTAAGCTTGCAGGCTATGGTTCAAATTTCCCCTACGCGCTACGGCAACACCATGAATCCACGCCGGGTCATTATCTGGATGACGGTTGCGGTGTTCATCGTCCTGACCGCGCTGGCGACGCTGTTCTTCGCCGGCATTCCGCCATGGCCGGTACTGCTGTGCTTTGCCGCGAGCCATCTCACCTTCTGTGTCGTCGTCTCGCGGGTTAAGCCTTACCGGGGACCCTATAAGGAGCCGATGAACGAACCGGATCCGTCGGAGTGGTCGGAGCGATGACACCGACCGGCAAGGATCGTAAGAAAAACAAGAAACCGACGCGAACGAACAGCAAAGCGCCGGGAGCCGAATCCGGGCAAGTCGAGGCCGCGGCCGGCGATGGTCGACGCGCAGCGCGAAACATCGCCCAAGTTCGTGAAAAACTGTCGGCGGCGATCGAGGACCCCAATATGCGCGAACAGATCGTCCGTGCCATGCGCAGTCTCTTTTATGAGGACCAGCGATGACCGCGGTTATTCGATCCTTGAGCATCGCCCTGGCTTGCCTGTTTGCCGCACTCCTGCCGGCCCAAGCCGAAGAATCCGTCGCTGAGGTCGTCGCTGCGCTAGGCTTGCGCGAAGGGTCGGCACCGGTAAGGGACATGAAGGGTTGGGAGAAGCCCAAAAAGATTGTGGTCCTGGCGGAAGGCCCTGAACGCATCGCCTGGTTTCAGGAGGCCGTCAAAGGCGTGGTTTTGGTGCCCGCTCGAAATCCCAAGGAGGCCTTGGCGCAAGTCGCCGACGCCGACGCCCTGGTGGGGTTCTGCCAGGCCGAGGTCGTCAATGCCGGCGTAAAACTGAAATGGATTCATTCGCAGCAGGCTGGTGTCGAGGATTGTCTCGCGGTGCCCAAGGTGCGCGCGGGAGGCATGCTGCTTACCAATGCCCAGCGCCTGAATGGACCAAATGTCGCCGAACACACGATGGCGCTCCTGCTCACCCTTACCCGCCAGATCAATGTCGCGCTGGCCAATCAGCGCGATGGCACTTGGGACGCAAGGTCCATGCGCCGGGTGATGGATTTGGACGGCAAGACCATGCTGTTAGTCGGGCTCGGTGGGGTCGGCACCGATCTTGCAAAACGCGCAAATGCGTTCGGAATGCACGTGATCGCCACACGCAACAGCAGCCGCGAGGGCCCACCGTTCGTCGAGCGCGTGGGCCTGGCCAATGAATTGCCGGCGATGATCGGCGAGGCCGACGTGGTGGTGAATGTGGCCCCGCTGACGCCCGAAACCATCGGCCTTTTCAACGCCGCCATGTTCGCACGCATGAAGCCCACGGCCTATTTCATCAACGTCGGCCGGGGCGAGAGCGTTAACACCGGCGACCTCATGGCGGCCCTTAAGTCCGGCAAGCTCGCCGGCGTCGGCATGGACTTGGTGGACCCGGATCCCTTACCCAAGGATCATCCGCTGTGGCGCATTGCCAACGTCGTCATCACGCCGCATACCGCCGGCACTTCCGGGCTGAAAGCCGAACGCGCCTGGATTGTGATCCGCGAAAACCTACGCCGCTACGTCGCCGGCGAAAAGCTGTACTCGGTCGTCGATATCAAACGCGGGTATTGAGAGGGGTGAAAGCTTCAACGCCGCCGACGCGGCGGCGGGCCGAGTGCGCGCCGGCGGGCCTTGGGCTTGGCGACTTCGGCTTTGCGCCCCCTGACGGCGGCAGCGTAAGCCTTTGTCGCCCATTCCTGCAGACCGTCCGCGTCCTCGATCACGTCTTCCGGAACAAACCAATAGGACATCGCGACTTTCTTGCGGCTGCGAGTTTCATAGGTGAAAGCCTGGGATTTCCGCGCCTCGAAGTCCGGGCGGTTGACCTCGTCTACTTTGAAATACAGCTCGCCGTCGCTGATCAGGCCGAACATGACCCCGCCTTTGAATAGACCGTGGCCACCGAACATCGGCCGGGCGGTAACGCCGCCGAAAGCCGTGAGCTGCCCTATCACGTAGTCCGGGAAAAAGACGTCGGCCACGCGGGGGCGCCTCTAGCTGGATTTGAATTTCGGCTTGCGCTTTTCCATGAAGGCCGTCTGGCCTTCCTTGAAGTCGGCGCCCTTGAAGCCGTCGACGAAAAGCCGGCGTGTCCGCGGCGTATCGTCGGCCAGGCCGTCGAGGATGGCATGGATGATCTCTTTATTGGCGCGCGCCGAAACCTGCGACGCATCGCAAATTTGCCCGGTGTAATCCGCCACCGCTTTATCGAGTTCTTTGGGCTCCACCAGCCAGTCGATCAGGCCGTAGTCGAGGGCTTCCGCCGCGCCGAAGATGCGCCCGGTATAGAGGATGTCTTTGGCCCGGGCCTGGCCCACTACGTCGACCAGCCGCTTGGTGTCGGCGACCGAGTAAATCAACCCGAGCTTGCCGGGCGTGATCCCGAATTGCGCCGAGGTGTCGGCGAAGCGCAGGTCACAGCACAGCGCGATACCGCAGCCGCCGCCGACACAGGCACCGCGAATTTTGGCGATGGTCGGCTTGGCCGCGCGGCGCAGGCGCATCTGCGAGCGGTAGGTTACGTCCCCGGCGCGCTCGGAGACCGCCGGGTCGTGAAGCGAGCGGCCCAATTCCTCGATGTCGGATCCAGCGGCAAAAGTCCCGCCCTCACCGGTGACGACGATGACTTTCACCGCCGGATCGGCATCGGCGGCGTCAACCAGATCGATCAACCGGGCCCACATCCCGCTGTCGAGCGCGTTGCGCTTGCCGGGGCGATTGAGATGGATTGTGGCGATCGCTCCATCGCGATCCAGGTAAATGGTGTCTTGCGGCATGCGAAAATCCGGTAGTGGCGAGAACGGAGGTCACTTTTCTAACCTGTTTCCCCCCCGCAACCAACACCGGCGCGATAACACCCTGGCACCGCGCCGGGGGAAGGTTATTCTCGGGGCATCATGATGCCCGCCTTCGACTTTTCGGCCCTGCGAAGCACGCTCGCCATCCGCGACTTCGCCGTCTTTTCCGCCGGCAACGGCGTGTCGTTGATCGGCAATTGGGTCCAGCGTGTGGCCGTGGGCTGGCTGACCTGGGAGTTGACGCATTCCGCGGCATGGTTGGGCGCGGTTTCCATGGCCGAATTCCTGCCGGTGATTTTCCTCGCCCCCCTTACCGGGGTTATGGCGGATCGCTTCGACCGTCGCCGGATTGCCGTGATTGGACAGATCTTCGCGACCGTCCAGGCCGCGGCCTTGGCGGCGTTCACACTTTCCGGCCACATCACGCCTGTCATCATTCTCCTCCTGCAGATTTTCTCGGGCCTGATCCAGCCTCTCATTCAGACCGCGCGGTTGGTGTTGGTGCCGACGCTGGTGCCGCGCGAAAATGTTGGTCAAGCCGTGGCGGTGACGTCCTTGATATTCAACGGCGCGCGCATTGTCGGGCCGGCCGTGTCCGGCGCGCTGATCGCCGCCGTCGGTGACGGTTTCGCCTTTGTATTCAATGCGGTATCGTATCTTTTTGTGATCAAGGCCTTGACCAGTCTGCGGCTTGCGCCCCACCAACGCGCCGCGGGTCGAGAGCCCTCGGCCTTCACCGGTATGTGGGCCGACTTCACGCAAGGCTGGCGCTATACCTTCGCGCATCCGACCTTGAAGTGGGTCATCCCGACCGTCGTGACGGCCTCGGTCCTAACCTGGCCAATCGGCGATCTCCTGGCAGGAATCGCCGACAAAGAATTCGGGCGCGGCGTCGGCGCGCTGGCGATTTTGACGTCGGCGCAAGGGATCGGAGCCATATGCGGTGGACTGTTTCTCGCCCAGCGCAGAACCAGTGTCGGCATGGATACGATCTTCCTGCGATGCGTCATGCTCAACGGCGTTTTCATGACGGCCTTCGCGCTCACGAAAATTTTCTGGCTGGCCGTGGCCTTGTATGCCGTCAGCGGCATGTTCATGGTGGTCGGCGGCGCCGGTTCGCAGACCGTTATTCAGGCCCTGGCATCCGAGGACATGCGCGGGCGCGCCTTGAGCATCTGGTATACGCTAACGCGCGTGGGCTTGGCCGTCGGCGCTCTCGGCCTCGGCGTCTTCGCCAGCCTGTTCGGATTTACCGGCACCATCGCTGCCGCCGGGCTGGTCACCACCGGCGTGGCCGGCTTGATTTGGCGACGGCGTGCACGTCCCTCCGGGTCTTAACTCTGATTGGCATTCACTTTTGCATCGATCTTGGATCGGCTCGCCGCGAGAATTTCGCCTGGCTTGCGGCCCGTAGTCGCCACCAGACGACTCCAATAATAGATGACGTCGCCTAATTCCTCAGCCACCCGGTCGGCGTCCCAGGTGCCGTCGCGCAAGAGTCTCTTGACCTCGTTTGCCACCTCGCCAGCCTCGCTGGTAAGGCCCAGAGCCGTGTAGGACAAAAGCCGGTCACGGTCGCCGATGGTGGCCTTGCTGTGAATCGTCGTCGCCCAAGCCACGTAGTCGTCGAGTGTCATGTTTCGCCCCTCTCGTCCAAGCGCTTCAAAATATGTAAGTAAATCCACGTCTTTATCGGACTGCAATTTAGTCCTATATCTACATCAAATAGGATCGGGAGATTAGCCATGGCCGTGACCGCCGCGAAAAGCCTTCTAGCCGCCTCCGCCCTCGCCTTGGCGGGACTTGCGGTGTTTTCCTACGACCAGTCTAAGGGCATAGCGGCCACCGCCGGCAAGGCGCAGGCCGCCGGCGGCCAAAACGCTCCGATCAATGCCTGTGCATTGCTTGCCGACGATGAAGTATCGGCGGCGGTGGGCGCGAAAGTCACGCCGGGCGAACGTCGCGACGCCGGCGAGGTCGGCGGTAAGGGCGACTACGCGCCGCTCGGCACCTATTCCTCAACCTGCTTCTGGCAGTTTTCCGCCGATGCGGTCGGCGACGACAACCCGACCCTGCCCATGGGCGGCAAGCGCTTTGCCATCCTCAATGTCATGGTTTGGCCGGCGGGCGGCGATGACTCGGCAAAGTTTCTGCAAAGTTTCCGCGATGCCTTCAAACACGACATCATCCCGAGTGACCCTATACCGGTCGATATTGGCGACGAAGGCCTGTGGTGGGGCGATGGCGTTGCCTCGCGTAAGGCCAACAAGAGCTTCGGCGTCTCGGTCTTCCTGCAGAATGGCGATAAAGCGTCGCAGCGTAAGATGGAAGAAGGCCTCGCGCGCAAAATCGTCGGCCGACTCTGATCTCCGCGCGGCTTGAATGGCATCCGCCGCTCCGTTCATTCTGCGCAACGATGCCGAGGGTGTGGCAACTCTGACGATGAACAGCCCGGCGTCGCGCAATGCGCTGACCCGCTCGGGCATCAGGGACATGACTGCTGCCCTCGATGCGATCAGGCGCGATGATTCCATTAAGGTTGTCGTGCTGGCCGGCGGCGGCCCCGCCTTTTGCGCCGGGCATGATCTGAAGGAACTTCGGGCCAATCCCGACCCTACTTGGACGCGCGATCTGTTTGATTCCTGCAGCGCCATGATGCTGGCGATGACCCGCCTGCCGCAGCCTATCATCGCCCGTGTCCATGGCATTGCCACCGCGGCCGGCTGCCAGTTGGTTGCAACCGCGGATTTGGCGGTGGCGTCGACGACCGCGACCTTTGCCACTCCCGGCGTCAACATCGGCCTGTTCTGCTCGACACCGATGGTGGCGCTCGCTCGCAACGTCGGCCGCAAGAAGGCCTTGGAGATATTGCTCATCGGCCGGCCGCTATCGGCAGTCGATGCCGCGACCGCGGGCTTGATCAATATGGCCGTTGCACCCGATAAACTTGATGAAACCGTCTACGGGCTGGCACGGGCGATTTCGGAAAAATCGTCGAAGATCCTCGCCATCGGCAAGCGGGCGTTCTACGAGCAGATTGAGCTGGGGCTATCGGACTCCTATGCTTATGCGGGCGCGGTCATGGCCAGGAACTTGCTCGAGGATGACGCCACCGAGGGCATCGACGCCTTCCTCGGAAAGCGTAAACCGGTCTGGGCTAAGTAAGCTACCTCACGAAGACCAATACCAGAGCCATGACCAGAAAGACGACAATCGTGTTGGCGCCGTTGATCAATGACAATTGCGCCGACGCGCCATGGAATCGGTCGCGCATGAGCTGGTTGGAAACAACCAATCCCAGCGCCAACGCTTCCGCCGTGACGATGGCGTCAGTGACCGTCGTCACGCTCAATCCTTGGAATACCGCGCACAACGTGAAGGCTGAGATCAGGTTCATGACCGCGGCATTCGCGATGGCAATTTTTGGGTTACCCATTTCTTCCGGCGTCTTGCCGAGGGCCTTGATCCAGGCGGGGGCAAAAAGCAAGGGTGAGTACCACAGCGCACCGACAATCATCGCGGCAACACCGGCGAGAGCGACGGCCAGAAGATTTGAGCTTGAGAACATGCGGTCTACTCCGTGGCTTGGGGTTTCAGCGTGAGAAACATGGCTAGACCAAACAGTGCCCATCCTGTCATGGCCGCGATGCCGCCGTAAGGTGCGAGGAAAACTGGTCCACCGAACGACAACGAATAGAGTGCGGCGGGAAACAACAGCGCGCCCGCGCCCAGCAAGACCGCGGCCACGCGCATGAGCGCGCGCGCCTGCCCGGCGTCGAGGCGCTCGGCGATTGCCGTCACGACAATCAGTCCCAGAGCGTGGTTCATCTGGAAGCTGGTGGCGATTTTGAACCACTCGACGGCCTGATCACCGGCCGGCGCGAGGCCGGCGAGGCCGTGGGTGGTCAGGGCCGCGAGGGCCACTGATATGAGCGCGGAGAAAGCGCCAAATGCATAAAGCCCGACGGCGAAACGACTAGGGTTCATATTCATGTCCTTCCTGATGCGGATGATCGCGCCCGCCGTGAACTCATGTCAGCGCGCCTGGAGCGTCAGCGCCTTTTCAAGGGCGAGGAATCCTTCCAAGAACCGCCGTTCGGCTTCGGCCACGGGAAGCGGCACCAACTTAACGTCCTTCAGAGGTTTTTCCTTGAACTTGAGGACCGAACGACATTCGGCGGCGAAGAAGCCGGCAAGCTGCACCGCTTCGGTCGCCGCCGCGATCCGGTCGGCCTGTTTGATCAGCGCGCGATCCGCCGGTGTCGGCACGGGCGCAAGTCCGAAGCGCAGATAGATTGCCCGGGTCAGCCGCTGCTCGACTTCTTTGAAGACGTCGCCGACCACGGCCTTCAAAGGCGTAATCAGATCGTGGGTAACGTATTCCGATGCATCGTGCAATTTCGCGGCCATCAGCAGCCGGGCCCCGGCGCGGGGTTTGATGCGCCGCACAATATCCACCACCAGGTCGGAATGTTGGGCGACGCTCCAGCCATGGGAACCCTTGGTCTGACCATTCCACCTGGTATTGCGGGCGAGGCCTAGGGCGATGTCCTCGATCTCGATATCGAGCGGCGACGGCTCGATCAAGTTGAGGCGGCGCCCCGAGAGCATGCGCTGCCACGTTCTGGGCGCGTGCGCGGCCAAATGGCCTGGAGGGGGTACAATTTGCGTTTTCAACGGCGAAGTCCTTTGTAACGGGTTTAAATTTCCCAACAGAAAGAATACCTTATAGTTTCGGATGCACCCTTCCCCAAATGGGGTGGGCCGCGGGCGCCAAAAGTGGCGGCGGTCCACGGTTAAGTATTGAGCGCAGCGTTATGGTAACGGCGACATCGGATTATCTAAAGCCGATCAGTTTCATGATCGTAGATAACCAGGCATACATGCGCCGGGTGATCAAAAATATTCTTGAAACGTTGG
>CAMDRB010000090.1 GCA_945906455.1 Caenispirillum bisanense
CGGCGTAACGGGCCAGACCAGCCCACAGAACGCCGCGAGGACAGAAAAACTCCTCCACCGCGATTGATCTTCCCCATCCGCACAACATTCGTGAGACTGCAAATGACCAAATTCGTCCCTTCTGCTACTTATTCAGACGTTCCCTAGCCAGAGACGATAGAAATTATTTCCAAGATCGTAATGCGCGGCAATGTTCCGACGACTGCCGGCGCGCGTATTCGCTCGCAGCAGATGCACGAAGCGATTGAAAAGGCGCCTGCTCCAGCTTCCCTGAGCTCCATTCCTTTCAAGAACATCGAGATTCCGGGCCGCACTCGTTAGAAAGGCCGTGAGGTCTGATGTATCCCAATCCCCCGCAATATAGCCCTCCGCCCATCCCAAGGATCCCGAGGCCGCGAAACGCCACAGCGCACGCAGGTCGTTGATAGAGACGACCGCTTCCTGACCTCCACTCGTACCAAAAACAAGCCGGGTACCGTGCGGTAGATCCACGCTAAGTCGTCCCACTCTCCAGCCGTGCAGCCACCGGGTGAGGAGTATTTCGACGAGTGGAGGAGGTGCTCGGGTATCCAACTGGGCGGAAGCTTCCGTCATCGAGGCGCTTCCCTAGGCTCGCCAGCCGTGCTCCGCGGGGCATGCGGAAAATATTTGAAACCTTTTCGCCACATCTTTGCCGCCTCCCAATGGATGGCGACGACGACCTTGAAAGTCATGAACGGAAACAGGCAAAGGTGGCGCGCGATACTCATTGCCGTCAGAGGACTATGCTTGCCATGAAACGACGCCGCCATAAGAAGCGCGCCGGAGAGTTCCTGACGGATCGCGATGCTGACGCTGCCTTTGGGCGGGACGATCCTGAATTTATATGTCGCCGACGGTCCTATGAAAGGCGAAACGTAGAACGCTTTCTCCGCGCTCTGCTTGACAACGCCTCTCTGATCCGTCACGGCAAGCGCGTACGTATGCTGTTCGCCGTGGGTGTTGTGCACCTCATACAAGATTGCCGCGAGAGTCTCGTCTCTGCGACGGCAGAAGTAGACGCTCACGGGGTTGAAAACGTAGCCGAAGACGCGCGGATAGCAGAGTAGCTCAATGCGTCCACCGTCCGGCTCTACGCCCGCGTCCCGCATCATGGCCTCTGCCCAGGGACGCAAAGCCTGCCCATCACGACTGCCGTGATCGCGGTCGTGAAACGCAATGGGCGCCCAACGGTTGTAAGCAAAGAGCGGCAAGGACTTGTCGAGCTGCGGCAGTTCGCCCAGGTCGACAAGCATTGAAAAAACGCGGTACCGAAGCCTGTGCGTCTTCGGCTGGAAGCGCTCGTGCACAACCTCGCCGTCGTAAAGGGCTGAGCGGAGAGTCATGCCGCGGCCTCCAGCCGCGCCATCGGTTCCAGGCAAATTCTGTCACTCTCTCCGGCCACCTGCCACGGGCGCCTCACGCCGCCAAGCTGTTCGGCGACGGCCAGCCCGGCCTGCAGGGCGTCCTCATGGAAACCGTGTCCGAAGTAGCTTCCGCAAAACCACGTATTGCGGCGCCCCTGCAGTGACCACAAATGTTGTTGTGACCGCAGAGCGCCAGCGTCAAATCTGGGATGAGTGTAATCCACGCGGTGATAAACGCTCCCGAGGAAGGGCTCAATAACCGGATTCAAGGTCACAAACAGCGGGTGCTCGGGCGGCAAACCCTGCAGAGAATTCATCCAATAGGTGACGCAAAGACGCTTATGCGACGCCTCTGGAGGTGAATTTTCTTCGATGAAATTCCAACTCGCCCACACCTTGCGCCGCTTCGGCATAAGGATGGGATCGCAATGCAGGACCGCTGTGTTGCGCGTATAGCACCATTGGCCCAAATAGTGCTGCTCAAGCCTGTCGGCGTCTTCAAGCAGACCAAGCGCTTCGTCGGCGTGGGTAGCTATGACCACATGGTCATAGTGTTCGAGCCGACCACTTCGGTCTTCAACAATTACACCGGCCGCAGTGCGGCGGATAGAGTGCACGCCGGTATAACGGATTCTGTCAGCATAAGAAGCCGTCAGTCGCGTCACATATTCTCTGCTACCGCCATCCACTGTTCGCCATTGAGGGCGGTCGCGCAGCAACAGCAGGCCGTGGGACTTAAAGAAGCCGATAAAAGCACAGGCTGGGTAAGCCAGCATGTCGGGCGGTGTGGTCGACCAGATCGCCGCCCCCATAGGCAGCAAGTGGCCGTTGATGAATTCCTCGCCGTAACCTTCCCGCGCCAGATAGTCGCCAAGAGTCAGTGACGCTGCGTCGGGCTCCGATAAAAATGACGGGGCGGTCTCGTAGAACCGCATGAGTTCGCTGATCATGCGCCAGAAACGCGGTCGGAAGATATTTCGCCGTTGACCGAGAAGGCCGTTAAGGTCGGGTCCGGCATATTCCAAGCCGCCGCCCTGCAGGGAGGCCGCAAACGACATTTTGGAGACCTTGGTGGGAACGCCCAAGTGGGCGA
Source organism: Caenispirillum bisanense (assembly GCA_945906455.1). Classification (GTDB taxonomy): domain Bacteria; phylum Pseudomonadota; class Alphaproteobacteria; order Rhodospirillales; family Rhodospirillaceae; genus SHVO01. The sequence goes on from CAMDRB010000090.1 coordinate 2,479, forward strand.
AAAGCGCGGTCAGGTTGGGATAGGTCAGTGTATTGTAAACGATAAATCCTGTATCGACCGCGACAGGCCCCTTCGGGCCCGGAACCGTGACCGTATTGGAATGTCCTCCCGGCCTGGGCTCCTTCTCGTATATGGTCAGGCGGTGCCCTTGATTGAGCAGCCACGCCGCCGACATTCCGGCGATTCCAGTCCCTATGACCGCGATGTTCAGACTTTGCCGCATTCCATCCATCTCTCTGTCCCGTCCGTTTACCCTGACATCGCAGGGTTCGTACGGCCTGCGGCATATAGGGATTGTACGGGCGGGTGGCGGGCTTGGATCACCTGCGACGCCAGGGAATATGGGGGACCAACAGTGATCCAAATTCGGTGTGCCGACGTAACACTAGCGTGGGACGCTACGTCATGAGCATCGATTCGCGCTGGGAAGACGGTGCCGAACATTCGCGCCTCTTACTGGCCGTTGGCCGAGACCGAGATACAGAGGCTTTTCGGATGCTGTTTGAATTTTTTGCCCCGCGGTTGCGGGCGTTCGTAAGCAAGCCTGGCGCGGACCGCTCCGTCATAGAGGATGTGGTGCAGGAAACGTTCGTGAATATCTGGAGGAAAGCTCATCTTTACGACCCGGAAAAGGCGTCGGCGTCGACGTGGATTTATACCGTTGCGCGCAATGCCCGGATCGACTTTCTCCGCAAGGCCGTACGGCCCGCCGTAGATCTAACCGATCCCGTGCTGGCCGTTGACCCCATTCAAAACCCGCAGCAGCAACTGTCTCAAGCCGAGGAAGGCGTGCGGCTCCAACGCGCGCTTGCCAGCCTTCCCGACAAGCAACGCGAGGTGTTAAAGCTCGCATTCTTTGCCGACTTGGCCCATGCCGAGATTGCAAAAGAATTGAAACTGCCCCTCGGCACCGTAAAATCGCGCATCCGCCTCGCATTGGGACGAATGAGGATGGAATTCGGAGAAGACGAGTCATGATCCGCCATCATCCCAGTGATGAATTGATGCTGGACTATGCCGCCGGAAGCCTAGGTGAGGCGTCGAGCTTGGCGCTCGCAACGCATCTAACGCTATGCCCGCAGTGCCGCGCAGCCAACCAGCGTCTCGACGCGGTCGGCGGGAATTTCTTTGCCCACCCGGTAGAAGGCACTCCGGGCCAAGAAACCCTCAACTCCGTCATGGCGCGAATCTCTTCAGAACAGGCCGTGCCGCGAGCCGTCGCTCATCCGCTGCATCCGGCGTTGCCCCAACCTCTGCGCCTGGCATTGGGTTGCGACCTTGATGCTGTACCCTGGAAACGCCTGGGTATCGACGCATATCAATGCGTCATTTCGACGCGTGACAAGATCGCAACCGCGCGGCTTTTGCGCATTCCCGCGGGACGGCCCGTGCCGGTCCATACTCATTGCGGCAATGAACTCACGCTTGTTCTGCGCGGCGCCTTCTCCGATCTGACTGGAAATTACACACCGGGAGATTTTCAGGAAGCCGACGACAGATTGGTACATCAACCCCACGCAGAACCTGCCGAAGACTGCGTCTGCCTGGCCGTGACGGAAGCGCCTTTGCAATTTAAAAGTTGGGCGGCGCGGATTGTTCAGCCTTTTCTTGGGATTTAAAGGACTTCCGCGTTACTTCGCCTCGCCCGCGAGGACAATCTGCGACATTTCGCGCGCAATCTCACGCTCGCCCATGACGACATGATCGGCGCCGAATTTTCGCATTTCCTCGACTTCGCCGTCCGCGTGCGCCCGTGCGATAATGCGTAAGGTGGGGTGCGCGGCGCGGGCTTGCCGAATGATGTTACACGCCTCGAAAGGGTCCGGAATGGCGCATATGAGCCAGCGCGCGCGAGGTAACCGAAGAACATCAATTAATTTTCGCTCGCCAATATTACCGAAAATGACCTCCACGCCGTGTGCGCGAGCAGCGTCGGCTATTTCTTTCTTCTCCTCGACAACCAGAAACGGAATCCCCGCAGCCAGCAGCGATTTTCCAATTAAACTGCCTACACGACCGTAACCGACCAGCACGGCATGATTGCTGAATGCCGTGGGTACTGGCAACTCAAGCTCCATCGGCGCTGTTGTCGTCCTGGGACCCTCAGTCCGCGGTGCGCGCTGGTCAAGTTGGCGTTCCCGCCGGTCAGCGGCCAACAATAGCAAAGGATTGAGCAGTATGGAGATGATCGCGCCCGCCAAGATCAGATCACGACCCTCGGGCGGCAGCACCGCCACACTTACGCCCAGGCTCGCGAGAATGAAGGAAAACTCGCCTATCTGCGCCAAGCCAGCTGAGATCAGCAACGCCGTGCCCTTGGTTTGCCCTAAGGCCAAGATGATGTAATAGCCAACCAAGGTCTTTGCGATAACAATGATTGCGACCGTGCCTAGGACGGCCAGGGGACGTTCGATGATGACGGCCGGATTGAACAACATGCCTACGCTGACGAAAAACAGCACGGCGAAGGCGTCGCGTAAAGGCAAAGTTTCCTGGGCGGCCTGCTGGCAGAGCCGAGTCTCGGCTAGGACCATTCCGGCGAAGAACGCGCCGAGCGCAAAGGAGACGCCGAAAACCTCAGAGGCTCCGAATGCCACTCCCAAGGCAACCACCAATACACTCAGGCGGAATAACTCGCGCGATCCGGTATGAGCTACATAGTGCAAAATCCACGGGATCACGCGGCGACCCACGAGCATCACCACAGTTATGAAGGCAGCGACTTTGGCGAATGTGATTCCAAGGATACCCCACACCGTTTTCGGTTCGAGCCAGGCTAGGGGAGCGGAAAACACCACGGCAGAAGGCGACTTGCCGCCCATGAGGTCCGCGAGGCTGGGAAGCAAGACCAGCGCCAAGATCATGACGACGTCCTCGACGATCAATGAGCCAATGGCAATGCGGCTTCGCTCGCTGCTGACCATGCGCCGTTCTTGCATTGCGCGCAGGAACACGACCGTACTGGCCACCGCCAAAGCGAGGCCAAAGACCACGCCTGCTCCCACCGACCAGCCCATCAACAGGCCAAGTCCCAGGCCAAGTAAGGTGACGGCCGCAAGGCGCAAGAGTGCGGCAGGAACCGCGATGGCTCGAACCGACAGCAGGTCTTTTGGGGTGAAGTGCAGCCCGACGCCGAACATGAGCAGGATGATGCCGAGTTCGGCCAATTGCGACGCCAGCGCCTGATCGGCGACAAACCCGGGCGTAAATGGCCCAATCAGGACACCTGCGAGCAAATAGCCGACCAGAGGCGACAGCCTAAGGCTGTGCGCCAATAGGCCGAAGACAAAAGCCAGCCCCAGACCCGAGACGAGCGTGACAATCAGCGTGAAGTTTTCGGTCATACCGCGCCGCCCAATGCAAGTTCCCGAGTGTTTGATCTAGGGTCAAATGCACATCTGAGAATAGTCCATATTTTAAAAGGCTCGGCGTGCCGAGAAATCAGATGGGTTTCGTGATCATGATCCGAGCCTCTTTCCTAAGTAGGATTGCGCCGATTTAGCGAGGAAGTTCAGGGGTTCAGCCATATTTTTCGATGGAAATCTTGCCTTTCCAGAAGTCTCATTTCCATCCCAGTTGTATCGGCTGGGAGTCAACCCTACACCCCCTACTCTAGTTTCTGTCGTTTGCCGTAGTGTTACAATCTCCGGCACCGAAATCGCCGGCTGGCCGGTGTATGCTTAGCGGGCCGGCGCCTGTACTTTAAATGAGGCCAACGGCGGGGCATGGCAGGGGAGGCGCATTTGCTGGTTTCGATCCACAAAATTGGCGCGTCGACGTGAGCGCACCGCCCGATCTGCCCGGCGCGGGTGCGCCTAAGCAGGTTCTGTCCCTGTTCGACTGCGTCGCCATCATCGTCGGCATTGTCATCGGCGTCGGTATTTTTCGCCTGCCCAGCATCGTTGCCGGCATAGCCGGGGAGAGTTGGCTTATACTTCTCGTCTGGACGCTCGGCGGCGTGATCTCCTTTCTCGGGGCGCTGTGCTACGCCGAGCTGTCCACGGCCTATCCATCGACCGGCGGTGAGTACCATTTCCTGACCCGAGCTTACGGAAGCACCGTCGGCTTCATGTTCGCCTGGGCGCGCATGACCGTGATTCAGCCTGGCAGCATGGCACTGCTCGGCTATGTTTTCGGCGATTACGCCGGGCAGCTTCTGCCCTTGGGCGAAAACGGCGCGACCATCTATGCCGCCCTCGCCGTCCTCGTCCTCACCGGCCTCAACGTCGTCGGAATCCACCAAACCCGCAATGTTCAGAAGATCCTTGCCTCCATTGCCGTGCTCGGGTTGATCGGCGTTATCGCCGCGGGCCTGGCGTTCACCGTCGCCGCTCCGGCGGTCACAGCCGCGACCGAGACGCCCGGGAACTTCAGCTCGGCCATGCTGGGCTCGTCGCTGATTTTTGTGCTTCTGACCTACGGCGGCTGGAACGAGGCGGCCTACGTCTCGGCCGAGATCCGGGGCGGCCGGCGCAATATTGTTTGGGCACTGCTCGTAAGCATCGGGATCATCACGACAGTCTACGTCCTGGTCAATTTCGTCTATCTCAAGGTCTTGGGAGTCGCCGGCGTCGCCAACTCCAAGGCCGTGGCTGCCGACCTGATGGCCGCCGTCTTCGGAGCCCCCGGCGCGGTCTTCATTACACTCTTGATCCTGGTGAAAGCGCTGGCTTCGATCAACGTGACCATCTTTACCGGCGCGCGGACCAACTACGCCATGGGGCGTGATTTCCCGCTGTTCGGCTTCCTGCACCAGTGGAGCGTGCGCGGCGGGGCCCCGGTCCACGCCTTGCTGTTCCAATGCGTGGTCGCCCTTGGGCTGATCGTGCTTGGCAGCCAGAAGGGCGTCCAGACGGCGGTTGATTATCTTTCGCCGGTATTCTGGCTGTTCTTCTTGCTGACCGGAGTGTCCCTGTTCGTCTTGCGCCGACGCGACGCGAACACCGATCGGCCATTCCGCGCGCCGCTTTATCCGCTGACTCCCGCGCTGTTCTGCATAACCTGCGCTTACATGCTGTATTCGAGCGTGAGTTACGCCGCGACCGGCGCACTGGCTGGGCTCGGCGTGCTGGCGCTCGGCCTGCCGTTCCTGGTGCTCGCGCGCCGCGGCAGGGCGGCGCCAATTTCAACGCCCCCTTCCATTCCCTAGGCATAACGAGGAGTTCTCCAATGACTCTGCGACTTAAGTTCGGCTGGCTCGGCATTGCGGCGCTGTTGGTCGCCTTCGGCGCGAATTTGGTTACCTTCGGCGCCAATGCCCAATCCAAATTCCCCGGCGAAGGCGGTGTCAATCTCGACGTACCCTACGTCCCGACGGCGCAAGGCGTCGTCAACCGCATGCTCGAGATGGCGCAGGCCGGCCCCAACGACATCCACTACGACCTCGGTTCCGGCGATGGGCGCATCGTGGTTACGGCCGCTCGCGATTTCAAGGTCAAGAAGGGCGTCGGCGTCGACATCGACCCGGTGCGCATCAAGGAGGCCAACGCCAATGCCAAAAGCGCCGGCGTGACCGATCGCGTGACCTTCCTTCAGACCGACCTTTTCAAATTCGACTTTTCCGAAGCCTCCGTGCTGACCCTCTATTTGCTTCCGGACGTGAACCTGAAACTCCGCCCGACGATCCTCAACGCCTTGAAGCCGGGCACACGCGTGGTGTCGCACGCCTTCACCATGGGCGACTGGCGTCCCGACAATCAAGCGGCCGTCGAGAGTGAAGCGCTGTATTTTTGGGTTGTCCCGGCGAAGGTTTCGGGCGGCTGGGAATGGAAAATCGGTTCGGACAACTACCGCCTCGACCTTTCACAAGAGTTCCAAGTCGTGACCGGCATGCTGCAAGGTCCCGGCGGTCAGTCGAAATTGCTCAGCACCGCGCTAAAGGGCGAAGACTTTCGCTTCGACGCCAGCGTGCCTCGCGGCGGCGCACCGGTGGTCATGCACTTTGTCGGCAAGCTCTCGGGCAATACCCTGACCGGAGCGATTGATTTCGCCGGCACCCAACGCAGCCAAATCACCGCGACCCAGGCGAAGTAGTTTCGGGCAAAGTAGTTTTCTGAACTTCGTTGAACGGCGGCCCCGATGTCGCGAGAGACCCTTGGTTTGAGTGACGGCCTTTTGGCCTATGTGCATAAGGTCGGGATTCGCGAGGACGGCGACTTGCGACGCCTGCGCGAGGAGACCGCGACGCATACTATGGCGCGGATGCAGATCTCGCCCGAACAGGGGCAGTTCATGGCGCTGCTGGTCGAGACCATCGGCGCGCGCAGGGCTCTGGAGATCGGTACGTTCACAGGCTATAGCGCCATGTGCGTGGCCAAGGCCATGGGGCCCGAGGGGCGCCTCGTCGCGCTGGACGTCAGCGAGGATTATACCGCAATTGCCCGACGCCACTGGGCCAAGGCTGGGGTTGCCGACCGTATCGATCTCAGACTCAGGCCGGCGGCGCAAAGCCTCGCGGCCGTGGTCGCCGAGGGCGGATGCGGAACCTTTGACTTCGCCTTCATCGACGCCGACAAGACCGGCTACGACACCTACTACGAATATGCGCTGAAACTCTTGCGGACCGGCGGCATTGTCGCCATCGACAATGTGCTGTGGAGCGGTCGCGTCATCGATCCAAGCGACACGTCCGACGATACCAAGGCCTTGAGGGCCCTCAACGAGAAGATCGTCTTGGACCAGCGCGTCACCGTCAGCCTGGTGCCGATCGGCGACGGGCTGACCTTGGCGCGCAAGCGCTGATGCGGGCGGACTTAATTCTAAGGGGCCTCATCTAAGGCCCCGAAGGACTAAGGCGGGTTTCCGAAAATTTCGTGGCGCACCGTATCACCCACCTTGATGCCGAGGCGCTTGGCGGTGCCGCCGGGCACTTCAAGAACTGCCCTGACGGGGCGTGTGGGTCCCACGGGTTTATCCGAGTGCGGAATTGTCTCGGCGGCGATAAATACGATTTCGCCGGTCGCGCGAATGAACAGCATGTCCAGCGGGATGAAGGTGTTCCGCATCCAGAATTGTTCGGGCTGCTCGACATGAAAGTCGAACAACATCCCACGATCGGGCGCAAGAATGTTTCGGTGCATCAATCCGATGGCCCGCTGCGATGCCGATTCCGCCAGCTCGACGGTAAAGGGGTGTGAGCCCTCGGCGCTTTGGATGGTCAATGACGAAGTTGGCAGCGTCTGGGCTTTCGCCGGATTCAACGGCTCGCGTGGGCGCAGACGTTGCGCATCAGCGGCCGTCGCCCAGATGAGCGTGATGAGGGCCACCATGACGCCGGCGACCGCAAAGGTGCGGCGCGACCTCACCGGCCGGCTGGGGCTCGATTGAGTACTGGGTTTAGCCATCCTCGCCGCCCCTAGTCCGCGCGCTTTGGCATCCAGCGATTAACGCTGACGGGCTTGCCGCTATGATTGCGCAAAACTTTGGGTCTCAAAACCTTGCCGGCGGCGGGTGCCTCTTGGAAGTCGGACGCGCCCTGTCGACGCGACAGATTTTGCGTGCCGTAAAATTCCAGCATGGCTTCAAACAAGATCTCCGCACCCGCTCCCGCCGCATAGGAGTCGGCATAGGGCGGGTGGCGTTTGATAAGTTTGTTGAGGTGATCGGTGGAATGGGCGCCGAACTGTCGCCAGATACTATCGAGAATGTGCCGCGGCAGCTCATCGACCGGCTTCAGATCGACCGCGGGACGGCCGCGAGCGAACACGCGATAGACGGTGGGCTCAACCGGGCCGTCATCCATGGCGATAAACGTGGCCGGCATGAGCTTCATGCCGCCCTGGAGGACGCCGAAATAGGCTTGGGCCAGGTACATGAGGCGGTGCAACTTCTGAGGTTGAAGGTGCTCGCCGTCGTCAAAAGCCCGATCAAGAAACCAGCAGGCCACCTCGAAACAAGTTTCCACGGCCGTTGGACGCATGACGCAACTTCAGTCCCTGGTGGCAGAGCGGCCTAAAGTCCGCGGCAGTTTGCCGATGCCGAACATTGGATATTGAAACTCAGCGCAGGAAACCGATGTCGGTCGTGGTTTCGGCGGCCCCCATGAGGGCCTGATTGAATTCATAAATGGCCACGCTGCGTTCCGCTTCGGAAGCGAGAGGTGGCGCCGAATGCAGCGAGTTCGCGGCCTGGGCGTGCATCATCATGGTGCCGATTTCCCGCGATACCAGTACCCCGCCAAAACTAACGATGCCGTCTTGGAACTGCGTACTGTAGGCCCGCCGCCGCCGCCGCGGCGCGGCAAATTCCTCAAAGTCATCGTCGAAGACGGGAGTCTGATCACGCGCAGGCGGAGCGTAGGCACCCGATAGCGGATCGACGAACGGCGTGGACGACGCCACGGCGCTCCGCGCGTGACTGATGCGCGCCGTCGCTCCGATCATCCCCGAATTGGCAACCTGAGCAGTGCTCATGGCCGTGGGTACCTGTACGCAGAAGAAATTCTTTTTTTCGCTTTTGTTACCCTACTTATATGGCTTGCTGAGGCCGCAAGTCAAACGCGGATGGGCTGAATCCGAAGCTGGAAAAGCTCGAAAACACCTTACATTTCAAATATTAAGGAGTTATTAACTCTTGCGGAAAGCCTAGAGCGTGTTGCGGTTTGACTGAATCTGGGGATTCCCTGAATGCTTGAATTGTGATTCAAGCTGACTGCTGGGTTTGGAGGCCAGCAGTCATGGCAAGACCCCTTTCAATGGATATCCGACAACGAGCGATCACGCGGCTCGCCT
>CAMDRB010000091.1 GCA_945906455.1 Caenispirillum bisanense
GGCGAGCCGCGTGATCGCTCGTTGTCGGATATCCATTGAAAGGGGTCTTGCCATGACTGCTGGCCTCCAAACCCAGCAGTCAGCTTGAATCACAATTCAAGCATTCAGGGAATCCCCAGATTCAGTCAAACCGCAACACGCTCTAGGGCGCGCCCCGCGAGCCGCTATTTTTTTAACGTTTCCAAGGTCAGTAGAACCTCGCCCACCGAAATTTCGCTCAGCCGTGGGCGTCGCAGGATGGCGACCCGGTCGCCGCGCTGGCCGACCAGAGCCGGGTCGGATGCTCCATCGTAAAGGACAACGGTCCGGCAACCGGCGGCGGCCGTGAGATGCAACGCGCCGTTGTCAGGACCGACGGCGGCCGTTGCCGCCCAGGCCAGGAAGACCGTTTCATTGAAGGTTGATCGCCCGGTGAGGTCCACGGCCCCGGGGCAGAAATCCATGACCGTGGCCGTGACCTCCGCCGGCGCATCGGGCCCCACGATCACCGGGATTTGCCCGCTCGTCGTTAAAGTGCGCGCGAGCTCGCCATAGCGTTCCGCCGGCCAATTGGCGCCTGGTCCCGCCGCCGGCGCAATCAGCACAAAAGCCTCGGCCATGCGGAACGGGAGATTGAAGGATTGAACCTGTCGTGCCACCCACGACAGGTCGGCGCGCAAGACCGCGCCAATGCCCGCGACCTTGAGTTGCGCGGCCCAGCGGTCGAGGAGGTGCATGGCCGTGCGGCGGGGATCGGTATGGGCGAGGGCGGTGCCGGCAATGGCGCCCGACCATGGGATTTGGGAGCGGCCTTTGGGCAAGGCTTCGCGCCCAAACATCAGCCAGAACAGACGCCGGCTGTGCGGCGTGTCGTCCAGGTCGTAGATACGCTCGAAGGCCGCGGCGGTGAGGCGCGCCCTGAGGGCCCACAGCCGAGCGAAATTCAAGGCACCGCCGGTATCATCGGTCCAGACTTCATCGAAATAGGGAGCGGCGGCCGCGAAGGTCGCCGTCGCTCGCGCCGTCAGCAGCACAATCTTCGCATCGCGGTGGCAGGCGCGAATGGCGCCCATGGCGCCCAGCGCCGGGACAAGGCGCGCGAGGCCCGACGTCGCAATAACCAGGATGCGCGGCCTGCCGGCCGCCGGTGCCGCGGTCATGTCGCTGCCGGACCAGAGCCAGCCATGTGCTTTTCAAGCACTTCGTCGTATACCGCGAGCGTTCTTGCGCACATTTCGGTTTTACTGAAAAGCTCGCGCGCGCGCGCGATCGCCGCCTCGGCAATGCGCACACGCTCTTCCTGATTGAGGCGCAAGGCGCGATCCAAGGCGTCGGCCAGGGATATCGGGTCGCTGGGCGTGAACAGCCAGCCGGTAACCCCCGGCACGATGATCTCTTGGGCACCGCCATGGGAAGGCGCCACGACGGGTCGCCCCATGGCCTGCGCCTCGGCCACGACCCGACCAAAGGCTTCCGGGCGGGTTGACGCCGAAACCACAACATCCGTCGCCTTATAGGCGGCCGGCAAGTCGTTGCAGTCATCGATGATATGCACGTCGGCGCCCCGCGCGGCCGCATAACGCATGATGTGAGCGCGGTGACTCATGCGGCCGTGGTCCTGACCGACCATGATACAGCGCACGTCCGTTTGTCCGCCGCTGCGGCGTTTCAATTCGGCGATCGCATCAATGAGAAGGTCGTGGCCTTTCCAGCTGGTCAGTCGGCCTGGGAGCATGACCACTTGCGTTGAGTCCTGCAGGCGCCACTTCGACGTGAGCTGGATGAGTCGCGTGGGCGAAACGCGAGCAGCATCGAACAAACTTATGTCCACGCCACGGTGAATCACCCGGATGCGCTCGGAGGGCACATTGTACTCGCGGATTAAATGGTCGCGGATGAATTCGGAAACAGCGATGATCAGCTCGCCGTCGGCCATGACCCGGTTATAGAATTTCTTGATCCCGAAGGGGCCAAGGCCGTAGAGGCCGTGAAAGGTTGTGATGAACGGCGCGCCGGTCGCCCGTGCTGCTGCGCGCGCGCTCCACGCCGGGGCGCGCGAACGGGCATGGACAATATCCACAGCTTGCGCGCGGATCAGGTCTTTCAATGTCTCCGCATTCTTGCGGATCGCGAATGGATTCTTGGTCGCGAGCGGCAGCACGATGTGCTCGGCCCCGGCGCGTTCGAGTTCGCGCACCATCGGACCGCCCGCGGAGGCAACAATCGCGCGCCACCCCGCTTGCACCAAGGCCTGGGCCACATCGACCGCGCCGCGTTCGACCCCGCCCGAAATCAGGCTTGGGAGCACCTGAAGGCTGGTCCTGGTTCTTGCGGCGGCGGTGAGGTTGGTCGAAGACATTTCGGGTTGTAACATGCTCCGGGTGGCGGAATTGCACAAGAATCCCCGAAAGCCTTGCACCTGAAGTAGTATTTCAACATGACGTCCAACGCGGAAATCCTCAAACGAGCCGATGGCGCGGCACTGACTTATGACCGTATCGTCGGCACGCGGTCCGGCGCGCCGGGCGTCGTGTTCCTCCACGGTCTGATGTCCGATCGGACGGGGACCAAAGCCCAGGTGCTCGCGGATCATTGCCGACGGCAGGACTTGAGCTTCGTGCGATTCGACATGTTTGGCCACGGCGCGTCCTCTGGGCGCTTTGAAGACGGCACCATTTCCCGATGGACCGAGGACACAATCGCGATCCTGGATGACCTGACCACGGGGCCGCAAATATTGATCGGCTCAAGCATGGGCGGCTGGGTTATGCTAAGGGCGGCGCTGGCCCGGGCCGATCGGATCAAAGGGCTCATCGGCATCGCGGCGGCGCCGGATTTCACCGAGGGCATAAGGGCCGGCTTTTCGCCGGCCCAACAGACCCTGTTGCAGAGCAAGGGAATCGTCGAGGTGGCCAGCGATCACGACAGTCGTCCCTATCCCATAAGCCGCCGCTTGATCGACGATGGGCGCGAGAACGCCGTGCTGGCAGGTGCCATCGCCATCAATTGTCCCGTGCGGCTCGTGCATGGCCAGCGCGACGCCAGCGTACCCTGGAAAACATCGCGGCGCTTGGCGGAGAAAATCACCAGCGACGACGTCAGCGTGCTGCTCATCAAGGACGGCGATCATCGCCTCTCGCGTCCCCAGGATTTGCGGCGGCTGTGCGGCGTGCTCGATGATTTGCTTATGCAGTTGAGTTCCGCAAGCGTGAGCGCCTGATGCGCGCATATTTTGTGCTCATGGCGCTGGCGCCGGCGTTGGTATCGTATGTGAGCTATGCCGGCGAACAATCTTCGCCGAGCACGCAGCCATCGCCGGACCCGGATCTAGCCAATCCCGCCATGACCTATCACCTGTGCCTCGATCTCGCCCGCGAGCAGCCCGACAAGGCCATCGAGCTGGCCGGCAAGTGGGTTAGGCTCGGCGGTGGTGAGGGCGCCAAACACTGCCAGGCGCTCGCGCTCATCGGACTCAAGGAATTCGGCGAAGGTGCGACGCGCCTGGAGGCTTTGGCTCGCCAATCCAGACAAGAGCCTCTGGTGCGCGCCAACATGTTGGCTCAAGCCGGTCAAGCGTGGGTTCTCCAGGGCGAGAATTCTCGTGCCTATGCGGCGCAGTCGGCGGCCCTTAAGATTCTGCCCGAAGGCAGCCCGCAAAAGGCCGAAATTCTACTCGATCGCGCTGGCGCTCTTGCCGATGCGGGAAAATATGACGAAGTCTTGCTCGACATCGATGCCGCACTCAAAATCGTCCCCAATAGTGCCGACGCACTGGCATTTCGCGCCAGCGCCAACCGATCAAAGGGCGATATCGACGATGCCCTTAAGGATGCCGAACGGGCGGTGGCATCGGACGACACGAATCTTGCGGCGTTGTTGGAGCGCGGCAACCTCTACCGCTTGAAAAAGCGCCTGGCCGCCGCCCGCCAGGACTGGCTCCGGATTTTGGAACTTGAGCCGGAATCCGCGGCCGCCGATTCGGCCCGGACTAATATCGAACGCATCGATGTCGACACGCGGGCAAACTGAGTCAGGGCATGATCCGGAAAAGTGGATCCCGGGTTTCCGATAAGATCATGCCCAAACAGCAACGCAGGGCGCGATGATTTTAGATGCGGTCGCCCCCCTCCCCAACTTTGGGTAAGGCGCGTCTGTCGGCCGTGCCAACCCTTCGTAACCCGCAACGTATACGTTGCGCCCCCCGCCGCACAGTACCGGAAAATTAAGTTGGAACCGTGAGGCGGGGGGAGAGGGAAGGGTGAGGGGGGTGATTCAATCTGACATCATCGCGCTAGGCGGATCCGGTCAGAAATCCAGATCGGCATAGGCCGCCGCGGCGGGAACGCCCGGAACGGTATCCTTGAGCAGGCACCGGAAACTCGGCCGCGACTTGACGCGCACGTACCACTCCTTGGTCAGGGGATGATCGTTCCAGGGTACGTCGCCGGTATAATCCACCAGCGAGAGGTTAGCGGCGGCGCTGAGATCGGCGACGGTGATATGCTCGCCCGCAAGCCAGCTGCGACGCTCGGTCAGCCAGGCAATATACTGCAGGTGGGTGTGGATATTCTCGCGGCCGGCCTTGAGGGCGCGGGAGTCGGGCGCGGCATTAGCGCTGACGCGGCGCGTGAGCTTTTCGCCGGCCAGGTGCAGCGTCACTTCGCGAAAAAATTTTTCGTCGAACCAAGCGGCGAGGCGCCGCGCCTCGGCGCGGCTCGCGGGCGAGCGCCCAAACAGCGGCGCTTCGGGATAGACCTCGTCGAGGTATTCACAGATCGCGCCATGGTCGCAGACGACAGTCTCATTGTCATCGACCAGCACGGGCAGTTCGCCGGAAGGATTGAGCCCGAGCAGGTCGTCATCGCGTCGCCAAGGCTCGATGGCATACTCGGCGAATTCCAGGCGCTTTTCGTGCAAGGCCAAACGGACCTTGCGCGCCGTCGGTAGAAGGGTGTGATGATAAAGCCTGCGCATGATTCAACGCGTCGCGGAATTAGTTGTTAAAATTACCGGTGGTGCGGCGTGTTTTCGGCGGGCTCACGCCGGAGCGCGTGCCGACAATTACTTGTCGCCCTGATGGTAAATTGACTTGACCAGTTCCGTCAGGGTGACGCCGATCTTGTCGCCGGAGGTGATCACCACCTCGCCGCGGGCGATCAGCACCTCGTTGGCGAAGATCTCCACCGGATCCGACGTCCGCTGTTCCAGTTCAACGACGGCGCCGCGGCCCAGTTTCAGCAGTTGATTGACGCGTAAGCTGGATTGGCCGAGGACGACCGATATGTCGACGTCGACGCCGTAGAGCGCATGTTTGCTCTTCGCATCATCGTCGTCATCGTCCTTGTCTTTGCCTTTATCTTTGCCTTTTGCGGCCATGTTTCGGTTCCGTTCGGCGGCGCCTTGCCCGTTATCCACTATGATCTACGGTTATCAATGCGGCAAGGGCGGCAGCGGTTTGGGGCGTCGGCCGGCATAATGCTCCGACCTAAGCTTAATTGTTATTGGTTAAGAAGGCGTAACCTTTAGCTCCAACGCGGCGGCCATCAGCGCGCGCGTATAGGGATCCTTGGGCGCACCGAACACTTGGCCGGCCTCGCCGGCCTCGCGCACGGTCCCGTCTTTCATAACGATGATCGTGTCCGCCAGAGCCCGGACCACACGCAGATCGTGGCTGATGAATAGGTAGGCGAGGCTGTACTTGGCTTGTAGCTCACGCAGGAGATCGACAATCTGCGCCTGCACCGAGACATCGAGCGCGCTGGTGGGTTCGTCGAGGATCAGGAACTTGGGCCGCAAGACCATGGCGCGAGCGATCGCGACACGCTGGCGCTGTCCGCCGGAAAACTCATGGGGATAGCGGTCGCGCATGTCGGGATCGAGGCCCACCTCGCGCAACGCCTCGGCGACACGGTCCGCCCGTTCACGGGCCTCGCCCAGCCGATGAACCGTAAGGCCTTCGGCGACAATCTGCCCGATGGAAAGCCGCGGACTCAGAGAGCCATACGGATCTTGAAATACGATCTGCATGTGACGGCGCAGGGGCCGTAGCGCCTGCGCGGTCAAGCTGTCGATGCGCGCCCCCTGGAACCGGATTTCACCTTCGCTGGCGACCAACCGCAAGAGGCCTAGCCCAAGTGTGGTCTTGCCCGAGCCGCTTTCGCCGACCACGCCGATGGTGCGGCCGGCGGCGACCGAAAATGAAACGCCGTCCACGGCCTTGATATGGCCGACCGTGCGGCGGATGACGCCCCGATGGATCGGGAACCACACCTTCAGACTTTCCGCGGCGAAAATCTCGGCACCGGCGGGGGCGGGCACGCCCTTGGCCTTCGGCTCCGCCGCCAGCAGGCGCTTGGTGTAATCGTGGCGGGGCGCCGCAAAGATATCGGCGACCGTGCCTTGCTCGACAATGGCGCCATCCTTCATCACGCAAACCCGGTCGGCAATACGCCGGACAATGGCGAGGTCGTGGGTAATGAACAGTAGGGCCATGCCCAGGCGCTGCTTCAGATCGCCCAGCAATTCGAGAATCTGCGCCTGGATTGTAACGTCGAGGGCCGTGGTCGGCTCGTCGGCTATGAGAATGTCCGGGCCAAGCGCCAGAGCCATGGCAATCATGACTCGTTGGCGCTGACCACCCGACAGCTCGTGCGGCAAGGCGCCCAGCCGGCTTTCAGCCTCGGGCAATCCGACCAGCGACAACAGCTCGAGCACGCGGGCGCGTTTCGCGGGACCTGTCATGCCGGCGTGGATTTCCAGAACCTCGCCCACCTGCTTTTCGATGTTGTGCAGCGGATTGAGCGAAGTCATCGGCTCCTGGAAGACCATGCCGACGCGATTGCCGCGCACGTGCCGCAAGGTTTCCTCGGGCGCATTCAACAACTCACTGCCGCGGAAATTGATGCTGCCCGCGGGGTGGCGGGCCAGTGGGTAGGGTAATAAGCCCAAGATGGACAAGGCCGTGACCGTCTTGCCGCTGCCGCTTTCACCGACCAGCGCCAGGGTTTCGCCTTTGTCGAGCGTGAAGGACACGCCCCTCGCGGCGATCACCTCGCCGGGGCCCTTGCCGAAAACCACGCCAAGATTCGAAACGGCCAGCATCGGCGCAGGTTTGTTCACGTCGGTCACGTAAAGGTCTTGCGCGGATCAAGGGCGTCGCGCACCGCCTCGCCCACAAACACCAGCAGGGTCAACATCCCGGCGATGGCAAAGAAGCCCGTGAACCCGAGCCAGGGCGCTTGCAGGTTCTCCTTGCCCTGACGCAACAATTCGCCGAGCGAAGCCGAACCCGGCGGCATGCCCAGCCCGAGGAAGTCGAGCGAAGTCAGCGCCACCACCGCACCCGATACGATGAACGGCAGGAAAGTCACGGTCGCCACCATGGCATTGGGCAGAATGTGTTCGACCATAACGCCGGTGTCGGTCATGCCGAGCGCCTTGGCGGCGCGCACGTAGTCGAAATTGCGCGCGCGCAGGAACTCGGCGCGCACCACGGCCACCAGCGCCGTCCAGCTGAACAACAGCAGCACGATCAATAGGGTCCAGAATCCCGGCGCGATGATCGACGAGACAATGATCAGGATAAACAACTGCGGCAGACCGCTCCAGATCTCGATGAAGCGCTGAAAAAACAGATCGATCAGCCCGCCGAAGTAGCCTTGCACCGCGCCGGCCGCGATCCCGACGATGCTCGATACGATCGTCAAAGCGAGCGCGAACAGCATGGAGATGCGAAAGCCGTAGATCAGGCGCGCGAACACGTCGCGGGCCTGGTTGTCGGTCCCAAGCCAGTGCCTCGCCGAAGGCGGCGCCGGCGCGGGCCGTCCGAGATTAAAATCGATGGTGTCGAAGTTGAAGGGAATTAAGGGCAGGACCATCCAGCCGTCGGCATTGATGGCATCACGCAGGAACGAATCGGTGTAGTCCGCTGGAGTTTCAAAAGCGCCGCCGAAAGCGGTCTCGGGATAGTCGAACAAAACCGGCGCGTAGATCTCGCCCTTGAAGCCCACCAGCAACGGCCGGTCATTGGCGATAAACTCGGCGAACAACGACATCACGAACAAGACGACGATGATCCACAGCGACCAGTAGCCGCGCCCGTTGCCCTTGAAGTTGGCCCAGCGGCGTCGATTGATCGCCGACAGCCTGAGTGCGCCCAGCCGGGATGACAGCGCGCTCATGTCTTTCGGGCCTCGAAGTCAATGCGCGGATCGACTATGTGATAGACCAAATCGCTGACCAGGTTGAGCGCCAGCCCGATGATGCTGAAGAGATAGAGTGTGCCGAAAACCACCGGGTAGTCGCGGTCAAGGACCGCTTGGAAACCCAAGAGCCCGAGGCCGTCCAGCGAAAAAATAACTTCAATCAGAAGCGAGCCGGTGAACAGCATGCCAACCAGCGTGGCCGGAAATCCGGCGACCACTAGCAACATGGCGTTGCGGAATATGTGCCCATACAACACGCGGTTTGGCGCGAGGCCCTTGGCCCTGGCGGTCAGCACATACTGCTTATTGATTTGATCGAGGAAACAATTCTTGGTGAGCATGGTCAGTGAGGCAAAGCCGCCGATGGTCATGGCCATGACCGGCAACACCAGGTGCCAGGCATAGTCGGTGATCTTGCCCCAGGCGCTCAAGGACGCCCAGTTATCGGAGGTCAAGCCGCGCAAGGGGAACCAGGCGAGGTAGCTGCCGCCCGCGAACACAACGATCAAGACAATGGCGAACATGAACGAGGGCACGGCATAGCCGATGACCACAACGTAGGAGGTGGCGATATCGAACTTTGAGCCGTCGCGCACGGCCTTGGCGATACCTAAGGGAATCGAGATCAGGTAAATGATCAGCGTCGACCACAGGCCGATGGAAATCGAGACCGGCATCTTCTCCAGGATCAGATCGCCGACGTCGATGGTCCGGTAAAAACTCTGGCCCAAGTCGAAGACCAGGTAGTTCTTGACCATCAGGACGAAGCGCTCGGGCGCCGGCTTGTCGAATCCGAACTGCTTTTCGATCTCTTTGACGAAGGCCGGGTCGAGCCCTTGGGCACCGCGGTAGAGGCTCTTGCTGTTGCCGCCGGACTGCGCGAAGTCGCCACCACTTCCGCCAACACCGGCGGCGCCCACCCCATCCAAGCCCTTGACCTGCGCCAACACGCGCTCGACCGGGCCACCCGGCGAAAGCTGCACGATGACGAAATTGAGGGTGATGATCCCAAACAGCGTCAGCGGAATGAGTGCCAGGCGGCGGATGATATAGGCGAACACGGGGCGGTTCTCTAGCCGCGTCGGCTGCGAACAAAAATGACCGCAACGATCAGCACGCCGAGCCCGAGGGCAATCAGCAGCCAACGGTTTGGCGAACCCGGCTCCGCCGCCGGCGCATCGGCGGTGGCTGGCGTCGGACTCTCACCGGTTTGGGCGGCGGCGGGATTCATCCACCAGTTTACCGCAACACTAGCCGCGGCCGACATGCCCTGGGCCGGAAAGCGATCCGGGCGTTCGAGTTTCGTCCAGTAGGCATAGCGGTTGGCAGCTGGGCCGTAGTGCAGGCTGGTGTAGAAATTCCACGTCAACACGCGGTCGAGGGCGCGGGTGGCGGTCGCCAGGCTCGGACGATCCGGCGCTTTGATAATGGCGGCGATCAACGCATCCACGGCCGGATCCTTGACTCCGCTGATGTTACGGCTGCCCGACCGGTCGGCGGCGGCGCTGCCCCAATATTCGTCCTGCTCGTTGCCGGGGCTCAAGGAATTTATGGTCCCGGTGCTGATCATCTCGAAGTCGAAATCGCTGACCCGGTTGACGATCTGGCTGGCGTCGATGACGCGCAAGGTGCCCTTGATGCCCAGCTTTTCAAGATTCTGGAACCAGGGAAGAATGATGCGCTCGAGGGTCGGGCTGACGACGATCATCTCGAACGTGAAGGGTTCCTTGGTGGTCTTGTTGATCAGCTGGCCATCGACAATGTCCCAGCCGGCCGCGGTCAACAGGTCGCGCGCCTTGAGCAGATTGTCGCGCGGGTTGCCGTCGCCGGCGGTCGTCGGCTGGCTGAATTCCTGGGTGAAGACTTCCTCTGGAATCTTTCCCC
This sequence comes from Caenispirillum bisanense, assembly GCA_945906455.1. Lineage (GTDB taxonomy): Bacteria > Pseudomonadota > Alphaproteobacteria > Rhodospirillales > Rhodospirillaceae > SHVO01. The sequence goes on from CAMDRB010000091.1 coordinate 10,068, forward strand.
GCCACGGCTCCAGCAACGCCAGTTCTTCCGGGCTGGGCAAGCCCTTGGCTTCCAGGTCGGTGGTCTGCCAGTAACTCCGCAGCCGCGTGTACTGCTGGTAGAAGATAGTCTTGTTGAGGGACTCAAAATCGAAAGCGTAGTTCATGGCTTGGCGCACGCGACGGTCTTGAAACTTGGCACGGCGAAGATTGTAGGCGAAGTATTGCGCCGTCATCGGGATCCCAAGCGGCACCTCCAGCTTCTTGACGCGGCCATCGGTCACCGCCGGGAAATCGTAGCCAGTGGCCCAGCGGCGCGCCGTATTCTCGAACTGAACGTCGAAAACCCCGGACTTGAAGGCCTCGAAACTGACGGTGTCGTCACGGAAGTACTCGAATCGAATCTCATCGAAGTTGTAAGTGCCGCGCGTAATCGCCAAATCCTTGCCCCAGTAATTGGGATCGCGCTTGTAAACAATGAACCGGCCTGGCTCAAAACCGGCGATGCGGTAGGGGCCGGTCGAGACCGGAATGTCGAGGGTCGACGCCGATAGATCGTGGGCCTGCCAGAAGGCGTTGTTGAGGATCGGAACTTGGCCAATAATCATCGGCAGCTCGGGGTTGTTGCCGTCCTTGAAGCTAAATTTCACCTTCATGGCGCCGGACTTTTCGACCTTAACCACGTCGCCCCAGTAAAGGCGGTAGGCGGGAAGTCCCTTCTCGCGCAACAACGTAAAAGTATTGATGATGTCTTCGGGCGTCACCGGCGTGCCGTCATGAAAACGCGCCTCGGTGCGCAGCGTGTATTCGATCCAGGTATTATCCTCGGCCACCTCCATGGTTTCGCAGATCAAGCAATACTGAGAAAAGGGCTCGTCGTCGCTTGAGACCGTCAGGCCCTCGACGAAAATGCCGTTGCTGCCCAAGTAGGCGAGGCCAGAGGCAGCTAAGCCTTTCACGCTAAAGGAGTTGAGCGAATCAAAGGTGGGTGCCGGGGCCTCGAGGCGTAGCGTGCCGCCCTTGGGCGCGTTGGGGTTGT
>CAMDRB010000092.1 GCA_945906455.1 Caenispirillum bisanense
GTCCGCCAATACCCCCTCAAGCGTCGCGCGGGACTTGGCACTCAGTCGCTTGATAACGTGCTTTGTCTGGTGCATCCGCCAGACTCGCACGACAGTATCGGTCAGGGAATCCCCAATGGATTCTCTTTCTTAGATTTGATCCACTAGCCGGGTGACAGGCTGGCACGCACAAGCCCCGCCAAAGCCTTGCAATCCGCCACAACGTGATCGGGCCGGTCAGTTTTATCCAGCGCATTATCGCTCAAAGGCCCGACAAAAACCGTACGGCACCCTGCCCCACGGCCACAAACCACGTCGATGGCCGCATCGCCGACGAACCAGACTTCCGGTCCGGCGGCAATTCCGCTCGGCTGTAGGGCAAGGTGGATGGGATCGGGTGCGGGTTTATCCCGGGCGGCGTCCTGAGCGCCGACGAGGCGACCAAATAGGGCAGTCCATCCCAAGTGTTCGGCCTCGGCGCGTAAAAATTTCCCGGTCTTATTGCTGACGACGCCGAGGTAGATGCCGGCCCCGGCGGCTTCGCGAAGCAGATCCTCGGCGCCGGCGAGTGCGTTGAGCATTTCAATATGGACGTCGGCAAACGCCCGGATGTAAATCTCGCGCGCCTCCTCCCAGCGATCGCCGTAGATCAGCGGAAAGGTGTCGCGGAGCGAACCCGCCACCCTTCGACGCAGCTCGGCATCGCCCCAAGGCTCCCGGCCCATGGCTTGCAGCGTAATGTTGGTGGCGCGGCCGATACATGGCCAGGAATCCACCAGGGTATTATCCCAATCGAACAGGATGGCCCGTGGGCGCGCTGACTGTCGGGCCCGCTCAAGCATCCCAAGCGCTTCCCGACACATCCGCCGTGAGGCTATCGATATAATCCTGATAACGTTGGCGCAGTTCGCAGGCGACGGTACCGGGCACGCCGTTAGCCACCGGCTGCTCGTCGATCCTGACGACCGGCATGACAAACGTGGTCGTGCCGGTGAGGAAGACTTCCTTGGCCTTGAGCGCTTCCGCCAGGGTGAAGGGGCGTTCCTCAACGACATATCCGGCTTCGCGCGCGATCTTCAAGACTCGTCCGCGCGTCACGCCCGCCAAAATCGATGATGTCGCCGGGTGAGTTACAATGGTTCGCTCGGGCGTAACCATCCAGGCATTGGAGACACTGGCCTCGGTGACGGTGCCCTCAGGCGTGAGCAGCAAAGCCTCATAAGCCTTGGCCTCCGCCGCCGCCTGTTTAGCCAGGGCATTCGGCAATAATCCCACGGACTTGATGTCGCAGCGCTTCCAGCGTGTATCGGGCAATGTGATGACTTTCACGCCGGCCCGCGCCACCGCGTCGGCAGGACCGGCGCCGTGCTTGGCGGTGACGATCAGGCTTGGTTTGACAGCGGCGCCGGGAAAGACGTGCGCGCGCGGCGCGACCCCGCGATTGATTTGGATATACACCGTGCCCTTGTCGAGCCGATTGCGGCCAACAACTTCCTTGACGATGAACGCCAAGGCCGCGTTGCTCACCGGGGGCCGAATGGCCAACTCTCTTAACGACCGGTTCAGCCGGGCGATATGCGCGGTGTAGTCCGCCGGCCTTCCGTGCCAAATGCAGATGACCTCGTAAACGCCGTCGGCGAACTGGTGACCGCGATCCTCAATATGAATTTGAGCATGCTTTTGTGGAAGGTATCGGCCATTGACGTAGGCAATGTGAGACATGACAGCGGATCGTGGTTAGGAGGAAAACTGATCAGATGGAATGGGCGCGACCGGCTCATGACCATTGCCGCCATTCTCGCGGCGATTGCGGACATCGGTGGACACGCCGAGTGACTTGAGCTTGCGGTGAAGCGCTGAACGTTCCATGCCGACAAAATCGGCGGTTCGCGAAATATTACCGCCATAGCGTACAACTTGCGCAACCAGATACTCGCGTTCGAACATCTCCCGGGCCTCGCGCAGGGGCAACGTCATAATCTCGTCGGATCGTTGGAGTTTCAGGATCTGCGGTGTGTCGCTGTTGATATCGGTCGGCAGCATGTCGGCCCGGATCGGATCGTTAACTCCGCCCGGCGCCATGATCAGCAGACCTTCAATGACGTTGCGCAGTTGCCTGACGTTGCCCGGCCAAGGATAGCTCTGCAACGCGGCGACCGCGTCCTCGCCCAAGGTCCGGCGCGGCAAGCCAGCGGCAATTGCAGCGCGGTCCATGAGGTGGCGGACAAGTTCGGGAATATCCTCACGACGGTCTTCAAGCGACGGAACCAGGACGGGGACCACGCTGAGGCGATAAAAAAGCTCTTCCCGGAACCGCCCTTTCTTGATCTCGGCTCGAAGATCGCGATTGGTGGTGGCGATGACGCGGACGTCGATATCCACGGCTGCGTGGCCCGTGAGGCGCTCGACCCGTTGGTCTTGAAGGATGCGGATGATACTGCCTTGCGTCGCCAATGGCATGTCGGCGACTTCGTCGAGCATCAGCGTGCCGCCGTCGGCGCGTTCCAGTAGGCCGTTTGGACCCTCCGCGCCGGGGGTGCCGAACAGGAGATCACTCATCCGGTCGGGATGTAACGACGCGCAATTGACGATGACGAATGGGCTTTCCGCGCGCGGCGAACGCAGGTGAATGTTCCGCGCAACTACTTCTTTTCCGGATCCGGCCGGACCGATGATCAGCACGCGCGAGCCGGTCGGACCGACCCGATCAATCGTACGGCGCAAGGAGGCCACCGCGGAGCCCGAACCGATGAGCACGTCGGGTTCTCCGGCTCGGGTCTTGAGTTCTAGATTCTCACGCCTGAGGCGGGCGGCCTCGAGAGCCCGCCCCAGGACGAGTAACAAGCGATCGGCTTCGAATGGTTTTTCGATGAAGTCGTAGGCGCCCTGGCGGATGGCTTCGACCGCGGTTGCGATACTGCCGTGGCCCGATATCATCACGACCGGCACGCCTGGGCGCATAGCCTTGACGGCCGCGAGGACCTGCAAACCATCGAGCCGGCTATTTTCAAGCCAAATATCCAAGATTACCGCCGCCGGGGCCCGCGCCTTGACCTGCTCCAGGGCTTGGTCGCCCGAGGTTGCCTCGCGCGTGGCAAAGCCTTCGTCCTCGAGTATCCCGGCTATTGCCGAGCGAATGTCGGCCTCGTCGTCAACAATCAAAATATCGGCGATCGCGGTTGGGTTCTGCGGCATGGCGGTTACTCTCCCGCCCGGACGGCTTGACCGCGCATTCCGGACACGCCGGAGTCCGCCGAACTCACGGTCGCCAGCGTCGCCGGGAAATGCAGGGTGACTTCCGCGCCCTCGCGCGAGCCGGGAATATCTTCAAGTGTCACCCGTCCGCCGTGGTCTTCGATGATTTTCTTGACGATAGCGAGTCCGAGCCCCGTGCCTTTCGCCCGCGTCGTGACGTAGGGTTCCGTCAAGCGTTCGCGCTCCACCTGCGGTAAACCAATGCCATTGTCGACGACTCTGATAATCGTTTCGCTGTCGCTCTGCTTGATGCTCGCGGTGATCCGTCCCTGGCCGGGCTGCCCCGGAGCCAGGATTCCAAACCGCGCGTCGACGGCTTCCACGGCGTTTTTCAAGACGTTGGTCAAGGCTTGGCCCACCTGACGTGCATCGCAGCGCATCAGGAGCTGCGCGCCTGGAGTCTCAATTTCAAAGACGATCTGCGGAAAAGCGTGGCGTTGCAACATGACGGCGTCCCGGACAACGGCATTCAGGTCGGTGGACTTGAGCACAGCGCTGGGCAGGCGGGCGAAGGCCGAAAACTCGTCAACCATGTGGCCAATATCACCAACATGACGAATGATGGTTTCCGTGCACTGACTGAACAACCCTGAATCGTCGCCGAGTTTGTCCAGATATTTTCGCCTCAATCGCTCCGCCGAGAGCTGAATCGGAGTCAGCGGGTTCTTGATTTCGTGGGCGATGCGGCGCGCCACGTCTGCCCAGGCCGCCTTGCGTTGCGCCGATTGCAATGCAGTGATGTCGTCGAACGTCACGACATAGCCATGGATGTCGGCTTGAACCTGCTCACCCGATAGACGCACGAAGAAGGTTTTTTGAGTGCTGCCCTCGACGATCTGGACTTCTTCTTGAATGGTTTTTTGCTGAGATTTCTGCACTTCGGCCAACAGCCGGGCAAACGCGGGCACGACGTCGGCGAGCGGCCGACCGATGGCCCTGGTGAGATCGGTGCTGAGCAAGACCGAAGCCGAGCGGTTCGGCAACGTGATCTGCCCACGCGGGTCAAGGCCGATGACGCCGGCGCTCACGCCCGCCAGAACCGTTTCGGTAAACCGCCGACGTTCATCTAACTGCGCATTGGTGTCGCGCAATGCAGTTTGCTGCTCGTCGAGCCGCTTGGTCATGCGATTGAACGACCGCCCGAGATAAGCCAATTCGTCACCGAAATCGGTTTCCTGCACCCGGATGGTCAAATCCCCGCCGCGCACGCGCTCAGATGCGTTGATCAACTCGATGATCGGCTTGGCTAGCCGCGTGGCCAGCGCCAAGCCGAACCACACCGACACCAGGAGCAGGAGCAAAGCGACAACACCAAACAGGAGTGTAAAGCTCACCTCCAACTCGGACCGCTGGCCTTCAAGTCGCAGATATTCAGATACGGCCTCCTCGGTTCGTGAAAGGCGCGCGAGGACGTTCGCGTCGACAAAACGCCCAACCAGAAGGTAGGCCGCGGGATAGGATTCAAGCTTCACCAGCGCCCGCACACGGTCGGAACTCTGTCCGGTCAACACGGCGACCTGGCCGATATTCGCTGTCGCGATGGCGGCGAAGGGAATTTGCTCGCCGGTCTGAAGGGCAAATGTATAGCCGGCCTTGGCAAGAACCTTCAGGTCGTTGGCAAAGATAACCGCTTCAGTTAGCCCGCGGAACGCGGCTTGAGTCGAAAGGAATGAATCCCTCAGGCGCTGATCTCCACTGCTCAGTTGCACCCACTGCCGATTGATGTCGTTAGCAACCGCCAGCGCGTCGGCCTTGATCGCCTGCTGGTGTTCCACCAGGTAAGCGCGCGCGATCGCAGCCGACTCGGTGACGGCCGTTCTGACACGCTCGCCGAACCAGGCCTGAACGCCGAACGTAAAGAACAAAGTCGAGAATATGGCGATGAGCACCGTGGGCGTCATGGCGATGACGCCGAAGAGAACCACCAAACGGATATGCAGGCGCGATCCCATGGTTCCGGCGCGGTGCGCCCGCCAGAGCCGAACCAGGCGCGTGGCCACCAGCACCGTCAGGCCCAACACAATCAGAAGGTCGATATTGAGAAAAATCAACGTTGAGGTGGCGTTAGGTCCCTCGGAACCGAAGCCGGTCATCGAGGCGTAGGTCGCGATACCTGACGCCAGCGCGGCCGCGGTCAAAACAATCGCGAAAGCGTCGACCATGTTTACGTGCCGAAGGCGCGCAAAGACGCGCGCGCGCAAGGATAAGTCAGAACCCACTGGAGCAGGGTCAGCAGCGTCCGCGGCGAGATCGATGGCGCCGGTGTTCATCGCCTGCCCGCCCAGTTACTGGATGCCGCGCACAACGCCAAGATCCAGCTCCCGGATTTTCTTACGTAAGGTATTGCGATTGAGTCCGAGCACATCCGCCGCTTTCACTTGATTTCCGCGCGTGGCAATCAAGGTTAAAGTGATCAGCGGGCGCTCGAGTTCGCGGAGCACGCGGTCATAGAGGCCGCGCGGAGGCAACGCGCCATTGTGGCCTTCAAAGTAGTCGCGCAGATGTCGCTCGATGGTGCCGCTCAACGTCGCGGACTGGCCCTCGTCACCGAGCTGTACGGGCGCCGCGCCGGCAATTTCCAACTCGACGACGTCTACGCCAATGACCGGCTCATTATAGAGCGCGATCATTCGCTTCATCATATTCTCAAGTTCACGAACGTTGCCGGGCCAACGGTGATGCTTGAGACGATCAAGGGCCGCCGGCCCCAAGGCTTTCGACGGCAGGCCTTCGCTTGCGCCTTGGGCAAGGAAATGGTTCACGAGTTCCGGAATATCTTCCAAGCGCTGGCGCAACGGCGGGATGCGGAGCGGCACGACGTTCAGCCGGTAGAACAGGTCCTCGCGGAACATGCCGACCTTGATCAGTTGGGTAAGATCGCGGTGCGTGGCCGCGACGATGCGGACGTTGGCCTTGATCGGTGTGCGGCCGCCGACGCTGGTGTAACGACCATCCTGCAAGACCCGCAAAAGCCGGGTCTGCGCCTCCGGCGGCATGTCGCCGATTTCATCGAGAAATAATGTGCCGCCCTCGGCTTGTTCGAAGCGGCCGGATACCCGGTTCAGGGCGCCAGTGAACGAACCTTTCTCATGGCCGAACAACTCGCTTTCAATCAACTCGCGGGGAATCGCCGCCATATTGACGGCCACGAAAGGCCCGGTGCGCCGACGGCCGAAATCGTGCAGCGCCCGCGCCACCAACTCCTTGCCCGTCCCGGATTCGCCCGTGATCATGACGGTAAGATCGGTGTTCATCAGCCGAGCGACGGCCCGATAAATATCTTGCATCGCCGGCGAGCGGCCGACGATGGGAAGGCGCTCGGCGCCATAATCGTTGGCGGGCGCCTGGTCACTGGGCTTGGTCGCCAACGCGCGGTTGACCACAGCGACCAGTTCGCTGAGATCAAACGGCTTGGGCAGGTATTCAAATGCGCCCCGCTCGGCGGCCTTTACCGCCGTCAATAGCGTGTTCTGGGCGCTCATGACGATGACACGAAGGTCCGGGCGGAGTTTCCTAATGCGCGGAAGCAAGTCGAGGCCGTTTTCGTCGGGCATGATCACGTCGGTAATGACAAGATCACCAACGCCATCAGATACCCAGCGCCAAAGCGTCGCGGCATTTCCCGTAGTCCGCACATCATAGCCCGCGCGTCCTAATGCCTGCGTCAGAACCGTGCGGATGCTGCTGTCGTCGTCGGCAATAAGAACCGTGGCGGCGTTCATCAAGCTTCTCCCGTGACGATCGGCAGCATGATTTTGAAAATCGTGCGCGACCGCGCACTTTCGAATTCGATAATGCCGCCGTGATCGCTGACAATCTTCGCGACCAGGGCGAGACCAAGACCACCGCCCTTGGGTTTGGTCGTCACGAAAGGGTCGAACAGATACGGGCGCAGGTCTTCAGGAATGCCCGGACCATTGTCCTGCACAGAAACCACCAGCGGCAATTGGATGCGTCCCTGACTGCCCGAGACGGCGACGCGCACTCCGGGTTGGAACGACGTCGAAAGCACGATTTCACCGCCCTTGGCCGGCGCGGCTTCGGCGGCATTCTTGACCAGGTTGAGAATCACCTGAACCAGCTGATCATGGTTACCGTTGACCGAAGGCAGCGATGGGTCGTAGCGCTCAATGAATTTTATCGACGCGGCAAATCCGTTTTCGGCGATTCGGCGGACGCGTTCCAGCACAGCGTGAATGTTCACCGGCGCCCGCTCCAGCGGACGGTCGTCAGAAAACACTTCCATGCGGTTGACAAGGGCGACGATGCGGTCGGCCTCGTCGCAAATCAATTGCGTCAACTTGCGGTCTTCCTCGGCGGCGCTTTGGCCGAGCAATTGCGCGGCGCCGCGAATGCCCGACAACGGATTCTTCACCTCGTGTGCGAGGAGCGCGGACATGGCGGTCATCGAGCGCGCGGAGTTGCGGTGTTCCAACTGCTGCCCAATCTTGATGGCGCGCGTCTGCTCCTGCAGCGAGATAACCAACCAGCCGGGCGTGTCGATGATCGGCGCTACATGTACCGACATCGTGCGTACGCCGGTTTTGGGCGTGTCGAGGACTACGCCGTAGGCCGACATGGGCGTGTCCTCGGCCGCCGCTTGCTCGACAAGTGCGAGAAGCGGGCCGTTGGGCGGCAAAATCGCTGCCAGCGGCTCGCCCGTCAGCATCGGCGCGCTACTTTGAAACAACTGCTCGGCGGCGCTGTTGGCGTAGCGGATGGCTTTGGCCTGATCGACCACCAATGTGGCCGAAGGCAGTGCGCTGAGCACCGATTCCGCGCTCAACCCGGGGCCGTCCGATTTCGAAGGCCCTTGTCTAAGAAAGGCAACCGGCGCCGGCATTAGGCTGCTTCCTTCAAGTTCGAATACTCGGGGGGAAAATCTCCTAAGAAGATTCGGGCAATATGGGCTCGCACGACATTCGGGTCCGCTTGGCAATTGACCGCCGCGCGGAATGCATTTGCGTCTTTGAGTCCCGCCACCGACCAGGCCAAATGCTTGCGGGCAATCCGCACGCCGGGGTCACGACCGTAGTGCGACAACAGGGCTTCATAGTGCTCGAGCAGGACGGCGCAACGCTCGGTCGGCGTTGGCGCGGCCAAAGCCTTACCGGTATCCAAGAAATGCTGCACCTGGGCCGGGAACCATGGCCTGCCGAAGGCGCCGCGGCCAATCATGACGCCGTCCGCGCCGGATACACGCAACAGTTCTGCAGCGTGCTCCGGGCTTGTGACATCGCCATTGCCGATCACCGGAATTTTCACGGCTTCCTTCACCTTGCGGATGAAGGGCCAATCCGCCGCCCCGTTGTAAAGCTGCTGGCGCGTGCGGCCGTGGACGGTGATGAGTTGAATGCCGGCAGATTCCGCCCGCCGTGCCAGCGATGGTGCGTTTAAGCTCGCGTGATCCCAGCCCATGCGCATTTTTAAGGTGACCGGGATGGTCACGGCCCTGACCACCGCTTCGATGATACGCACGGCGTTGTCCTCGTCGCGCATCAGCGCCGAACCAGCCATGCTGTTCACGACTTTCTTGACTGGGCAGCCCATGTTGATATCGATCAGGGCTGCGCCCCGGTCCTGGTTCATGCGCGCGGCTTGGGCCATCACCTGGGGCTCGCAGCCGGCCAATTGCACCGCCATGGGCGCTTCGTCCGCGCAATTAGTACTCATGCGCATGGTTTCGCCGTGGGCGCGGACCATCTGCGCGCTGGCGATCATCTCGGAATAGACCAACCCGCAACCGAACCGCTTGACCAGGCGGCGGAAGGGTCGGTCCGTTACGCCGGACATGGGCGCGAGCAGGACGTTGCCGGCGACCTCCAGTGGTCCAATGCGAAGCCGAGGCGTTGCCATAGCTATCTTACCGTTGCCCAGAAATTGCCTAGCCTGTTGCGCCCGAGCAACTGCATAAAACTTAGGCATTTGCCCAAGAACCACGGTGAAAATCAAGGACATTCGGGGGGTGTGGCTAAACCGCACTACATCTTGGCAACACATCGAGCGCGGCCTACCAAGGCATGTTGAAAACCAGGTTTCGGGCGGGCGGGTGGGCGTCTTCCGCACGTGCCGGGAATGTGTTCAAGTCATTGATATGGGGCTTGTTTTATTCGGCCCGTGTCCCTTAGCAAGGTTGTCCAGTGTCCATCTGCGCTGCCCTGATTGTCGCCGCCGGCCGTGGACAGCGGTTTGGCGGCGAGCTGCCCAAGCAGTACGCGCCGCTCAACGGCGAGCGGCTCCTGCGGCGTACGTTGCGCGCCTTCTGCGGCCATCCCAAGGTTCGGCGCGTGGTGGTCGCCATTCACCCCGACGATGCCGATGTCTTCGCCGAAGTGGCCGCGGGCTTCGCTGGCGTGACGTCGGTCCACGGCGGAGCCACGCGGCAGGACTCGGTTCGCATGGGCCTTGAGGCCCTGGGCGCAAGTGCCCCGGATTTTGTGCTTATCCATGACGGCGCCCGGCCGATGGTCTCGGCTGCGCTGATTGACTCGGTTATCGCCGAGCTCCGTGCCGGCTCGCGCGCGGCCGACGGCGTTCTGCCCGCGCTCGCCGTTTTCGACACCATGAAACGCGTCGGCGCCGATGGCTGGATCGGTGAGACCATGCCGCGCGAAAATATTGTGCGTGCCCAAACGCCGCAGGGCTTCCGTTTTCAGGCGATTCTCGACGCCCATCGTAAATTTTCCCGCGAATCACTGACCGACGATGCCGCCGTCTTGGAACGCGCCCAGGGCCGAATCGTGACGGTCCCCGGTGATGAAACCAACATCAAGGTTACGACCATGGAAGACCTGGCCCGCTTGGCGGCAGCATTGACTGAAACCCGCACGGGCCAAGGCTTCGACGTGCATCGCTTCGGACCCGGCGATCACGTGATGTTGTGCGGCCTCAAAGTACCGCATTCGCACGGACTGATTGGCCATTCCGACGCCGACGTAGCGCTGCACGCCGGCACCGATGCCATCCTCGGGGCTTTTGCCGCCGGCGACATCGGCCAGCATTTCCCGCCGTCAGACCCCAAATGGCGAGGGGCCGCCTCGGACAGGTTCCTACGTCACGCCTACGATTTGCTGCGCGAGCGCGGCGGTGCGCTGATCCATCTGGACTTCACGATTATTTGCGAACGCCCCAAAGTCGGCCCCCATCGCGCTGCCATGGTGGCTTCGGTGGCGCGCATCCTCGGCGTCGAGGAAGGCCGCATCAGCGTCAAAGCTACGACGACCGAAGGGCTGGGATTCACCGGTCGCGCGGAAGGGATCGCCGCCCAAGCGTTGGCGACGGTCCGAATTTAGAACTCTCGTCCAGGGATCGACGAAGGCGAAACGACGTCAGCGGCGGGAGCTTTAGAGTAGCGTCCCGAAAAGCCTACCCTCGGAACGGGCCCTCGGGCAGGCTTTTTCGGGAGGGGCCTTCGGCTCGCGCCGCCGATTCGTCTTACAGCCCGACTTTGCGCCGGCTATCCTTTGCCATGCGCTCGAGATTGCCGAGTTCGCGTTTGATGGTCTTGCCGCCCTTCTTGACCATCTTTTTCGCGAGCGTCGTAAGCTGGCCTGCGAGCACGTTGATGTCCTTACCGACGCTCTTTTCGATCTGAATGGCCCGCGCCTTAAGGGTCTTGCCCTTTCTTTTCGCCGCGGTTTTGGCCCGCGCCATGACCGCCTTGACCGTCTTCTTCATGGACTGAGCTTTGCTCTTAGCTTTCGATTT